>NZ_JALAAB010000003.1:0-321104 GCF_037546705.1 Vibrio sp. 2-Bac 85 | reverse complement strand
CGTAAATGAATTATTTCGTGTGTCACTATTATTGATGTTGCCTTTACAAGAAAGGACTTTGATTTTTTTGAAATCACATCAACAACAAGTGCTCACACAGATTGTTTGATTAAATTGTTAAAGAGCGTGCCTTGCGGCCAGGCGGCGTATATTACGCGCCTTTCGAACATTGTCAACGTTTTAATTTAACTTAATTTCGAAGCGAACCACGAAGCGTTAATACGTTAAAAACTATTCTCAAACTCGCTGAGTAACTTGCGCTACACCCCGTATCTGTGGGGTCGCATTATAGGGATTGAGATCACATTGGCAAGTGTTTTATTACGATTTATTTTCGTTTGCTTAAATATCAAACAAACCACTCTTTTCCTCCATTTATATGCTATTTTTATTTTCACTATATTTATTCTATTTATCGCTAGTATGTTTGATTCGGATTTAGGTAACATACGCAGCTTTTCTGTTAGTTAGTTTTTCTTTAGTTACAAATGATGAGTGAGTTTTTATGACATTTTCGTTAGGCCAGCGTTGGATTAGTGACGCTGAATCAGAGTTAGGTTTAGGTACTATTGTTGCTATAGAAGGACGTATGCTGACATTGTTGTTCGCTGCGTCGGGAGAACAACGTCTATATTCGATTCAAGAAGCACCGGTAACTCGCGTACGCTTTAATATTGGGGATGAAGTTTTAAGCCATGCCGATTGGACTTTATTAGTCACAGATATTGAAGAAAACGATAATATTATTACTTATGTAGGTACCCGTGTTGATACCGGTGAAGAAACTAAATTAAAAGAAACTTTTCTTAATAACTTTATCAAATTTAATAAACCGCAAGATAAGCTATTCGCAGGACAAATTGATAAGTTCGATCGTTTCATTTTACGTTACAAGTCTTTATTAAATCAGCACCAACAACAACGCTCTCACTTACGCGGTCTACTGGGCCCTCGCGTAGATTTAATTCCTCATCAATTTTATATTGCAGAAGAAGTTGGGCAACGCCATGCACCGCGTATTTTATTAGCCGATGAAGTAGGTTTGGGTAAAACCATTGAAGCAGGATTAATCATCCACCAGCAGCTAATCACTGGACGAGCTAAACGTGTATTAATTGTATTGCCTGAAAATTTACAGCACCAATGGTTAGTAGAAATGCTTCGCCGCTTTAATTTACATTTTAGTATTTTTGATGAAACACGCTGTGAAGAAGCTTATCTTGATGCTGTTAACCCATTTGATACTGAACAACTGGTGCTGTGCAGCATTGATTTAATTCGTAAACAAAAGCATTTAAAAAATGCGTTACTAGCGACTTGGGATCTGTTGATCGTTGATGAAGCTCATCACCTTATCTGGGATAAAGAAAAACCAAGTGTGCAATACAATGCAATTGAAAAACTAGCTAACTCAATTCCAGGTGTATTGTTATTAACAGCAACACCCGATCAACTTGGTCACGAAAGTCACTTTGCTCGTTTACGCTTATTAGATCCTAATCGTTTTTATGATTATCAAGCTTTTGTTAATGAAGAAGCAGGCTATAAGCCGGTAGTAGATGCAGTAAACCAGTTATTAGACGGAAAATTCCTAAGCAATGAAGCAAAAAACAGTATTACTGAATTGCTCTCTGAACAAGATGTTGAGCCATTATTAAATGTGATCACTGATATTACTATTGATGAAGATGAACAACAGTCTGCGCAGCAAGAATTAATCCGTGGATTATTAGATAGACACGGTACAGGGCGTTTATTATTTAGAAATACGCGTTCTGCTATTAAAGGTTTTCCAAAACGCTTATTAAAATCAGTTGCTTTACCGTTACCTGACCAATATAAAACAGCAATGAAAGTATCTAAAATGATGCCTGTTGGTACTCTAGCTGAACAAGCTTTTACAGCCTTGTATCCAGAACAGATCTACCAAGCATTTGAAGCTTCTACGGATAATTCATGGTGTGCCTTTGATCCACGTATTAGCTGGTTGATTGATCTGATCCAGCAGAATAAAGATGAAAAGATCTTAATTATTGCAGCACAGGCACAAACCGCTTTAGCTATTGAAGAAGCATTGCGTACACGCGAAGCAATCAAAGCTGCCGTTTTCCATGAAGGGCTATCATTAATAGAACGAGATAAAGCAGCAGCTTATTTTGCACAAGTTGAAGATGGTGCACAGGTGATGGTGTGTTCTGAAATAGGTTCAGAAGGTCGTAACTTCCAGTTTGCTCATCACTTAGTTTTGTTTGACCTACCTATAAACCCAGATTTGTTGGAACAACGTATCGGCCGATTAGATAGAATTGGACAACGTTGTGATATACAAATTTATACGCCGTACTTAAAAGAAACTTCACAAGCCTTTTTACAACAGTGGTATGAACAAGGTTTATCTGCATTTACGCAAACCACCCCTACTGGCCATACGGTATACGAAGCGGTTAAAGATGAATTAATTAATTTATTGGCAACCGGTGATAATAGCCAGCAACAGTTAGAACACTTGATTCAACGTACCGCCAAATTAAATGCAGAGTTAAAAACCAACTTAGAACAAGGGCGCGATAAGCTATTAGAAATTAACTCAAGTGGTGTATTACAAAACAGTAACTTGTTGGATGATATTACTGAAATAGATCAATTACCGCACTTCACTGGTTTTGCATTACAAATGTTTGATGTGTTGGGGGTACAGCAGGAAGATAGCAGTGAACATTGTTTAATTTTAAAACCTACAGATCACATGTTAGCGTCTGATTATCCTGGGTTACCTGAAGATGGCATCACGGTTACTTTTAACCGTCAAACCGCTTTAAGTCGTGATGACATTGCTTATTTAACATGGGAACACCCGATCATTAGCAACGGCATGGATATGGTATTAAGTTCAGATACAGGTACAACCTCTGTGGCTATCTTAAAAAACAATTCATTACCGGCTGCCTCAACGTTCTTAGAGCTTATTTACGTTGTTGAAGCGTTAAACACTGAAAATGCACAATTAAGTCGCTTCTTACCGACCACTCCGATCCGCTTATTGTTAGATAAAAATGCAAAAAACCTTGGAGAAAATGTCACTTTCGATAGTTTCAATCGTCAGCTAACGCCAATCAATCGTCATATTAGCCGTAAAGTGGCCAATGCATCACAGGCATTAATAGACCAGTTAATTAAACAGTCTTTACCTACTGCACAAACATTAATGGCTGAAGTTATTGATGAAGCGAAGCAAACAATGCAACGTACTTTGCAACAAGAGAGATCACGTTTGTTAGCATTGAAAGCGGTAAACCCGAATATACGTGAAGAAGAAATTCAATATTCCCGTGACCAGCAGACAAGTTTTGAGCAGATATTAGATAATACACAACTCAAACTCGATGCCGTTCGTTTTATCGTTTCAACTCATTCATAACTTATTCGGCTATTAAGCAACATGCTTAGTAGCCGATTATTTTTATTGCTGATAGCAGAGATTCAATGCCAAATTTTGTATATAACCCGCCGATGTCACCATACTTAGATATCATTCATCAAGATCAAGATATCGTAGTACTGAATAAACCTTCGGGATTATTAAGTGTGCCCGGCCGTGACCCATGGCATAAAGACAGTTTAGCATTACGTGTTTTACGTGTTTGGCCTAATGCTTGTGTTGTACATCGCTTAGACATGGCTACTTCTGGCATTATTGTTCTTGCGCTGAAAAAATCCGCACAAAGTCATCTCGGACGTCAATTCCAGCAAAAAGTGATTAATAAAACCTACTTTGCTAGCGTGGAAGGAATCATTGAAAAAGATGCGGGTTTAATTGATTTGCCTTTACGATGTGACTGGGAGAATAGACCACGACAAATTGTAGATTTTGAATTAGGTAAAAGTTCGCAAACTGAATGGCAAGTAATAAAGCGTAACCAACAAACTACATTGGTCAAGTTAACCCCATTGACCGGAAGAACTCATCAGTTACGGGTTCATTTACAGCAGATAGGTCATGCAATTATTGGCGATGAATTCTACGCCTCTGAATTTGGAAAAAAACTATCACAACGTCTTGCTTTACATGCGGGAAGTATTACTTTAACCCACCCAACAACAGAAAAACGTATCACTTTTGAATGCCCTGCTCCTTTTATGTAAACAAATATAAATTAAGGGATAGTTTCTATTAACAATAACTTAACAAAATCACTGCTTATGATTAATGGTTATATTAAGTAACCTTAATGTTGCATAAAAACCATTCAAAACCGCTGAAAATGGTAGCCTAAGTCACGTTTTTTCACTAAGCTTTAGCTTGGCAAAATTTATTGTGAATAAAAATCCATAAACGATACAAAAAAGCACATAGCCAGTCTTTTGTAAGTCAGTGGTAAATTTTAATAAAAGGTAACGATAATTTATATCTACTCCTCCTTTTAAATGACACATAAAATACACTTTTTATAACTCAATATAACAATAAGCGATCATGGAATTACTATGCAGATAGGTATACCTAGAGAGATCCAAGAAAATGAAAACCGTGTAGCCGCAACACCTAATACTGTTGAGCTATTAATTAAACAAGGTTTCACTTTCCTGGTAGAAAAAAACGCGGGAACAGCAGCTAGCTTTTCTGATTTAACCTACCAAGATGCAGGTGCAGAAATTAGCACTGATGCTGCAACGGTTTGGCAATCAGATATCATTTTCAAAGTGAATGCGCCGACCCAAGCAGAAATTAAACTAATCAAAGAAGGCGCAACATTAGTTAGCTTTATTTGGCCAGCTCAAAACCCAGAACTATTAAAGCAATTAGAAGCTAAAAACATCAGCGTTATTGCGATGGATAGTGTACCTCGTACTTCTCGTGCACAAGCATTAGACGCATTAAGCTCAATGGCAAATATTGCCGGTTACCGAGCAGTTATCGAAGCAGCAAACCAATTTGGTCGCTTCTTTACAGGCCAAATTACTGCAGCAGGTAAAGTGCCACCAGCAAAAGTATTGATTGTAGGTGCTGGTGTTGCAGGTCTTGCCGCTTTAGGCGCTGCAGGTAGTTTAGGTGCAATTGTTCGTGCATTTGATACTCGCCCTGAAGTAAAAGAACAAATCGAAAGTATGGGCGCAGAGTTTCTTGAGGTGAATTACACTGAGGAAACTGAAGTTAGTACTACCGGTTACGCTAAAACGATGAGTGAAGGTTATCAACAAGCGCAAGCTGAAATGATGGCTGAGCAAGCAAAAGATGTTGATATCATCATCACTACCGCGCTTATCCCAGGTAAACCTGCACCAAAAATCATTACTGAAGACATGATTAAATCAATGAAGTCAGGCAGTGTGATTGTTGATTTAGCAGCAGCTGCTGGCGGTAATGCAGCGCTAACAGTAAAAGATAAAGTCTTTGAAACTGAAAACGGTGTAAAAATTATTGGTTACACTGATCTACCAAGTCGTTTACCAACTCAATCAAGCCAACTATATGCAACTAACTTAGTCAACTTGATGAAACTGCTTTGTAAAAACAAAGACGGTCAAATAGATATCGACTTTGAAGATGAAGTTATCCGTGGTGCAACGGTTGTTAAAGAAGGTGAAATCTCTTGGCCACCACCAGCAATCAATGTTAGTGCAGCACCGACTGCAAAAGCAGAACAAAAAGCTGAAGTTGTTGTTGAAGAAAAAGAACCAAACAAATGGATTAAACCTGCTGTAGCGGTTGTTGCGGCTGGTTTATTTGGTTGGTTAGCAAGTGTTGCTCCTGCTGATTTCCTAGCGCATTTCACTGTATTTATGTTGGCCTGTATTGTTGGTTACGGCGTAGTTTGGAATGTTGCTCATTCACTACACACACCACTCATGAGTGTTACCAACGCGATCAGTGGCATCATCATTATCGGCGCATTACTGCAAGTCGGTAGTGATAGTAATGTTGTTACCGCTTTATCAACGATTGCAATCTTAATTGCAACCATCAACATCGTGGGCGGCTTTACCGTGACACATCGTATGTTGAAAATGTTCCAGAAGGATAAATAATCATGTCTCAAGGATTAATTACTGCTGCTTATGTTATTGCAGCCATCCTGTTTATCGCCAGCCTTAGTGGCTTAAGTAGCCAAGAAAGTGCACGAAGAGGTAATGTATTCGGTATTATCGGTATGATTATTGCCGTTTTTGCCACCATTGCTAGCTCACAGGTTTCTGGTTTAGGTTACATCACCATTGCCATGGCAGTAGGTGCTGGTATTGGCGTTCGCTTAGCATTAAAAGTTGAAATGACTTCGATGCCTGAGCTAATTGCAATCCTGCATAGTTTCGTAGGTTTAGCGGCAACCTTTATCGGTTTTAACTCTTACTTAGACCATGCAGTTTTAGCCTCTGCAGCGCAAACTATCCATGATGTTGAAGTATTCTTAGGTATCTTCATCGGTGCGGTTACTTTCACTGGCTCTATCGTTGCCTACGGTAAATTAAGCGGAAAAATCAATAGCTCGGCGTTATCTTTACCGGGTAAAAACTGGATCAACATTGCAGCGGTAACTTCTGCAGCCTTCCTGTTAGTTGCTTTTGTAAGCGGTGACTTAGGCTTAACAGCACTTATCATCATGACTATGATTGCATTAGCATTCGGTTGGCACTTAGTGGCTTCTATTGGTGGAGCTGATATGCCAGTAGTTGTTTCAATGCTTAACTCATACTCAGGTTGGGCAGCTGCCGCAACAGGTTTCATGCTAGCAAATGACTTACTTATCATCACTGGTGCATTAGTAGGTTCAAGTGGTGCGATTCTATCTTACATCATGTGTAAAGCGATGAACCGTTCATTTGTGAGCGTTATCCTAGGTGGTTTTGGTACTGAAACATTTGAACAAGGTGACCAAGAATACGGCGAGCACCATGAAACAACGGCACAAGAAGTCGCTGCGTCATTAAATGCTGCAAAAAATATCATTATTGTACCAGGTTACGGGATGGCTGTTGCGCAAGCACAATACCCAGTAGCTGAAATTACTAAACGTTTACGCGCTAAAGGTAAAAATGTACGTTTTGGTATTCACCCTGTTGCGGGCCGTCTACCTGGCCACATGAACGTGCTACTTGCTGAATCAAAAGTACCTTACGATATCGTATTAGAGATGGATGAAATCAATGAAGATTTCCCTGATACTGATGTTGTATTAGTTATTGGTGCAAATGACACCGTTAACCCTGCAGCAAACGAACCAGGTACACCTATTTCAGGTATGCCAGTATTAAGTGTTTGGGAAGCAGAGAAAGTAGTCGTGTTTAAACGTTCAATGGGCGCTGGTTATGCTGGTGTACAAAATCCACTGTTCTTTAAAGACAACTCTGAAATGTTATTAGGTGATGCAAAAGCATCGGTAGATGCAATTTTAGCTAGCCTATAATTAGCAAGCTAATAAATAGTTAAGTAAGCAGTAACATTTACTTTAAAAGCCGAATCAAAATGATGATTCGGCTTTTTTTGTTTATTAAAGGTCGATAGCCGTACTGTGCTTTACCGTGCGTAATGAAACTGAAGTATGAAACTTCCTAATATTTAAATCCGTATGCAACACACGGTCAACAAATGCTTCATAGGCTTGAATATCCTGTACACAAACAATCAGCACAAAATCATATGCTCCGGATATTTGGTAACATTGCATCACTTCATTAGCTTTGATAATTGAATTTTTAAATTTCTGGTAAATATCAGCTCTATCTCGTTCCATCTCAATAGAAACAATCAAGGTCATTTTATTGCCCGCTAACTGCGTATCAATGATTGAAACATCAGCAATAATAACTCCGCTCTCTCGTAAACGTTTAACACGCTTTAAACAAGCGGGCGCTGACAGCCCAACTTTATCAGCAAGCTCAATGTTACGTAGACGGTTATTTTTTTGCAGCGACATTAATATCGCACGATCAATTCTATCAATTTCCATTATTTTGCCTTAATACTACTATTATTTTCTTTTAACCCTATGACTTTACCTTAACTCTATGACTTCACCTTAACTTTAACATTTTCTCTGTAATCTATTATTTCTCTCAAGCCCTATTATTAGTGAAGATATTTCTTTAAAAGAGAAGCAAAAGAAATATTAAGGAGCTGAGAAACAATATTTGAAATTTAGTTACAACTATCTTATGTATCATATAGCTTATTAAATTTAAGAAAACACACAATAAAGGTCAGTATGATGCAATCCGTTAAATATTTTTTCATTGAGCTAGGCAGAGATATTTTTAATGTTACATTCACTCTGTTTAAAGTCATGATCCCAGTATTAATTGTAATAAAAATAGTTGAAGATCTAGGTGGGATTGTTTTATTAAGTGAATTACTTGGACCTCTTATGCAAACCGTAGGCTTACCGGATAGCATGGGGTTAGTCTGGGCAACAACCCTACTGACCAATATTTATGCTGGTTTGATCGTCTTAATTACCATAGATGACACACTAACTGTCGCACAAGCCTCGGTGCTCGGCAGCATGATGCTACTTGCGCATTCATTACCTATTGAGGCCACAATCGCGAAAAAAGCCGGAGTCAGTTTATGGGTTACCTTGACTCTGCGCATTGGCGGCAGCTTACTATTAGCGTGGTTATTACACCTGACCTATCAATTAACGGATAGCCTTAACCAGCCCGCTAAAATGCTTTGGTCTCCTGAAGTCAGTGTGGAAAGTGGTTATCTTGACTGGGCAATGAACCAGCTACAAAATTTAGTGATGGTCTTCTTCGTTATATCAATCTTGCTATTCACGTTAAAGATTTTAAAAATACTAGGTATTGAAAAGTTAATGGCGATCATCTTGAAACCTTTTTTACGGTTATTAGGGATCAGCCAAGAGGCGACTAATATTACTATTATTGGTGCTACATTAGGACTTTCATTTGGCGGAGGATTATTAATACACGAAGCGCAAAAAGGACATGTAGCGGCACGTGATGTATTCACTTCAATTATGTTGCTAAATTTATTACATAGTTTAATTGAGGATACATTACTGATTTTATTAATGGGAGCAGATTTTAATACCATTTTTTGGGGAAGATTATTGTTTTCATTTATTATCATTGCCGTATTAGCAGCAACCATCAGAAAACTATCGCCAGTGTTTTGTGAGCGTTATTTATATCGCAGTGTTGCATCAAACAAGATGCAATCAGCAACATAGGCAATAACAAAGGAATACATACACCATATAAGCTAACTTCAATCTATATTAAGCTAACTACACTAAAGAGTCAGCTTGAACTGAGTACCATTAACATAGTAATATTATAAAATGTATATGGTTATCTTATATGGCATTTACTTTAAATGCTTTAGCATGAAAATTAAAGGTGACGTCTAACCACCTCTGCTTGGTCAATAACTCCTTCAGAAGGCGACCAACAACAAAGTTGCAGTTCATTCCTTACATCGATATGCACCCAGCTCATCTCTTGCCCCTGTTTTAACGGACCACACTCTACAAACTTAATATCAGCCAATAGTGCCTGATGTTCAATAATATATTTTCTGGCTGCTTGAGCTGAAACTTGTTTAAACTTCATATCAACTGCTCGCCCATATTTATGTTGTGAGCGACTAGCTAAATATTTGTCCGTTGAGCCATAAAAATGTTGATCTCTAAGCCCACTATTTTTAAATTTACCTCCCCATGACCAATCATTAATAGTACAGGATCCTAACTGCTCCCTTAAGGTATCAATTAGCCGTAATAATCTATCATCAAATAAGGTCCAGCAATGATCCCCCAATCGCTATACATCTGAGGAGTCACAAGTTCTTTAATATCAAAATGCTTACATTGGTAACTCATAGCACACACCTCCCAATTATTAATAAGCAGAAGAAGAGGTTTTGATGTTACTCCTAGAAAAGTATGGGTCATATTAGATATAGAAAAACGCATGCTGAAGCACAAAAATAATGTCTACCTCAGTAAAAAATAAACTATTGAGGTATGAAATTAAGCAGTAAAAGTGAGTTAAATAAACAAATCTTGTGGGAGTGGTATAAATGGAAGGAGTTAAAAATAAATACTTATAGCATAATAAGAGCTGATTATGATTAGCAATGAACGAGGTTAATGGTGAGCAAGGTTAATGGTGAGCAAGGTTAATAGTGAACTAGACTACTTAACTCACCTAGATCACTTGAAGCAAAATACCATGCTCAAACTACTACGCCACTATTCTAGTACAAGTTAAAGTGGCATAGCTATACTGAGCAAATTACAACTGAGCAAATTACATTGAGCAGTTAGGATGTTGTTTACTGCTTTTAGTTAATTTTTTTAATTCATCACTTAAGTTATTAATACGGGTTTCATTAGATGGGTGAGTTGATAAAAACTCCATTGGCTCACTTCCACCTGAAGCAATCGCCATATTTCTCCAGAGCGCAATACTTTCCTGAGCATCAAAACCAGCATCATTCATTAGGTGTAGACCTACAATATCAGCTTCTGATTCTTGAGCTCGACCATAGGGCATAGTAATACCATATTGAACACCTAATCCTAGGGCAGCCATACCCATATCAGCATATTCAGTCGTACCTATGGCAGTTTGTGCTATTTGTGTTCCATAGCCTGTTATCTGGCTTGAAGATAAACGCTCATTAGAATGGTTTGCTTGAACGTGTGCAATTTCATGTCCAATAACCGCAGCGAGTTGATCTTGATTTTTTGCTACCTGCAATAAACCAGTATAAACACCTATTTTACCACCCGGTAATGCAAAGGCATTCACCTGTTCACTATCAAATACCACTACTTCCCACTGGTCGAAATCAGGTTGTTTACCTAAGGTATCAGTGATTTGCTTGCTAACGCATTGTACATAGGTATTCACTTTAGGATCTTGATTGATTTTTTCCTGTGTTTTTAATTCCGCAAATGATTTTGCACCTAAGTCAGCCATTTCAGCGCCATCAAACAATAACACCTGGTTACGCCCTGTAGGTGAAGAGGTAACACATGCAGTTAATAAAATAGCAGAGCTTAGTAGTGATAATTTTAAGATTGAATGCTTCATAGTAAGTCCAATTACAAATGGTTAATTAATTTATTATCTCAGGCTAAAACCAATAATGCCAATGTATTTTAAATATCAAAAAACACCTACTTTAGAATTAATAGGCTATACAATTTAATGCAGCCATCGTTTGGCTCTTATGTGTAACTTATTTGCTCTTGATGCCAATGTTTGTATTGCGGCAAAAACATAGTCATTAATAATATTACACTGCCAGCACCAATCATCACTACATTTGCATAGGGAGCACTCAGGTTTGTTTGCTGTATTAATCCAGCTAGTAAGGCAGCACCACTCATTTGAATACAGCCTAAAAGAGCACTAGCCGTTCCCGCCCGTTCTCCAAAGGCACTTAAAGCCATTGATGTTGCAGGCCCTAATAATAATGCGAAACCAATACATAAAAAAAGCATAGGGACCATAAAGTAAAACCCGCCTAATAATGCGCTGGTGACGGGTAGTTGTTGGAATATGACCTGTAAAACAGCAGAAAGCACCATCGTCCACAATGCAACTGTCACCGTTTTATGATTGCCTAATCTTTTAATCACTTTAGGGGCAAGAAAACACGCACTAATGTTAACGATCGCATTAAAACCAAATAAATAACTAAAGGTCAGTTCATCCAAGCCTAAGTGCTTAATGATCCAACTCGGCGCATAGGAAACATAGGTTAAAATACTAGCCATTGCGATCATGCAAGTAAGAGCATAAAAAACAAAGTGGCTGTTAGCTAGAATTGGTTGATAACGTGCCCAGCGGTATAAAGCAGCATTATTACTGTGTTCAGGACGTGTTTCAGGTAATTTAAATGCCACTACAAACAATACTATTACAGCGTATAAAGCCATAAATATAAAAGTAGAACGCCAACCAAACTGTAATGCAAGTAACCCACCTAAAGTTGGAGCTAAAGCAGGGATAACACAAATAACACCGTTCAAATAACTGTAATAATGTGCACTTTTTTGTGCATCAAACCGATCTCTCACGGCGCTAAATACCACAATAGAAGTAGCACAGGCAGCAACTCCCTGTAATACACGTGCTAGTTGTAAATATTCAAAATCTACAACTAAAGCTGCTAGTAGGCTGCTCGCGATATATGAACAAATACCAAACAGAGCAATAGGACGACGCCCAAATCGATCCGCTAAGGGACCAATCAGAATCTGCCCTATCCCCATCGAAAATATAAATAACACTAACGTAGATTGAACCTGCATATCTGAAACAGAAAAATCTTGTGCCATTTGCGGCATCGAAGGCAAATAGATATCTATCGCCAAGGGGCTTAATACCACCATGATCATTAAAATAGGTAATAACTTCAGGGTCATCTCAATCTCTTATATAAAATAGGTAACTGGCAATCTTTAATGCATTAGATACTATTAGTACGGCTACTATTAGTAAGGCACATTAAAAAAATTAAAAATAAAGGGTAATTAACTTTCGTAGTGTAAATCAGTTATGATATGAACAGAAATGATATTAATTCAGATCTTAATTTCCCAATAGGAATATCATCCATGAACATTGATAAACTTGCGCGTGTAGATTTAAATCTATTGCTTATTTTACAGGTACTATTGGAAGAAGAGAGTGTGACACGAGCAGCGTTACGCTTAAACCTAAGCCAGTCAGCCCTCAGTAAGAGTTTAACCCGCTTACGGACTACACTACATGATCCCTTGTTCACCCGAACTGCGCATGGTTTAAAACCAACGACTCATGCACTAGAACTACAGCCGAAACTATCCCCTTTATTACAAGGTTTATACCAACTTACACAAGCGCCAAATTTTGATCCACTTAGCAGTGACAGACACTTTTCCATCAGCATGCTAGAAAGTGCTTACGCCACATTATTAGCTTGCTTCATTAGTCCGTTATTACAACAAGCAAAGCATATTCGCTTGGATGTATTAAGTTGGAAAGAAGGTTCAATGCAGGCGCTACTTCAAGGCAAAGTGGACTTTGGTATTACCGGAATAGATTTCTATCAAGATCAGCGTTTAAGCACACAGAACTTACCTGATGGTATTGCCCACAGCATATTATTTCATGATCAACAAACCTGCTTAGTGAATGAACACCATCCCGCATTACTTGCACTAGAAAGTGGGACTTGGGATAGAGAAACTTATTTACAATACAATCACTTACAAGTTTGTTGTGAGGGGAATAACCTATGGGCATTAGATTATCATTTAGAAAAAAAAGGTGAAAAGCGCAATATTATTAGCACTTTACCTGACTTCTATGGGGCGGCGAGTGTTTGTGCTCATAGTGATTTAATATTTACCCTTCCTTCAAGCTTTGTACCGCACGCACAAAAACTCTATCCACTTATAGAAATCCCTCTGCCTTTTACATTTGAAAATATGGCTTATGTTTTATTATGGAATCAACGTAATAGTGACGAATTGGGGCATAAATGGGTAAGAGAAATGATTTGCCGAAGTGTTGCGGATACGTTTAACTAAGAGTTATTGAGAGCAGACTAGATAGTATGAGAATAAACAAGGTTATGTAGTCACACTGTTTAATCGAACTTATTAGTAATTTAAAACTAGAGCTATAATAAAGGCGCTTAAAGCGCCTTTATTATGTAAAGTTAACTTAAAAGTAGTGTTTGCTTAAGTAATTCGATTAAGCAGTTCGCTTTAGTAGTTAACTTTTTCAATCCAACCGAATTTGTCTTCACGTGATCCGTATTGAATGCCTGTTAATTCATCATATAAATTACGAGAAACAGTACCGGCTTTATTATCATTAATAAAGTAGTCTTCGTCTTTCCAACATAATTGACCAACCGGAGAAATAACTGCAGCCGTTCCACAACCAAAGGCTTCAGTAATTTTACCGCTTTTAATATCAGCTAAAATATCTTCAATGGCAATTTGCTCTTCAGATACGGTATATCCTAACGTTGGAGCCAGTTGCAATATAGAGTCACGAGTGATCCCCGGTAAAATACTGCCGCTTAACTTAGGTGTCACAATATGATCGCCATAAACAAAACAAATGTTCATCGCACCCACTTCTTCGATATATTTACCGTGTATGGCATCTAACCAAAGTACTTGAGAATAACCACGTTTAGCAACATCTTCCGACATATATAAACTCGCAGCATAATTACCACCTGTTTTAGCTTCACCAACACCACCTACAACAGCACGACGATATTTATCAGCAACATAAACAGAAACAGGTGAAAAACCATTTTTAAAATATGCGCCAGCAGGGCCTGTAATAATAAAGTGCAAGTATTTATCACTAGCACCTAAGCCTAACTTAGCACCAGTCGCGACCATAGTAGGACGAATGTATAAAGAAGTACCATTTTTGTCAGGTACCCATTGGTTATCTATTTTTAATAGTTCCATTACCGCTTTAAGGTGGAATTCCACATCAACTTCTGGCATTACCATGCGCGTAGCTGAACGGTTAAAACGTTTAAAGTTTTCACGTGGGCGGAATAAGTTAATATCCCCTTGTTCAGTACGGTATGCTTTCATACCTTCAAAAATTTCTTGCCCGTAATGTAAAACTGATGCCGAAGGATCCAGTTGTAGCATTTGATAAGGTTTGATTTCAGCATTTGACCACTGTTGAGCGGTATCAAATGATTGTGTAAACATGTGGTCGGCAAACACTTCGCCAAAACTAAATTCTGCTGGGCAAGCTTTACGCTCTGAAACTGCTAACGGTTTGATATCAATTGACATGTAAATCCCTTCTGTATCTAAATGCTTTTTGCGACAACGAATGAAAAGCATAAGCATTATTGCTCACGTGTCGGGCGGAGCTAGATTCTAAAAAATATTCCACCATACATCCACTGTTCTTTTAAAAAAAATAGGATTAAGTAAAATTATTAGCCTAACAATAACGGTTTAAATTTTTTAATATTAAAATAAATAAGTAGCATACTCCGCTATCGTTTAACCGCAACAATAAATAAAAACAAACAATAGTAATCTATATCAATAGATTAAAGACATTCATTACATATTGTTATGCAGCATTACGTTTAATATAGGGCTATTAAAGCAACCTTTAAGTGCAGTTAGGCTTTCAAAGTTACTTTTTCAAATGCAAAGTTCAACAGTTTCTAATATAAGCAACAAGAAAGTCGATACTAGATTGAATATGTTGCTGCTGAGTCAAACCGCTTTTTACTCTTGGTTTAAAGTCATGGTCACCATCTTCTAACCAACACCATTGGAAATGCTCAGGTAGCGAATACCCTTCAACCTCTTCTTTGTCACCAAGCTTATCACGCGAACCTTGAATTATCGCCAGGGGTTGTTTAATTGCTGGCAGGTGTTCCGTGCGAAGTTTTTCCGGTTTCCCTTGCGGGTGAAATGGATAACCTAAACAAGCGATGCCTTTTACATTTTGCAAAAGCTCGGCGGGCTCCTGTGCCGCTAACAAGGTGGCCATTCTGCCTCCCATCGATTTCCCACCAATCACCATCGGTTGATTTAATTTTTGTATTACATCCATAAATTGCTTGATCAGATGCGGCGCTCGCTCCGGAGGGCGACGGCTTCCTGTCTCAATACGTTGCTGCATATAATTAAAATTAAAACGAGCAACGCGAATCCCTTGTTTAGCTAAACCAGTCGCCACTTTTTCCATAAAGTCTGATGTTAACGGCGCCCCTGCTCCATGGGCAAAAACAAATAAGGGACCATTGCTTGGACCATCAAAAATAAGCTGCATATCAATCTCTGCCAAATAGATAAATAATGATCATGCTAGTAAGCGATTGAATGGTCAAGCAAAGCTCATGCAATAGCTTAAATTATTAGCTACAATCTGTGCTTACCGCTTAACGATTAACGATTAACGATTAACGATTAACGATTAAAATATAACTCATAGGAGAGAATGGGCATGCTAGGTCAGAATATGAAAAAATGTACCTTCGACCAAGTACATTTACTGCAAAAAATCGCAATACAAACCTACCAAGAAACATTTTCGGAGAGTAATAGTGATGATTTGCTACAGCAGTATTATAAACAATCGTTAAACCTAACAAAATTATCCGCACAGTTAAAAATGACTAATAGCGAATTTTACTTTATCTACTCAGCTCCGCTTGCTGATCCTGAAGCTAAACTCGCTGGTTTCCTCAAGTTGAACATAGATGATGCACAAACGGATCTATTAGATCCTGAGGCATTAGAAGTTGAGAAAATCTACATCCTAAAAGAGTTTTTATCTCAAGGATTAGGTAAGCAAATGATCTCATTTGCAATTAAGCGCGCTCAACAACAAAATAAAAAACACCTTTGGTTAGGTGTTTGGGAAAATAATTTTTCTGCATTAAATTTTTATAAAAAAATGGGGTTTGAACAGTTTGGTGAACATGGATTTGATATGGCGGGCGATATTCAAACTGATTTATTGCTCCGTAAAGATCTATAAATAGATAGTTTAATAATCTCCTTTATAGCCCATGCATAAATCATGCATAGCCACTGTAAAGTTCTCTTGCATCGCACCTGAATAATCCCAGTTGTTTAAACATTAAAAAACGAGTGCAAAAACAACTAGGATTATACTTTCCTTTCAGCCATTTCAGCAAACACAGCACTGGTTTTAGCCGCCATAATAAAATCATTTTGACTTAATCCTTTTAGGTTATGGCTCCACCACTGGACGCCCACCAGCCCATACTCGACTACCATCAAAGGGTGGTGATTGACCGACTCAGCTAAATCGGCTATTTGATTAACAAATAACATTGATTTTTTATAACGTTTAGTCGCAAACTCAGCCGTTAGTTTTTGTATGCCCTGTTCCTCAACTAACTGCCAATTATCCGGCTCAGATGATTGAGCCTTTAACTGTTTAAGTAACTCAATCGCTTGCTCTTCATTTAGTAACAGTGCTTTATCAGTGTCACTCGTATCACAGGCCCTACAAGTTTGTTGTTTTAACAATGTCATCTATTACTCCTACATCTGTTTTAAAATTAAAAGCCTATTAGCGTATATCCTGCAGATGAAAATAAGCCGGTTTAGTTGATATACGCGCATCATCTAGCTGCTTGCCGATAGTAAAATGATACAAACTTTGCCATTGTTGATCTTTTAATCCCAACAAGTCATGTACCAAATCATCAAAGAAACAACCGATACCTGTTCCTCTTAAATCATCACTCTCAGCAGCTAAATATAATACTTGACCAATTAACCCAGTTTCCCAAAATAATAAAGGATATTGGCTAGCAGAATAATCCAGACTCTCTTCAAATCGCGCTAACATACCCAAACTATATGCGCTATCTGCAGCAATATCCTGTTCACAACTTAACGCTTTAGCCACCCGCCTATAATCGCCTTTTTTCAACAAGTACAAAGGTTTATCCGAATAACATTGTTGCCATTGAAAATTGCTATGCATCGCAGATTTTAAATCTTGTAGATGCCTAGCATTACGTACCCAAACGTATAGACCTGAATCAATGCCCTGTACATTATGAATAAATAACAACAAATTTACTTGCGCTGTTTGTGGCAAGACAGAAAAAGGCACGCTTTGTGTGGGCAATGTTTTTTGCAGCTGCGTTAAAAATAATTCGCTGGAGATGGTACTCGTTTGTCGATCAAAACTTTGAGCACTCCTACGTTTCTGGATCAAACCTTGCGCACTATCATCTAGTGGCGAGCTATTTTTAGCATTCGTGGCATATTCATAATTTACAGTATGACTGTTTGAAGCCTCTGCATCTTCACTTATAAATGAAAAATCTACCTGATGACTTGCTTTAAAAACAGCATCAATAACCGGCCAATCTTGATGTGATTGACTCAATTGATTAGCTTGATCAATATAATTAAAATCAGCTAGTTCATTGAGCCATTGCTTTACTTTATGAAAGTCTGTTGGCTCTGCACTTACCCAACATACGCAATCAACATATTCAACTTCTTGCGCTAACTGTGATGATTGATTAAGCCCTAATAACGAGTCTATTTTTGTATTCGGCAACTCATCTAATACCGTTATATTCCAACCATTTAAATTAGCGGCAATGTTCAATGCACCTAATGCATGCCCTAAATCATGTTGGCAGTATCGATAAGCACGTTCCCCGTATTTCCACGCTTCTCGCCAAGCTATACTGGTTAACACAATGGCAAAGCCTTTAGCTTCTGCCAAAAATTCAGCGCTTGAGTCTATTGATATAGCACGCTTCTCTAAACAATTAAGATAAGGGTTGTAATGCACGCTATGTATTTTGTTCAGCTCTGGATTTTGCACTGTAGGGCTTTGCAACTCAGGCAGTAATAAATAGCATTCAGTGGGATGCAAATTGCCGCTAGAAGGGTTAATACGTAGTGCCCACTCATTACCGTTATAGGATTTCCACGCCGATAAACCTAAGCTGTTTTGCAGTAGTGAAGCAACACTCTGTAAAGAAATAACAGTAGGTGCGCATACTGATTGTTGAAATAAGTCACTCGCAGGAGAGTCATCTTTACCTTGCCCTAATGGCAAATATATTTTATCTGTCCCTTGATATAATCGATAGGGCAAGGGTTGATTCGCCCAATCCATATAACCCGCAGAGCGAGCATATGCACCAGGCCTGTGTTTTGTACGCTGATGATAATCTTTAACGGTTTGCAATGAAGATTGAGTCATATCAATACTCTTATCAGTTTACTTATGATTGCGGCATAACAGCCAGTTTAGTGCGAATAAAGTCACTGTGATTAACATAAATTAATGTTGCCACCTTACGTATCAATGCTTCTTCCATTTCATCTAAGTGACCATCGGCATAAGCGACTTGCCACATGGCTTTTATCAACTCAATACGCTTTTCTCGCTCTAAATCCCCCAGTTGTGAAGTAAAATCAAAAACAGATTGGCTACTTTTGGCCTCCTGCAGACCTACATTTAATAACTCAGCTGCTTTCTCAGCATTAACATTAAGTACTTTTTCTAGCGAGCGAGTAGCAACTATTTTTTCATCCGCACTAAGGTGATGATCTGCGATACAAACCTCACATAATAAAGAAGCAATCGCTAGAGTATTATCGAATTCAGGGTGTTCATCAGATATCAGAGAACTTATAAAATGTTTAACTGTTGCAATCATATTTCAACCTATAGGAATGAAAAGAATGGAGATGATTTAATGCTGGGCTTTGAGTTAAAAGGCTCGTAATTACTCAGCACCCATTAAAACTGAGTGCTTTTTACCAAAATAAAAACGTAAATGCTCAGGGCTAAGCTATTTATGCTTAGTTCAAGGCGAAAAAGCGCAGTTTAGTGGTTTAAATGAGCATTTTTCAACGAAGAAATAGGCTTAAATAGCGACGGCCTGAGTAGTTACAAAGGCTCATCAATTATCAATTGCTCATCCTAGCCTTAATCAAAATAGAAATCAAAGTGTCTTAGTTGTCACACTATATAACAAAATACTCAGTAGATTAGGGATTGAAGAAAGCTTAGGATTTGGATTGGAAGGTTAAAATTTGAATTCTGCTTGAAATCACGAATAAGGCACCGTAATGAATCTGTTACTCTTTAGCTGCATGATCATGTTACGTAGGTATGTAACGTAGCTATGTAACGTGTAACGTAACCAAGTATCGTAAACCACTGTTATATTAAGTGGTTTACGTTATTAAAAGAACTTAATCAACGTCAGAAATACGGTCTAAACGGTCTAGTTCCTCTTCTCGAGCAGCATTAATTTCATGCAATACTCCATCAACGTCAGCATCAATGTCTGAGTCAACAAATCGTCCCGTTAATATTGTTTTAGGTGATAACTCACCCGTTTCAAAAATAGACCAAATTTCCTCGCCATAACGTGTTTTGGCAAGATCTGGTGCAAATTGAGAATAATACTGTGTCATGTTATTCACGTCACGTAACAACATTTTCTTCGCATTATTATTACCAGCAGCATCTACGGCCTGTGGTAAGTCAATAATCACAGGACCTTCTTCATCCACCAACACATTAAACTCTGACAAATCACCATGGATCACACCAACACTGAGCATACGAACCACATAGTCCATCACTTTAGCGTGGTCAACAATTGCCTTTTCTTCAGACAGGGTCACATCATTTAAACGCGGAGCTGCAAAACCCTCTGCATCGGTGATCAGTTCCATGATCAATACGCCACCGAAACATCCGTAAGGTGTAGGCACTCGAATACCTGCATCGGCGAATTTATACAAGGCATCCACTTCAGTACTTTGCCAAATCTCTTCTTGTTGCTCACGCCCAAATTTAGAGCCTTTTTGCATTGCACGTGCATTACGACCATTGCGGACTTTTCGTCCTTCATTGTACAAAACCGCATTTTTAAAACTACGTTTACTAGCTTCTTTATAAACCTTTGCACAACGAACTTGATCACCACATTGAACAACATAAACTGTTGCTTCTTTGCCGCTCATTAACTGGCGTAGTACATTATCGACGATGCCATCGTCAACTAATGGTTGAATTCTTTTAGGTATTTTCATTTATATAATTTGTTTTCTAATATTTTAATTGATTGAGCTAAATGCTATTTAATTAAATAAAGAGCTAAAAAGCAGAAACAGTATTACCCAGTCATTACCTTAATAGATAATAGTTATGCCAAGTAATAGTGAGATAGAAGCATATACTCATTAGTCTTAAATATATGCCTAGGCAATTCATCAAATAAATAACGGCTACATTCATAGCGCCTCATTTATAGTGCCTTTTAACTAAGTAGTGTATTAATAAAACACTAATAAGCGCTTATATCAAAAGGTATAACCGTCCATAGTACTATAAAAGCAATCGTTTCATTGTTTCTTTTTGTTCAATTCATGACATGCAAAATAAAAATCCACTTAATTTTACTTTTACAGCATAGAAAATACTTAGCAATTAAGAACTAAATCAAGCCCTAAAATAGATTTTATAATAGGTGATTATTTATGATTTTGTCTTTTTGCCAAAAACATTCACTAGTGCACCTAAAACGATTAATGAACCTCCAATTAAAGTCCAAATAGAAGGAACCTCATTGAAAACAATAACCCCAAGGATAGCCGAGAAGACAACTTGTACATAAGAAAAAGCACTGACTTTAGCGGCAACTTCACTCTGCATGGCTTTAGTTAAGCCGACCTGTCCAATTTGGGTAAAAATGCCTACAAACAATAATAAAATCAACGCTTCGGTATTGGGCATAACAAAGTTATCGCCTAATAAAATAACTGATAATGGTAAGGCAATCAGGGGGAAATAGAAAATAATCACGGAGCTGTCTTCGGATTGACTTAAACGCTTAACTAATACATAAGCAGTACCACTGCCTAATGCGCCTAATAGTGCAGCGCAAACACTAAACCAAGGTAAAACCGCTTCTCCTGTCATCGATAAATTGGGCTTAACCATCGCCAGTAAACCAAATAAACAAAGCACAATACAAATTAATGTTGAACGTTGAATCCTTTCTTTCAGAAAGAAAAAAGCTAACAAAGCAGTAAAGACGGGATACAGATACTGTAATAATGTCGCTTCAGCTAGTGGTAAAGTCGTGACTGCATAATAGACGCAAATTAACGCTAAGGTCCCTACCCCGCCACGAGCAATAAGCAGCGTTTTGTTATTTCCCCACACAGGAATTTTCTTACGCTTAATATCAACATAACTAATCAACAATGAAATAATCCCGCGAGCAGCAACAATTTCAAAGACAGGAATATTATGGGTGCTTACAAGCTTCACACAGGCAGTCATCAATGCAAAGGAAAAAGCTGACAGCAACATAAACCGTAAGCTAATCGGTATCGACAAGAAAAAATTTCGTAACATAATTAGACTAATTTGATTAAAAAAATAGACGTGCAGTTTATCGTATTTTGCATCGCCTAGTTATTTATTTGAATCTTTAATTTTCAGATTATGCATTGATTTAAACGTTAATATGATAACAAACATTGTTCAATATCATTCATCAATGCTCATCTACCTCGCGAGATATAAAGAAGCATAGCAAAACTTAAAATGAAGCAATATTTATATGCCCTTTAACTATCAGCCATATCTTTTAACTATCAGTCATAATAGGCGTTAACTTTTCTAGAAATTCCGCTAATGACTCCGCTAACACTGCTTCTTGTTTTTTACCTAAGGTTTCTAATTGCACTTGCCCTGTTTCATTTAAAATAGAAATGACTTGCATCTCATCGCTGCAGGTTGCAATAAACATTGATGCTGGTTTTTTTAATCGTTTTTGCATCATAAAGTGAGCAATCATATTTTCTTGCAACACATTAAAGTCTTGTTCATTCCACACTTGAATAAGTTCAATTGGATGCCCTTCAAACTCGCAACATAGGTGGTCGCTATAAGCGCTGCAAAAAAGATCTTCAATAGAAGGATGTAAAGTCACTTCCAGTGCTTGCTCAATATTATTAAGGCTCGCTTTTTGCTCTCTCGGCACAGCCTGCCATGTTATTTTATCATCCTCAACGTTACCAACCTGACAAGGAGACAACCATTCAGGGTCAAAAGATTGAGTCGGTAAAGTTTGCTGTATTGATTGCCATAATTGTTGATGACGTTGATATAATGCAAATAACTGCTGTTGTGTATCTGTATTCATAGCTCGAATAATTCTTCTTTTTAGTTACAATACGGCATATTGTAACTATTCGGGCAGCCTTGTCTTGTTTTTCTGACAACGCTTTCCTCTAAATGAGATGTTCCATGCCAAATTCAACACTTTATAACCAAGATGAAACATTACAAAACTTATCTTTAGGTAAAGTCACAGAGTATAAATGCCACTACGATCAATCCTTATTGCAAGGAGTTCCACGTAGTTTGAACCGTAATGAGCTTAACTTAGATGCCTCTGAACTGCCTTTTCATGGTTTTGATCTATGGAATATTTACGAACTTTCCTGGTTAAATAATAAAGGTAAACCAATGGTTGCAATGGGGATTGTTAAGGTCCCCTTTGATAGTGAGTTTTTAATAGAATCAAAATCCTTTAAATTATACTTAAACAGCTTTAATCAAAGTAAATTTGAGTCCGTTGCAGCGGTACAAGCAATATTAACTGCAGACTTATCAGCCTGTGCCAACAAACCGGTTAGCGTCGACCTTAATGCAAATCTAGATATGATTAACGAGTCACTGGGTACTTTTAGCGGTGTTAACCTAGATGAGTTAGATATTGAAGTTGACCAGTATCAACTGTTACCGTCATTATTAACGGATATTAGCTCTGATACTACAGTAACGGAAACACTCTACTCACACTTATTAAAATCAAATTGTTTAATCACTAGCCAACCAGATTGGGCAAGTGTTGAAATAAGCTATACGGGTAAATCACTCGACCAGGAAAAGTTGTTGCGATACTTAATTTCATTTCGCCAACATAATGAATTCCATGAGCAGTGTGTAGAGCGTATTTTCTGTGATTTAATGAAGTATGGTTCTTTAACATCGTTAACCGTTTATGCTAGATATACACGTAGAGGCGGCTTAGATATTAATCCTTTACGTAGTACGTCAATGGAATCTGCAATTAATAATATACGCTTGATACGCCAGTAGTTTTATTAATAATACTGACTTAATAGTGCTTATTAAGTCAGTATTATGAGCAGAAGTGCAACTGTTCGCGTTTTTACATGTTATGTTGCACTTACTTAAATTATTTAGTTGTACCGCCACCGTTTTGTGATGAGGTTTTAATTATTAATGCGTTTGTTTTCAAGAGTCTTATTTAGCTGCCTTTTACTTTCTGTTAGCCATCCCCTATGGTCCCTTGAATTATCGGGGGCACTTATCCCTGCTTCAATCAAAGAAAGTTATAAAACGCGTCAATTGGAACCTCTAAATTGTATTAATTCCGTTACTAAATTTATGAATAAGGTAGAAGCTCTGCCCACTTATGCTGAAGGCACCATGCCTAAGAATAGGTTGACCTCTACTAAACGCATTCCTAATCATGCGCCTTCACAGTTATTAGCCTCTTGTTATACAGAGCTTGCAGACTACGAAAACAGTTTAGCGTTACTGATCCCTTTACTAAAAACGCCAAGTATCACTCCCGATGAAATCAGAACATTAAATATCATTGCTAGCGAGATACCAGAGTCTGAGCGTCCACAGCTCAGTAATGAAGCACTAATTAAAATGCTGCTTAATTCAATTGAGTCTATGAAAGATAAAAAGCATGCAAACAAGTCAAACCTAGTCGATATTCTTCGTTTAACTATCGCTAAACTCGCGTTAGCGACGCACCAATATCAATTAGCGAATGAGTCGTTAAGCCAAGTTAAAAAGAACATAAAAAATACCAAGCATAAAGAGTTAGTTGCGTGGTTAGCTTATTATTATGGTCATTATTACGATCAAATAAATCAGCAACAATTAGCTATATCCAACTTTCAAACAGCAAACGAAATGGCAGACCAACTACACCTGATAAAATTAAGCAGTTTAGTGAAAGAAAGTTTATCCAATCTTTATCAACAAAAACATCGTTACACACAAGCAATGGATTTTGCTAGCCAACGTGTTGAGCTTTTATTGCCCACAGACAATTATGTACAGCAGGCGGATAGCCTATTAAAATTTGCGATTTTAAAACGTCAAAATAAAGAATACAATCAAGCGATTATCTACTTATTTAATGCGTTTGAACTGGTAGAAAAGAAGCATAAAATGTTACTTGCTTACACCTATTTAGAACTCGGTAGAACTTATGCTTCGATGCCTTACGATTTAAAAAAGAACACCGAATTAGCACAGAAATATTTGCAAAATGCACGTTATCATTTTCAAAAATTACATCGACTTGAACAAGAAACTGAAAGCACTTTATTATTGGCGCAATTAAACATTCGAAGTCAAGATACGGGTTTAGCAATTCTACAATTAGAAAGTGTATTAACTTTGGCCAAGGATAGATTTCCAGAGCTACGCGTAAAGGCTTTTGAAATGCTCGCCCTAAGCTATGAGTTATCCGGCGACCATCAGCAAGCAAATTTTCATTTTAAAAACTTCCACTCTTTGCAAAATGCAATTAAAGAAAAACTATTTGCTCTGCAACAATTAAAAATTAATGAGCAATTTCAACTCATTGAGCAAACACAGCAACAAATCCAACTAGAAACCAAAAACAATGAGTTATTACTCAAAAATAATCGCTTTAAAAACATTGCCTATATTGTATTGGCGTTATTAGGCGTCACTTCATTATTTACATTATTTATCTTTATTCGTCATAAAAAACTCGTAATTAGAGAACAAATAACGCGTAAAAAATGGTTGCATCACCCTCGAACACGTTTAATATCACAACAAGCACAGGAATATGATCAACAGTATCAAGGACGTCCCCTGTTTTATGCTTTGGTACATATTCCATTTTTAAGTAATTTAAACGGTTCAAAAGGTTTGTTCAGTGCAGAGAAAATAGAGTTAGCCTTAGGACAAGAATTAAAAGCTAACTTTTCTCAACATACACAAATTAGTCAAGTCAGAGATAATCAACTACTATTTATTGCCGAACAAGAACATCATGGTGAAGCGAAAAAATTAGCACAGGATATTGAATATTTCTTTCAAACATTTGCAGAGAATTATGATTTAGATGGAAGAGTTTCAACAGGCATAGTTGCTTTTCCCTTTTTAAACAATGTCACTCGTGCAATAGCGCCGGAACGCATGCTTAATATCACTTGTTTAGCTTTATTTGGTGCTTGTCAAATAAGAGAGATAGTACACGAAAGTAGCTGGTTAGAATTATATGCAATAGAAAAAATTCAACCTGCATTCTTTGATGGAGATTTGTGGTTATTAGGTCAAGCAGGGATCGATAAAGGAATAGTAAAATTGAAAACGAGCCATCCCAACATCCCTATTGCATGGCCAGAGATTAGTCGCTAAGCGATTGTAATTTAGTTAAAAAAATAGCTCGCATTAAGAAAATTGTAAATATTAAAGGATTATATTCATGGCATCATCGGCGCTAACAAGGTTATTACAACAACTCTTAAGACGAAATTATCGCCAAGATAAAGCTTTTGATAAATATCAAATCCGATTCCTAAAAAAATTACAAGCAACATCTACCGATGAAAGCGACAACGATCTATTCGATGAATGCGTCGTACAGTTAGCAACAATCCCAAATAATTTAGATGACAAGCTCTCAGAGGGACGTTTAATTTCTCGTCACTCGATCACGCAATTACAACAAATAGATTCTTTATCAGACACCATTAAAACTCGACTCCTAGAAATGCAAGATGGAGATGTCCCTTACACTATTATTGAGCATCAAGTTGAATTAAAAGAACTGATCAAAATTTATCAACGCGCAGTAATAGAACTGAGTAAACGTTCGATGCAATCTGACGACGATCATAAGGGTGACGTAGAATTTATTAATGAAGAACTGCAGCAAGTGATATTAGAGTTAGATGTTGGTGAAGCTTATGTACAAGATCTTGAAAAACTACGTATTAATATCAGTAACGAAAGTGATCCTTTTCAATTACCTCATCATTGTTTACAAGTCATTAATCTAATCATTAACAGTACACGTGAAGAGCGTAGTTCTTCACGTCATTTTTTATATACACTGAATGATAGCTTAACCGAGTTTTATTTAAATTTTGCAAAAACCTTAAATGCAACTGAAGCTGGTTTTGCACAACAAAAAGATACCTTTGTATCTATAGAAAAGAGTGCAAAAAGTCTACAGCAACAAAGTGAAGAAGCACAAGATATCGATAGTTTACGTAATTACATTACTAGCTACGTGAGTGAAGTGAAAAATGTCATTGCTGAACAAGAGAAAAAGAAAGAGCAAAAGTTTCGTCATAAATTTCAAGGTATGGTGAGACAAATTAAAGAACTGCAAAGTGAAACACAGAGCTATCAAAAAACACTCAAACACCAAACTAAACAGTTACAGGTCGACTTTTTGACTAAAATCCCCAATAGAGCTGCTTGGAGCGAACGCCTAGAAATTGAAATAACGCGTTTAAAACGTTATAAAACCCCGCTACAAATGGCGGTCATCGATATCGATAACTTCAAAAGTATTAACGATAATTTTGGCCATTTAGCAGGTGATAAAGTCCTACATGCCATCGCTCAAACATTACAAAAATCAATTCGTAAAACAGATTACATCGCCCGATTCGGTGGCGAAGAATTTGCATTATTATTACCTGAGATAAACCAACAACAAGCACAGTTTGTATTAAATAAATTACGAGATCGTATTAAAGCAATCACTTTCAGATTCAAAGAAGAAAACTTAATCATCACCATCTCAGTTGGTTTTACCACCTTAGTTTCAAGTGATGATCAAGATGAAGCGTTTGAACGTGCTGATACAGCATTATATCAAGCAAAAGCAGAGGGCAAAGATCGCGTCATCTTTATAGAAAAAATAGCAACTGATGACAAATAAGATTTAACTGGCAACAGATAAATAAATTGTCTGTGCTGTTTCCCATTAAAGGCGCAAATTCAGCAAGCATTAAGGTGAAGAGACTCTAAACATAAAAAGAATGTTCTAAGTGAATATAATGCACCTTCAACATATTGTATTTTAAACTCCGTTTCCTTTATCTAAGCTGAGCTCCTAGTTATTTAAGTAGAGCTCCTAGTTCTCTAAGCTGAGATCCTAGTAAAGTCTGTAGCTAATTCAATTATTTAATAAATAACTGGTACTTTTTGATGGCATCTCTACCTAACTAAGTTAGTCTTAATAGACAGTCAAAAGGAGAAGCTATGATTTCACATATCAGTCCCGTTGGTAGCATGGCGCTATTATCTCAATTAGAAGTAAACCAACTAAAATACAGCGCCTCTTGCGAAGTTTATCAATTATTTAGAAACTGCTCTTTAGCAGTATTAAAGTCAGGTAGCCATACCGACAGTAGTAAAGAGATCCTTGAACAACATAAAGACTTTCAAATTAATGTACTCCACCAAGAACGTGGCGTCATCTTAGAGCTATTAAATCCACCAGAAGATGCCTACATCGATGGCGAGCTAATCAGAGGCATGCAAGATCACCTGTTTTCAGTGTTACGTGACCTTTTATATGTCAACACACAATTACAACCCAACCCACCATCAGCGTTCAACAGCGAGCAAGCGACCAGCTTAGTGTTTTCGATTTTGCGTAATGCTAATGTACTTAAAGCCGGTGTCGAACCCAGTGTTGTCGTTTGTTGGGGAGGGCATTCTATTAATGATATTGAGTTTGCTTATACCCGAGAAGTTGGCAATCAATTAGGGTTACGAGAACTTAATATCTGTACAGGTTGTGGCCCAGGTGCCATGGAAGGTCCGATGAAAGGTGCCGCAGTAGGACACGCAAAACAACGTGTCAATAATGGGCGTTATATTGGTTTAACCGAGCCTGGCATTATTGCCGCAGAGCCACCTAACCCGATTGTTAATGAACTGGTTATTTTGCCAGATATTGAAAAGCGCTTAGAGGCTTTTGTGCGCTTTACCCATAGCATCGTTATTTTCCCGGGCGGCCCAGGAACAGCGGAGGAATTGCTTTATATTCTAGGTATTATGATGCATCCTGAAAATAAACGTCAGCCCTTGCCTATCGTGTTAACAGGGCCAGCCAGCAGTGTTGATTATTTTAAAGCCATTGATGAATTTATTGTGAATACGTTAGGGCAGGAAGCACAGCAGCATTATCAAATCATTATTGACGATGCGCCATTAGTCGCCAAGCTCATTAAAAAGTCCATGCGCCGCGTTAAAGAGTATCGCAAAGCAATTGGAGATGCTTATTCCTTTAATTGGACATTAAAAATCGACCATGATTTCCAAGTTCCTTTTATTCCAAATCATGAAAATATGGCAAACCTGGTTTTGCATCGCGATCAGCCAAAAGATCAACTTGCATCCAATCTACGTCGTGTTTTTTCTGGGATCGTTGGTGGTAATGTAAAAGATGAAGGCATAAAATCCATTGAAGAAAATGGTCCATTTTTGTTAACCGGTGAAAAAGATTTAATGCAACGCGTAGACAAATTATTAAAGAGTTTCATTGAACAAGGGCGAATGAAACTACCAGGAACGGTTTACACCCCTTGCTATAAGATTAAAACTTAATATGAGTGCTTGTTTATTAATTATAGATGCGATGAACCTAATTCGTCGTATCTATGCAGTACAAGAAAAACAAAATAAAAATATCGACTTTGCATTAAGTGCAACCAATAACACCGCCTGTAATGCACTTCAAAAGATGTTAAGGGCGCATCAGCCGAGCCATGTTATTTGCGTTTTTGATAGCCACCAGCAAAGCTGGCGCCATCAGTTACTACCTGAATATAAAGAAGGTAGAAAACCGATCCCCGAGGCTTTAAAAGCCTATTTACCACAAATTCAAGACGCATTTTACGAAATGGGTATTGAATCTTTAGTCACAGAACAAGACGAAGCGGATGATTTAATTGCAACGTTAACAAGCAAAGTAACACAAAGACAACAGCGCTGTATCATAGTGTCCACGGATAAAGGCTTTTACCAATTACTGAATGCCTACACTAGCATTTACGACTATTTTCAATCATTACATATGGACAGTTATTATGTGGAGCATAAACTGGGCTTAAAAATAAACCAATTAATCGATTACTGGGCCATAACAGGCATAAGTAGTAGCCATATTAAAGGTGTTGAGGGAGTTGGTAATAAAGGCGCATTAGCACTTTTACAGCAATATCAAAGTCTAGATAACATGTTACAACAAACACAATCAATCGTTAGCGAAGATAAACGCCTGCAAAAAGTACAAGCACATCAGGCTGACGCGCTTTTATCCAAACAACTGGTTACTTTAAAAACCGAAATCGGATTAGGTTTTAATTTAAAAGATTTACGTTATCAAACCAAATAGTAAAGAATACAAAAGAATAACTTTAATGAACAAAAGACTAAAAAAAATGACCAATAAACTTACCCTGTCTGCACCACTTTTCGAGCACTCACGTTAAAAAGGGGTGGAGATCTTATAAGCCGTTACATTGTTTATAATATATGTAATTTAAAATTAAGTAACTTGAAATTAAGCACCTCGGTCAATTTTTAAATATATGATGAACAAATTTACTGAAACGTTTTATTGAAATAATTTACTCAAACAATTATTGGAAAATCGTTATCGCCACTAGTAAGCGATATAAACCTTACATTAGCAACGCATAGCGTTTGCTATTTATAACATCCTAATAAATAAATTTTGGAGTTTTAACTGTGAAAAAATTATTAATCCCTGCTGCTGTGGTAGCTATTGGCGCATTTGGCGCAGGCGTTTACTTATCTCAACAACCTGCAGCTGCTGCCTATAATGTTTTAAATTATGTCCCGTCAGACACTCCTTTTTTTGCAGGCCAATTAACTCCATTTCCAATTAAAGATTACATTGCTTCCGCGCCAAAATTAGTAACACCAAGCGACCAAGCAAAATTAGATGCATTGTATGAATCTGATGAACCAGGCCTGCACTTTGTTGCTAATTTAATCAAAGCTTATCAAGACGGCTTAAAAGATGCTGATTTATTAGTTAAAACCTTTGGATTGAGCGATCAAATCCGAGCTTACGCTTATACACTAGGGTGGCTGCCAGTTATAAAACTAGAAGTTGCTAACCCTCAAGCTATCTGGGATTTATTAGATAAAAATGAACAAGAAACAGGCTTTGAACATAAACAAGGAAAAATCCAAGATCTTGCTTACCGCATTTATACGATAACCCCACCCGATGAAGACGAAGTAGTTGATGTTATTGTGGTACAGGCCAACGGTATTTTAACCGTCACAGTAAAAACGCGATTTGTTTCTGAGCAGTTATTGGCAACCGCGCTCGGTCTAGAAAAAGTAACAGCACCAATATCAGATACCACATTATTAACAGATATCATTAAACAACATCAATTCTCTGATGCGAGTGTTGGTTTTATTAATCATGTTGAGATTATTAAAGGCTTAACAACAACCGACGGTAATCAATTAGCAAGACAACTAACTGAAATAACTAAGGTAGAAAATGATAATCCATTTGCCAGCTTACAAACACCTGTTTGTCATCAAGAATTCACTGGCATTGCAAAAAATTGGCCACGCACAGCCTTTGGCTACACCCAAATGGATATCAGTGAAACAGAGTCAACACTCGGATTTTCAGCGGTCATAGAAAGTAAAAATGCAGTGATTTTAAAAGCACTGAGCAGCATGCGAGGCTTCATCCCAAATTACACACAAAACTTTAACGACAGTGTTGTAGCAACAGCAATTGGCTTGAATGTTAGCGAACTCTCTAACGCATTAACCACTATTTGGGGTGATTTACAAAAACCAGCTTATCAATGTCAGCCATTAGCAGAACTACAATCACAAATTGCTGCGAATGGACAGTCGATAGCAATGGTTGGTATGAGTGCAAATATGGCAGCAGGTCTAAAAGGTCTTAGTGGTGCACTGTTTGATTACAGTATGAGTCAAACAGAACCAACACAATTGGATAGTTTTGACGCGCTATTAGCAGTACATGCTGATAACCCATTAGCTATTTTTAACTCCATTAGAATGTTTAGCCCAGAGCTGCAACAGGTTAATTTAAGTGATGATGGCAAAGCTATTTCATTAAAAGATTTATTCCCTGTACCGGTTGCTTTAAACATCAATCCTAAAATTGCCATCAAAGGTAAACATTTAGTGATTTATAACGGGACTAAAGGTGAGCAAGCCGCTGAAAAACTTGGACAGGAACCATTATCTGCTAATGGGCTGTACCAATTATCATTTGACGTAAATAAAATTCTTACACCTTTTGCTAGTGCAACACAGTTAATGTCTGGGGAATCAATCGCTGATGAAATGCAGTTCCTAATGGATTATGACGCACGTATGAATATCAATTTAGATATTAATGAGCAAGGTATTCGTTTTGATTCAACGGTGAATAATAAATCACCTCAACAATAAAAAGTAGCTTTACCCGTTACCATTGAGCATGCACATGCGCATAAATGGTAACGGGCAAATAACTCACCTCAAGTGATCAATATCATCAATTATCTCAAGCTAACAATAATTACATCAGCTGACAAAATGAGATATCAAACGAAAAGCTGACTAAGGTCAGTTTTTTTCAGCTCGTAAAAAGCCGCTTATTTTTTGATCTAAGCCAAACGAGATCTAAGTATCAATCAGATTAATTGCCCTTTTAGACTAGCTAATAAAATCAGTTCTTTTATAATTGCGCGAAATTCAAACAGAGAATTTGTTCATCTTATATCGATTATATTAAGTAAGTGATTTTGGCCAATAATTTAGATCGCTTAATTATTATCATGGATATCAATAGGTTGGAAGGAAATAGACCTCCACACGCGCGAGTAATGGAAAAATTATGTTAGAAAAATTATTTAAACTAAGCGAACACAACAGTAATGTGAAAACAGAGATTGTTGCAGGCTTTACCACCTTCTTAACCATGGCTTATATCATTTTTGTTAACCCATCAATGTTATCTGCAACCGGTATGGACTCGGGTGCTGTATTCGTCGCAACCTGTTTAGCAGCTGCAATTGGCTGTTTCATTATGGGTTTATACGCTAACTACCCTGTCGCTTTAGCACCGGGTATGGGATTAAATGCTTTCTTCTCATACACAGTGGTATTACACATGGGTTACAGCTGGCAAGTTGCTTTAGGTGCCGTATTCCTTTCAGGTGTTTGTTTTACCTTATTAAGTTTATTCAAAATCCGTGAGTGGATCATCAACTCAATCCCGCTACCAATGCGTAAAGGGATTGCAGCTGGTATCGGTCTGTTCCTAGGTTTAATTGCCTTAAAAAATGCCGGTATCGTAGTTGCAAATCAAGCGACATTAGTGAGTTTAGGTGATTTAACGGCATTACCAGCCGCTTTAGCTTGCTTAGGTTTTATTGCCATTATTGCACTTGCACACTACCGAGTTAAAGGTGGCGTGATGCTAGCTATCTTGGGTGTTACTGTTATCGGTCTATTAATGGGTGATATTCAATATGCAGGTATTATGTCAATGCCACCAAGTATTGCGCCTACTTTCATGCAAATGGATGTAGCCGGTGCTTTAAACGTAGGTATGATCAGCATTATCTTCGCATTCCTATTCGTGGATCTATTTGACACGTCAGGTACATTAATTGCGGTAGCAGATAAAGCAAAACTACTAGATAAAGATGGCAACTTACCACGTTTAAGCCGCGCACTATTAGCGGATAGTGGCGCTTCTATGGCGGGTTCAATGTTAGGAACATCTACAACAACAAGTTACATCGAAAGTGTATCTGGCGTTGCTGAAGGTGGTCGTACCGGCTTAACTGCTGTGGTTGTTGGCATTCTATTTCTACTTGCCCTATTTTTTGCTCCTTTAGCAGGTATGGTTCCAGCTTATGCAACAGCAGGCGCATTATTATATGTAGCAGTATTAATGGTTGGTGGTTTAAAAAGCATTAACTGGGATGATATTACTGAAGCCGCGCCCGTGGTTATTGTAGCCATCATGATGCCATTAACGTTCTCAATCGCTAACGGTATTGCGATTGGTTTCATTGCTTACGCTGCGATCAAAGTGGCTAGTGGTAAAATGAAAGAGTTAAGCGCAAGCGTTTGGTTCCTTGCTGTTTTATTCTTTCTTAAATTGGTTTTCTTTCCTGGTTAAGCAATCTGACTTGCAATAACAGATAAATATTAATTATAAAAATGCCGCGCTTATTATTTGAAACTAAATTATTAAAGCGCGGCATTTTTTATTCTAGAGATTAAAACCTAAATTTACTGTCTCTTTATACTGTTACATTAACTTACTAATTTGCTGCCACGTAGCTCTTGATGTTCTCCACCACTTTTTCTAACAAACATTGACGAGCTTCTACACTTGCCCAAGCGGTATGCGGTGTGACCACTAAACGCTGTGACGCTTTTACTGACAGATAAGGGTGATTTAATAACATAGGCTCTACCGCCAATACATCCGTTCCATGATAAATATCTTGTGTATCCAATGCCGTCGCCATTGCCTGTTCATCAATGATCCCACCGCGACCTAAATTCATGATCACCGCCCCCGCTTTTAATTGCTGTATTTGCTCAGCAGCAATTAAGTTTTCAGTTTGCGCATTAAGTGGCGCATGAATAGAGATGACATCACAGTCACTTAATAACGTTGCTAAATTTACCTGTTCAATGGACTGTTGTGAATTTTTACCTGAAGTCGAGTAATAACAAACATCACAACCAAAAGCAGTTGCTAGCTCTGCAACTCGTTGACCAATAGTGCCCATGCCAATAATGCCCCAACGTTTACCCTTTAACTCATAAAAAGGACGTTCAATATGAGTGAATACAGGGCTATCACACCAACCTTTTTTAGCAATATATTGGTCGTAATAACGGCTTTGATGTATTAATTGAAACAATAGAGAGAAGGTTGCCTGACTAACACTTTCCGTAGAATAACCCGATACATTCTTAACTGTAATACCCGCTTTCTCCGCGGCCTCTAGATCTACATTGTTAGTGCCTGTTGCAGCAATACAAATGAGCTTTAGCTGTGGGTTATCCGCCATATGCTGTGCAGTGATCAGTACCTTGTTAGTAATAACAACTTCCTGCCCTACTAACCGCTCAGCAGTTTGTTGTTCATCTGTTGTCTGGAAAACAGTTAACTCGCCTAAATGATCAAAAACAGATAAATCACTGTCACCTAATGTTAATGCATCTAATAAAACAATTTTCATTTCTATCCCTTAATACGAAAAAGCCAATAAATTGAGAGTCTTAGATATACAGGATTTTGATACTGGTTACCATTGCAGATGCAAAATCAACAAACTTTGTCGTAATAATTAATGCTTCTCTTTTCTCAAAAAATAAACCAAAGCCTCGCTTTTCTTAACGCAATAAATCAAGCACTGAATAAACTCATCGATTACTGTATTATTCGCGCATATTTCCTAAATACTGAAGAGCCTCAACTGCTATGCAACAATTCGACCATGACCTAACCATTATGCGTACAACGCTAAGTGAACCAGAGCCTGTCGCAAGCAGCCAAGCTAAGCCCGTAGCTATCAACGGGTCAGCCTCGCCAAAAATAGTATTAGCGACAATCAATGCTAAATATATTCATTCCAGTTTAGGTTTACGTTATTTATACGCCAATTTAAAAGATCTACAGCCTATCGCTGAAATAAAAGAATTTGTTATTCAAACTTGGCCTATTGATATCGTTGAGCAAATTTTAGCTTCCAAACCGACTATTGTTGGCTTTGGTGTCTATATTTGGAATATCGTCGAAACCACTAATGTGGTTAGCCTATTGAAAGTGATCGCGCCGGAAGTCAAGGTAGTATTAGGTGGGCCAGAGGTAAGTTATGAATCTGAGCAACAAGCGATAGTACAAGCTTCTGATTATGTATTAACCGGTGAAGCAGATATCAGTTTCTACGAATTATGTCAGGATCTAATCAATAACAATCCACCAGGCAATAAAATTTTGAAGTCTAAACCTGTGGATTTAAAAGACCTTGAAATGCCGTATCAGTATTACAGCGACGAAGATTTAAAGAATCGTTTATTGTATGTCGAAGCCTCTCGCGGTTGCCCCTTTAAGTGTGAATTTTGTCTGTCCTCTTTAGATACTAAATCAAATCCTTACGAGTTAACTGTTTTCTTAAAACAGATGGAAACCTTGTATCAACGTGGTGCGCGCAACTTTAAGTTTATTGATAGAACCTTTAATTTAGATATTAATACCTCGTTACAAATTATGCAGTTTTTCTTAGACAGAATGAGTGATGATTTGTACTTACACTTTGAAGTAGTGCCGGATCATCTACCTCGCAAATTAAAAGAGATGCTAGCGCAATTTCCTGAGGGCAGCTTGCAATTTGAAGTGGGTATTCAAACCTTTAATCAAGAAGTACAAGCCAATATTAGCCGTAAGCAAAACAATGCTAAATCCAAACAAAATCTGATTTGGTTAAAAGAAAATACCACCGCACATATCCATGCTGATCTTATTTTTGGCCTGCCCGGTGAAACCTTTGAAAGCTTTAAAGACAGCTTCAACCAACTATATGAATGCCATCCCCATGAGATTCAAATGGGCATTTTAAAACGCCTTAAAGGTAGCCCGATTATTAGGCACACTGACACCTTTGATTTACGCTTTAACCCACTACCACCGTTTAATATTTTAAGTACCGACAGAGTAGATTTTGCCACCATGCAGCTGGTTAATCGCTTTGCAAGATATTGGGATATGATAGGAAATTCAGGACGTTTTAAACATTCATTAGGGCATATTCTAGCGGACGACCCTTTTGAGCACTTTATGGCCATCACCAATTGGTTATTTGAAGAAACAGGACAAACGCATAAGATTAATCTAAAACGATTATTTGAATTAATTTCTCAATGTGTTGAAGCCTTATTTCCTGAAATACATCAAACACTATTACCTAAGATAGAATTAGATTACACCGCATCAAGGTTAAAAGGCGCATTTAATACCCTTAATCTTTATGGCGGCCAGAAAAAACAATCCACCAGTGGTAGTAAATTATTACAGCGACAAAAGCAACATATGCAATAGAAGTAATGAAAGTAATAAAGAAATAAGCTTTCAAATACAAAAAGGCCGCTGTGATTGATAAACCACAGCGGCCTTACTTTATAAAACACAACCGACTTGCTTTATAAAACTTAACAATCTAAATGTTTAAAAAGATGAGATATCTAGGAAAAGATTAAGCCTCTAAATCCGCTAACATTTTTAATGCCACCGCTTCCGCGATTTTAATACCATCAATACCCGCAGATAAAATACCACCAGCATAACCAGCACCTTCACCGCCTGGGTATAAACCTTGCGTATTAATGCTTTGTAAGTCATCGCCACGTTTAATTTGTATAGGTGATGAAGTACGTGTTTCAACGCCTGTTAACATCGCATCTTTACTATCAAATCCACGGATTTTCTTAGCAAAAGCTGGTAACGCTTCACGAATCGCATCAATTGCAAATTGCGGTAATGCATCACTTAAGTCAGTCATTTTTACGTTAGGTTTGTAAGAAGGCTCAACGTTCTCAAAGGGTTTACCTTTACCCGCAGCAAGGAAGTCCCCTACCATTTGTGCTGGTGCATCATAATTACTGCCACCCATTACATAGGCATGACGCTCTAATTTACGTTGCAATGCAACCCCTTGTAATGGGTCGTTATTAAAGTCTTCAGGAGAAATGCCCACTACAATCGCACTATTTGCATTACGCTCACTACGAGAATATTGGCTCATGCCATTAGTTACCACGGCATGCTCTTCCGATGTTGCCGCAACAACAACACCACCCGGACACATACAGAAGCTATATACACTACGACCATTTTTACAATGGTGTACTAACTTATAATCCGCAGCACCCAAAATTGGGTGCCCAGCATTAATACCAAAACGAGCTTGGTCAATCATCTCTTGCTTATGCTCAATACGGAAACCAATCGAAAATGACTGCGCATCCATATGTACACCTTTATCATGCAACATTTGGAAAGTATCACGTGCGCTGTGTCCAATAGCAGCGGTCACATAACGTGAGTTGATCACTTCTCCACCCTTTAAGGTCACGCCAGTCACTTGCTTTTTACCATCAACGTCTTCGATATTGAGTTCTTCAACACGCGTTTCAAAACGAATCTCTCCACCCAACTCAATGATTTTACGGCGCATTTTTTCCACCATAGTCACTAACTTATAGGTACCGATATGTGGTTTGCTCACGTAGATAATTTCAGCCGGTGCGCCTGCCGCAACAAATTCTTGTTTTACTTTTAATCCTTTAAAGCCAGGATCTTTAACTTGGCTGTATAACTTACCATCGGAGAATGTACCTGCGCCACCTTCACCAAACTGTACGTTTGATTCTGTATTAAGCTCACTCGTACGCCAAAAACGGAACGTATCTTTAGCACGCTCATGTACCGACTTACCGCGCTCTAATACAATCGGTCTAAACCCCATTTGCGCTAAAATTAAAGCAACAAATAACCCACAAGGCCCCATGCCAATAACAATAGGTCGCTCCGCTAAGTCTGCTGGAGCAGTAGCAACATATTGATAATCAGTATCCGGAGAAACACGCACATTTGGATCTTTTTCAAAGCTCGCTAATAACTTAGCTTGATCGACATCGGTCACGCTAACATCTAAAGTGTAAATAAGTGTGATTTGGTTCTTTTTACGCGCATCATATCCACGTTTAAAAACATAGATATTAACCAGTTGCTGTGCAGTTATATTTAACTTACTTAATACAAACTGCTGTAACGCACCTTCTTCGTGGTCCAGCGGTAATTTAACTTGGTTGAGACGTATCATGATGCACCTAAAAATTGGCTTAAAAAATAAGCGCGTAGTTTACGTGATCTACAATCAAATGGTAAGGTTTAATAAACCCTAATGTGCTTGTTTATGGATAGAGATAGGGATGCTACAGGGGATAGCCTGTAAACGTTTTGAACAGTTTGTCAGGCATAATTGTGAAACCTGTTGTTTTGACTCCGTGGTTAAACAGCGAAAATCAGCAGCACACAACACACCCTGTTCAAATAAATGCATTAATTTATCTTTATCAATTTCAATTTGAATAGTCATTTTAAACACACTCCTTTGAAGATAAGTGAAGAAAAAAGTTAATGATAACCATTATCACTTAAATAAAGCGCGATAACAACACACTTGTTACTTATTTGTTAAAAAGTACAACATCAATAAAGGTTATTAAACAATAATGATATTTGAAACTCCCTTTAAAAAAGCGACATTAATAAAACGTTACAAGCGATTCTTAGCCGATGTAATTTTAGAAGATGGCAGTGAAACAACTATTTATTGTGCAAATACCGGCGCAATGACGGGTTGTGCAACCCCAGGCGATAGCGTTTTATATAGCACCTCCAATAATAAAAAACGTAAATATCAATACACTTGGGAATTTACCCTCACTCAAGCAGGCCATTGGATATGTGTAAATACAGCCAAAGCCAATGCGCTGGTTGCACAGGCGATTTCTGAACAACAAATCCCTGAACTACTCGGCTATCAACAGTGCAAAGCAGAAGTAAAATACGGAGAGGAAAATAGTCGCATCGATTTTTTATTAAGCGATGACAATAAAGTGGATTGCTATGTAGAAGTAAAAAGCTGCACCCTATTAGACGAACGCAAACAGGCGGGTGATGGTTACTTCCCAGATGCAGTGACAACTCGCGGTCAAAAGCATTTACGCGAATTAATAGAAATGAAACAACAAGGCTATCGCAGTGTCCTATTATTTGCGGTATTACACTCCGCGATAAAAAGTGTGCAACCCGCAGACTTTATCGACAAAAAATATGCCGACTTATTCGCACAGGCAAAACAAGCGGGCGTTGAAGTCATTTGTTATTTCCCGAATTTAAGCAATATTGTTAACTCCCACACATGAAAATGAACAGTAAGCAGAGTAATCGCTAGCCTGAAAGTAGTGGTTATTAACAAGACTGTAATAGCTCTGGCATTTATTAAACCGGAACATTAATGGAACAAAAAAGACAGGAGTCTGATAATGAAAAAAATGATGTTAGTCATAGGATTAGTGACAGGGTTAAGCCTGCCCTCAATGGTCAGTGCCGATGTAAAGCAAATTGCACGCTTTGAGCACCATCAAACAATCAGTTATGGCGAAATTAAAGGAGATCTGATTCAACCGCTTAGCGGCGGGTTATCTACTCAGTTAACTGCCACAGGAGACCCTATTGCATTAGCAGAGGTTAAATTATTACTCCCCACAACGCCGCAGAAAGTATTTGCCGTAGGTATGAACTTTAGTAGTCATATCTCATCACCATCAAAAGCGCCACCGCCGTTATTTCTTAAATTACCTTCGTCATTAATCGCCTCAGGAGAAACTATTGCCCTACCTGAAGATGCAAATAACGTGCACTTTGAAGGCGAATTAGTATTAGTGATTGGTAAACAAGCTAAGCATATTAAAGAATCACAGGCAGAAGAAGTTATTTTCGGTGTATTAGCAGGCAATGATTTAACCGAACGTAGCTGGCAAAGTTCAGATTTGCAGTGGATGCGCTCTAAAGCCAGCGATGGATTCGGCCCTATTAGCTCAATCATTACAGTAGGTGTTGATTATAATAACTTACTCCTGACGACTCGCTTAAACGGCAAAATAGTACAGCAGGAAAATACTCAAAATATGATCCACAAACCAGCAAAAGTAGTCAGCTATTTAAGCCAATACTTCACCTTAATGCCCGGCGATTTAATCTTTATGGGGACGCCAGGTCGAACCCAAGCGCTGAATAATGGTGACACAGTATCAGTTAGCATCGATCAGGTAGGGACAGTGGAGAATAAAATTAAACGTTAAATACTCACAGTGACAACTGTGAAAATAACAATAACAGCAGCAACCTATTATATGTAAAGCTAAAAATAAACAGACAACAGAGAGATAACAAAGAAATAGGAAAGGTAGCAGACAACAAGAAATCCCTTACAACGGTATTGTAAGGGATAATTAATTAGCTCAAATGCAACTTTATGAAAATAGATGAGCCATCTAAAATTAAAGTGCAGCTAGCACTGTTTCTGCTTTACTTGCTTCAAACTCACCCGCTTCTTCAACGTTTAATAACGTAACGGTGCCATTTTCAATGACCATTGCATAACGTTGTGAGCGAACGCCACCGAATCCTGCAGTATCCATGGTTAAACCAAGTGCTTTAGAAAAGCTCGCATCGCCGTCGCCTAACATTAATAATTCAGATGCGTTATGTACTTCACCCCATGCTTTCATCACAAATGCATCATTCACAGCAACACAAGCGATCAAATCAACACCTTTTGCTTGAAACTTATCAGCAAGTACAACATAACCTGGTAAATGCTCTTCAGAACAAGTTGGCGTAAATGCGCCAGGTACAGCAAATAAGACTACTTTTTTATCTGCAAATAATTCAGCAACGTCATGATGAACCATACCTTCAGCAGTTAATTGGCTTAGGGTTGCTGTTGGTAGTTTTTGGCCTACTTCAATCATTTTATTATCCTTAGTTAATTTAAGTTACTTTTAATTACTTTTAGTTATTGCCATTACAATTGCTACTTTAAATATAACAATCGCGTCTATTAATATAATCAATAACAGGCTGTTACAGGTTAACAGTCTATCCCTAAACCAGCGAAACAAACACTGAATAATAAAGTGGCTATTCAATTACTTTTAAGTCGATTAACTCTAGCTCCCTTGCACGATGGCAAAACACTTTGGATAAAGGTAAACTCGCGCCTCAAAATAAAAATGAATTAAATAGATGGTGACAAGTTATGAGTAGAAAAATCGAATTATTAGCCCCAGGTGGTGATGTTGACGCGATTAAAGCGGCGATAATTGCAGGGGCTAACGCGATTTATTGCGGTTTAGATATTTTTAACGCTCGTAACCGTGCTGCCAACCTTTCCTTTGATGATTTAGTCGGCATCATCAAGCTAGCACATGAATATGAATGTGAAGTGTTTTTAACGCTTAATGTCGTGATCCTAGAGCATGAAATTCCAACGCTCACTAAACTATTAAACCAGCTAGTTAATACTGGTATCGATGGCATCATCGTGCAGGACTTAGGTATCTTTAACCTGGTTAAAAAGTTTTTCCCAAGCTTACATATTCATGCATCAACACAGCTGACAACGCACAATGAAGGGCAAATATTATTCCTTGCTAAAATTGGTGCAACCCGCGCTAATTTATCACGTGAATTAAACCTAACTGAAATCAAACTACTAACTGCTTTAGCACATGATAATGAAGTATTAACCGAAGTGTTTGTACACGGTGCATTATGCATCGCGTTTTCAGGGCAATGTTACTCAAGTTCAGTGAGTGTCGGTAACTCAGGTAACCGTGGTCGCTGTAGCCAAGCTTGTCGTGATGAATATGAAGTGACAGCTGCAGGCAATAAATTCCCACTTAACTTAAAAGATAACTCTGCGTGGTTTGATTTACCTGATTTAGTAGAAGCCGGTGTTGACTCATTAAAAATTGAAGGTCGAATTAAAGGCGCACAATACGTGCATACGGTTGTGGATAGCTGGCGTCAGCAGATCAATACTTTTGTAGATACCGGTAAATTATTAGCCGATGACTCTGCTTTATACAAAGTATTTAACCGTGATTTCACTAACTCGTTTTTGAAAGGCAACCTGACTAAAGATATGTTTATCGACAATCCACGCGATAACAGCTTTACCCATGCCAATGAAAAAAACAATGCGATTTCAGTAGTACAAATTCAAGAAGTACAACAGGACTTACGTGACGATAAAAATAAAATCGTTGATGAAGTTGCCGCTAAAGTCGCAACCTTAAATATCGATAAAAGCGATTTATCATTAAGCTTCTCTGGGCAATTGAATACTCCGTTCAAAGTGACTATCGTCATTGATGAAAAAACCTTTGTTGTTAAATCAAACTCAAACATGATTGCTTCTGAGCAATCAGCAGTCACTGTTGAAGCCATTGAAAAACGTTTTAAAAGCTTTAAAAATAGCCGTTACAACGTTGCTGACTTTGACTTTTCGCCACTGGATGATCATTTAACTATTCCATTTAAAGAGTTAACGGAAGTTAAAAATAAAGTCGCTTATTATTTAAATGGCGAAAAAGACGTGATCCCAGCGGTCACTTTACCGCCATTAACTTCTCACCCTAAATTAAACGAAAAGCCAACGTTATCAATATTAATCAGCGATGAAAAAGATGCACACTTAGGTGACTTAACCGATGCTGACATCTACTTTAAATTACCCGAAAGCTTTAAAAAACGCTGCAACAAACAACGTGATATTTTAGTGCGTAATCCGCGCTTTATTCCTTGGTTCCCAGCGGTATTAATCGGTAAAGATTACATTGAAGCGGTACGCATTTTAGAAGAGTTGAAACCTGCTCGTATTGTTACCAATAATACTGGTATTGCATATAAAGCCTTTGAAATGGGTATTGAATGGATTGCAGGTCCGTTTTTAAACACCACTAACTCCTATGCATTATTAACCATGCAAGAAGAGTTAAATTGTGCCGGTGCGTTTATTTCAAACGAAATTAATCGTAACCAAATTAAAAATATCAAACGCCCTGCTAACTTCAAAATGTTATACAGTATTTACCACCCTATTTTGATGATGACTAGCCGCCAATGTTTCTTCCAACAAACCGTGGGTTGTAACAAACCAAGCATTGAAGATGGTTGTATGTTGAAGTGTCAAAAAGCGACGACAATTACCAACGTGAAAGGTATTTCATTTGCCGTAGATAAGCAGTTAGGTGGTTACCCAAGTATTTATAACCATGAACAGTTCTTAAATTTTGATGCTGTCAGAGATTTCTCAGATTTGTTTGATGAGTTCTTTATCGACCTAACGGATATTGGTTCTGGTTCAAAAGAGAAGCAGGATAAAGCGCAGTTAATTAAGCACTTTGAAGATTTCTTAGATGGCGATCAGCAAGCAGCAGCAACGGTTACAGGTATGGTGACAGTTGCGACCAATGCGCAATATCAACAAGGGTTATAAATTAGATTAGTTTGGTGTAAGTTCGTCTGCGCTCATCGGGGCTTTTAGATTACGACTGACCTTGGTATTTCGCCCTGACGGCGACTTTACTTTCTCTTGGTCAGAAGAGAAAGTAAGCAAAGAGACTGACACCGAATCATTTTCAAATCCTAATAATAAATTGCTTTATAACGCAGCGGCTCTTACAGCACATCCATGTGCTGAACGAACCTAACCCAAACGTCCTGTTTGGCTTTGCTAAAAGCAATCCATTATTAGGGAAAATTCAACGGTGGAACAGTACTACCTACATTGATTGATGTGTTAAACTTGTAGTAGATTTATATGTTGCTAATGAGTATCTAACTTCATCTATTCTTACGTATAGATAAAAAACGAGATTTCGCTTGAGGCATATACTTTTTTTGTACTTGTTTAGCTCTAAGTTTATCTTCAATGCGTTGAATTTTAAAATACCAACTAATAAACCCGATTAAAGACATACAAAATCCAAAGAACATCCCATAATTTTGAATAAACTTTAGAAAATTTAGCCTAGTTAAATAGTATTTCACTTCATCGAGTTTGATTTTATGTTTTGCCATAGCAATCTTTGAATTTTTTATTAATGCGGATACTTTATCATTTCGATCGTTAAGTATAACGCCAGTACTTTTGATAGCATCAAGCTCTTCATTCGTTTTTATTTCAGCTTTAAGTTTATTTTCTTCTAACTTTAATAAATATTCAATCTCACGACTCTCCTTCGACAAAGCACTCGATTCAATACTTAAAATAACCCCATTAAGTTCAATATTCCTGATTTTTTCTGATGTTATATAAATAATATATTCTGGTATAAATATAAAAATAAAAAAGATCCAAAGACCTGAAATTGACAAAAATTTATATAGGTTATCTGTTGGGATACTAGGTAATTGCATGAAAATTCTCTATAAAAAATTTTAAAAAAATACAAATGGAATAGCTTTAGAATAAATCATAAATGTATTATTACATATATTTAAAACTGATTAATAATACAGCAACCTCCTTATCTAAGCCTCTGTATCAATGTGATTAAAAATAAAACAAAAAATAACCTGCTTTTACTCACATAATTCGACATTTTAATTGCTTAATCTGTATACTTCGCGACCTTATTATTTCTGCAACGCTGTTAATCACTTTTAGGTGAATAAGTGCTGCTCTAAACTGATGGAATCTTGACTTTGATATCTACCGCAAACATTACAATGCAATTTGGCGCCGAGCCTTTATTTGAAAATATTTCAGCCAAATTTGGTAACTTTAACCGCTACGGGTTAATTGGTGCTAATGGTTGCGGAAAATCAACTTTCATGAAGATTTTGACCGGTGCACAAGAGCCAAGCTCAGGAAACGTATCATTAGATCCGGGTGTGAAAGTCGGTACGTTAAGCCAAGACCAGTTTGCTTTTGAAGAGTACACAGTAATTGACGCCGTTATTATGGGTGACAAAGCGTTGTGGGAAATCAAAAAAGAGCGTGACCGTATTTACGGTTTACCAGAAATGACTGAAGAAGACGGCATGAAAGTTGGTGAGCTTGAAAGTGAGTTTGCTGAAATGGATGGTTACACTGCTGAAAGTCGTGCTGGTGACATTTTATTAGATGCTGGTATTGAAGAAGAGTTTCACTTTGGTTTAATGAAACAAGTGGCACCGGGCTGGAAACTGCGAGTTCTATTAGCACAAGCATTGTTTGCAAACCCTGACTTATTATTACTCGATGAGCCAACCAATAACTTGGATATTAATACCATTAACTGGTTGTCTGAAGAGTTGAATAAACGTCGTTGTACTATGGTTATCATCTCGCATGACCGTCACTTCTTAAACTCTGTGTGTACGCACATGGCTGATATTGATTACGGTGAATTACGTATTTACCCAGGTAACTACGAATACTTCCTTGAAGCTTCTTCACTGATCCGTGAGCAGTTATTATCTGAAAATGCGAAGAAAAGTGCTGAAATCGACGAACTACAAGACTTTGTAAACCGTTTTGGTGCCAATGCCTCTAAAGCGAAACAAGCAAGTTCACGTGCTAAAAAAATGGATAAAATCAAACTTGATGATGTTAAATCAACAAGCCGTATGCACCCTTCTTTATCTTTTGATGAAGGCAAGAAAATGCATCGTCAAGCGTTAGTATTAGAAGGTCTAGGGCATGGTTTTGAAGAAGGGCCATTATTTAGTGGTGGAGACCTTATTTTAGAAGCCGGTGCTAAACTTGCTATTATTGGTGAGAATGGTGTGGGTAAAACAACCTTCATGCGTTGTTTAGTGAATGACTTACAACATAACGAAGGCGTTGTTAAATGGTCTGAAAATGCGTCTATCGGCTACTGCCCACAAGATAGCACTGAAGATTTTAATAACGACTTAACCTTGATGGACTGGATGGGTCAATGGCGTACTAGCAAACACAGCGATTTAATCGTGCGTGGTATGTTAGGTCGTTTATTATTTACCGATGACGATGCAAACAAAAAAGCACGTAACTGTTCTGGTGGTGAGAAAAACCGTCTGTTATTTGGTAAGTTAATGATGCAAGACATCAACGTGTTAGTAATGGACGAACCCACTAACCACATGGACTTAGAAGCGATTGATGCATTAAACAATGCATTAAAAGAATTTAAAGGTACGCTTATTTTTGTAAGTCATGACCGTGAATTTGTATCTTCATTAGCAACCCGTATTGTTGATATTAAAGAGACAAAAGTGGTTGATTTCCAAGGTACTTATAACGAATACCTAGCAAGTCAGTCAGAAGCAAAAAAATTAAGCTTAAACCTACAATAAAGCACAACACTTCAAATCAGTAGTTGCGTTCAGCGCTGCTGATTTGAAACATTAAGAAACAAAGAAATAAAGACATAAAAAAAGAAGCAATAAATAAAACCGAATAACTCATAAAACCTGTCACTTTTCCATCTTTGTCATGCCCCTCATCGTTTAGCTTTTGCGACTGTGAGATACGCTTGATACTTTGCTTATGTAAAAATGTGGCCGTTTTATACCATTTTAACTTGATAAGTAGAGACAAATAACATGCCTTTTTCATCCCTTGGATTAAGTGATCCAATCGTACAAGCCGTAACTGAACAGGGTTACACTGCGCCAACACCTATCCAAGAAAAAGCGATTCCTGTTGTATTAAAAGGAAAAAACCTGATTGCCGCGGCGCAAACAGGTACCGGTAAAACTGCAAGTTTTGTATTACCTATTTTACAAAAATTAATTGATGCGCCATTGGTTCGCCCTAAACGTGTGCATGCGATGATTTTAACTCCGACGCGTGAGCTGGCGATTCAAGTGGAAGCTAATATTCAACTTTATGCCAAGCACCTTAATATTACTTCGATGGCGATGTACGGTGGCGTCGATGTTGAACCACAAAAGCAAAGCTTGATTGAAGGTGTTGATATTTTAGTAGCGACGCCTGGTCGTTTGTTAGATATGTACACACGTCGTGCTATTCACTTTGATGAAACCTCTATTCTAGTGATTGATGAAGCCGACCGCATGTTAGACATGGGCTTTATTAGTGACATCAACAAAATCGTTGAGAAGTTACCAGAGCAACGTCAAAACCTGTTATTTTCAGCGACTTTATCAAAGCAAGTACGCTTTTTAGCAAGAACAGCGGTGACCGATGCGGTAGAGATATCAATTGCACCAGAGAATGTTACAGTGCCTAAGATTGCACAACGTTTGATCACTGTCGATAAAGAGTTTAAATCGGCATTATTAAGCCATTTGATCCATGAGAATAAATGGCAGCAAGCCTTGATATTCATTGAAACTAAACGTGGTGCTGCTAAATTAGTTAGCCAATTAGAGAAGCGAGAGATTGCCGCAGAGTCATTCCATAGTGGGCGTAGCCAAGCAGTGCGAGAGCAATTAATGGCAGACTTTAAAGAAGGTAAAATTCAGTTCTTAGTGGCAACGGGCATTGCCGCTCGTGGGATTGATATTGATGATTTAGAACGTGTGGTTAACTATGATTTACCCGATGAAGCTGAAGATTATGTACATCGTATTGGTCGTACTGGTCGTGCTGGCGCTGAAGGTGAAGCTATTTCATTGGTATCGCGTGATGACTTTAGAAACCTATGTGCTATCGAACGTCATTTAGGTTACTTCATTAACCGTGAAGTGATTGAAGGCTTTGAAGCGAAGTTGGTTGTGCCTGATTCAAACGCTGCACACGCACCGAAAAAAGCGCAAAAAGGCCGTCGTCGCCAATCATCGATCAAACGCTAGAATAATATTAGCGATTACTTGCCTTAAAAGTGATAAACAACCTTTCAGGTTAATTAATGAGCTCGAATGCTGAGCTCATTTAAAGATTAACGGCACTTCTGTTGTTATTGATAAACTAGACCAGCATGCCTTAACCACCCATCGATATGACGTTGCTTAGGATCTTTATGCGTCCAATGCATCACACCACCGCGTTTATTCCATTCGTATTCACCATAAAATTCAATGCTATCGCCGACTTTTAGAGTATTTATTCTTGGCGCTAAATCTATATTATGTGCGACTAATATTGTTTGCCCAGTATTCGTTTTTATAATAAAGCGTTGATGCTGAGAACCTTTTAGGTCATCAGCAAGTAGCTTGATCACCGTTCCTTTACCAGCGATCTGTAGATCAGAGCGTTTATCTTTAAAAGCATCACTCAGACGTTGTTCGCTATTAGCTGAAACGCTGACTGTGTAAACCGCTTCTTTTGTCTGTTCAGCTGTTGCTAATGACTCTGAACTAACTCCATTAGGTTGGCTTTCGTTATTACACGCCACAAGCAACAGCGCTAACAGCATAAACATACTATTTTTCATCAATGCTTTTCCTTATCCCGAGTTGCAATTATTTATAACTAGGCGGATTGAACATTAATAATCCCTATCCGTTAACGGTTATAAATTGATTTAAAAACGAGAATCACTTTCACAGGGCTGGCCGTCGTGGTCGCCATCCATTTTAGTATTCGGACAGTTCTCTATGAAAAAGATCGCTTCCGCTTTTGAACGCATTTCACTGCAATAGGTTCTACCATCACATCGATATTTTGAATTTGCCAGTTCACTTTTTTTATTAAATAAATTAATAGAATCTTTACGTTCACTTTTAGTTTCACTTGGCAAAATAATAATCGATCCTTTTACTGACTCAAGGCGCTCACAAATCACACCATCAGGAACTTTCCCGTATAAAATTCGGCCTTCTTTAGTCGTACATTTTATTTTGTCATCAATGGAAACACTTGATGAGTTAGCTGCAATAAACGGCAATTCATTATTTGAATATAAAAAGTAAGCGTATCCAGCAGCAATAAGTAGTATTAATATTGTGAACATTTTCATCATTGAAAGTCTCTTTAATTTACCCTGATTCTTTGGCTACTAGTATGAGCCAATGACGATAAGCAACATAAAAAGCGTCTAAATTAATGCTTTTTGTAAAGCATCACGAATGATACTTATGAACTAACGCGTCATTATTTGAAAATTAATTATAAATTTGTGAAATAAAACAACATAGACCACGGTCTTGATAAGTTATGTATTAAACCATTTAACACTTTTAAGGATCTTCCTATGTCACAACCTGTTTCAGCAAACCTACAAAACCGCCTTCAGTGGTCTCTCTTTTCATTACGCTTAGGTATTTTTATCGTTTTCTTTATGTGGACGTTAGATAAATTTATCAATCCAGCACACAGTGCGATAGTTATGAAAGCATTTTATGGTATCAGTGGAGCAAGTGATACCATCTTTTATATTCTTGGCGCGCTACAATTATTGTTAGTTCTTGCATTTGTTGCTGGGATCAAAAAACGCCTTACTTACGGTATTATTTTATTAATGCACGCCGCATCTACTTTTTCTTCATTCCCTCGCTATATTGATGGCTTCAACAATCTATTGTTTTTTGCAGCGTGGCCTATGCTTGCCGCTTGTATTGCGCTTTACCTTCTACGTGATGCAGATGTAAAACTAACGGTTAAGTAGTTTTTACACGTTAGCTAGCCTATCAATTTATCGCTAACCCCATGTTATATTCTATATATAATGGGTTGGCGATTTTTTGAAACTATAATTTTGAAGCTGTAGTTTTGAAGCTATAATTTTAAAGCCATTATTTTAAAGCGACAGTTTAGAAGCTATTTTTAAAGTAATTAAATATTACCGCTCGAGACTAAATAATAAATCCAAGCAAATAATCCAGCAAAAACCAATATCGTTAACACTAATTTCAACCAAATATATTTCATTTCAATACCCTAATTTTTAATTCAAACAATTAGCCCAATAAAAACCGCATAAAACACAACAAAAATCACAAATATTAATTATTTATCTTTACTTTTTACCTATGTAAATAATGTGATTTTTTATTTATGGAGATATAATATGCCGTCCCATTAATAAAGTAGAACGGAATCTCGCATTAAGGACAAAACACCATACTTTATTTTAGCGGAGTGATTATGTCATCTGATTTACGCATTATCTTAAAAGGGTTTCAACAATTTTTGTTATTATCTCTTTTAGTAACCTTACCTATTTTAGCCCTTGCCTTTGATCTTATTTATATGCAGCACGGTGTGATAAACTTAGATCAGGGTATCTCTGAATACTCTGCAACAGAGTTTTTACAGGAAACATTATTATTTAGCACCGCCTTATCTTTTGCCTATACAGCATATAAAGATCCTTCAGTCAGACATTTCAGCGTACTTATTACAGGCTTCTTTACTTGTATGCTAATTCGCGAGCTTGATGGTTTACTGGATAACATACGACATGGTTTTTGGGTTTACCCTGCAACATTGGTTGCTTTATTTTCGATTATTCATGCATTAAAAGCCCCTGAAAAGACCTTAAGTACCTTCGCTAGATTCACACAAAGCCGCCACTTTATCACTTTAAGCATTGGCATGGCTTTATTGCTTGTCTTCTCACGTATCTTTGGAATGGGCGACTTATGGCAAGGAATTTTAGGCCCTGACTATGAACGTATTATAAAGCGGGTGGTAGAGGAAGGATTGGAAGTACTAGGTTATACCGTTATATTTTATGCTGCCATGGGATATTTAAAGAGCTTTTTAGCTGGCCAACAATTGACAACTAAAACAGCAGAACAACAGTTACATTCAGAGCACATTATCTGTACTGATTAATAAGCATCAAAGAATTACTATAAAAGGTCATAAACGAGACTGTTTATGACCTTTTTGTTTAGTATTAAAGAGAGCAGGATTGATATGAATATATCCGTTACCATGCTTTTTTACGCTTATTTTATTACTTAAAATACCTTATCTGGTTGTAAGCCATAACGCGTGAATAATGCCGGGTACAAAAAAGAAAATACTAAGAATAAGGTTAATAAGAAAATCTTTTCCTAGTCCAAATTTTAGAAAAACAGCCAAAGGTGGTAATAAGATACAGATGATAATATTTAGTAATTGATTCAAAATACTCTCCTTAACATTAAACAGTGAATATAATTTAACATAAAAATCAAAGTACCAAGGTTATTTTTCTATGACAAAAAACAGCTTGGTACCGTTTATATTTATTCAACTATCAAACGAAGTTAATAAACTTGATTAAGCTAATAAATCACGTTTTTTGACCAAAATAGCCAACAAACAAAGCGCCAACAAGAATAATGTTTTTGGCTCAGGTACTGAGACAGGTGCAGTTGCCACTTGAATTGCAGCTTGAAGATCAGAGCCGTCTTTAAAGCTCATGCTTAATGTATTCCATGCATCTGCATAACCATTTTGAGATGCGGCTCTCATCTCAGAAACGATATAAAAGCTCTCTCCTGCTGCAACATCAAAACTAATAGTTTCAGGTATATTTACATCCAAACCATCACTTATATAAATTGATGTTGGACTCATAATAGGGCTAGCTATTTCATAAATTAATGTCCCGAAACTTGGATACCATTGTAATGAAGTACCACTAATAATAGCAATTGATGCGCTTAGATAGTTATAAGCATACCCCTCTTCATTATTTCCCACAGAACCATGAAGATTAACATCGAGGTCAATTGTTTTGGTTTCTAATCCCGTATTAGTAAAGTTTTGAACTGACCATGCCATAGCAGATGAACTTTTCTTAAAAGCAGCATTTGTTTCTACACGAAGTAATGGCATATATGATTCTGAAACAAAACTTGAGTAAGCTTGCCCATAAGCATACTCGTTTAATTCACTATATGCCTGCGTTGAGCCTTCACCACCATCTGATGCAGAAGAAAATGAACCTGAACAATAAGATGGGCAATATCCTGAGTTTCCGACAGAAGTATATGCCCCCACGCCTTCAATAACAGACGCATTGGCACTCGACACAAGCAATGTTAACGCACCAGCCAAAGCGAATTTAAATGATTTGTTCGTGTTGATGATTTTCATTCTTTATATATCCTTATTTAAAAGTTATTGATATCAATCAGTTAGAGAAAACTTTATGAGCAAGAAACATTCCAAAATAAAATACATATTAATTATCAATAAGTTAGCAAAAAAACAAAGAAACAATCTAAAAGTGAATGGGTAATTTGTAAAGAAATCAGACACTTAATAAATATCACTAAAGATCATTTAATACAAAGGGTAGGCTAATAAGCTTCTATAAGCAGCAGGAGTCACTGCTTTGGAGGATAGAGTTTGTAGTTAAAATTTTGGTTATGGTTATGGTTATGGTTATGGTTGTGGTTGTGGTTGATCGACATTGTTTACAGACAAAAAAATAGGGCACAACAAAATGTGCCCTACTCTTCTTTAAGCCCCGACTTAAGAGGTTAAACGTACTATTCAATCATTACGCTACCGCAGCGATTCCTACAGGAATAGGTGTTCTAATTAAGTGGTCAAAGGCACTTAAACTGGCTTTTGACCCCTCTCCCATCGCAATAATAATTTGCTTATAAGGTACGGTTGTTACGTCGCCTGCAGCAAATACACCCGGTAATGACGTTTCCCCTTTTGCATTCACTTCAATCTCACCACGAGGAGACAAAGCTACACCACTGCCTTTTAAGAAATCACTGTTTGGTACTAAGCCGATTTGCACAAAGATGCCAGCAAGCTCAACTTGGTTTTCTTGACCACTAACACGGTCGATATAGTTGAGAGCAGTCACACGAGTCCCATCTCCAATAACTTCTGTTGTTTGTGCGCTTTTAATAATAGTAACGTTACCTAGACTGTTTGCTTTGTTTACAAGTACCTGATCTGCTCGTAGTGTATCTGCGAACTCTAATACTGTTACATGTTCAACTAACCCTGCCAAATCGATAGCCGCTTCAATACCTGAGTTACCGCCACCAATTACCGCTACTTTTTTGCCTTTAAATAATGGGCCGTCACAGTGTGGGCAGTAGGCAACACCTTTATTGCTGTATTGCTCTTCACCGGGTACGTTCATTTTTCTCCAACGTGCACCAGTAGATAAAATGACGCTTCTGCTTTTTAATATTGCACCACTTTCAAGTTCAACATGAATGTAACCATCTTCTGTTTTTTCAGCAGCAACAACCGCACCGGCACGTTGCTCATTCATAATATCTACGTCATATTCTTTTACATGCTCTTCAAGTGCAGCAGCCAATTTAGGGCCTTGCGTCTCTTTTACTGAGATAAAGTTCTCAATCGCCATTGTATCCATTACTTGTCCGCCAAAACGTTCAGCAACAACGCCAGTCCGAATACCTTTACGTGCTGCATAAATGGCAGCTGATGCACCCGCAGGTCCACCGCCTACAACTAAGACTTCATAAGGTTCTTTTTCATTTAAGGCAGCCGCTTGTTTTTTTGCCGCACCAGTATCTACTTTACTTAATATTTCAGTTAATGTGATACGCCCTTGAGTAAAGACTTCACCGTTTAAAAATACACTGGGTACTGCCATAATATTACGTTCAGCGACTTCCGCTTGGAAGGCACCACCGTCAATCATGGTTGTGCTAATCTTTGGATTAATCGCAGCCATCATATTTAATGCTTGTACAACATCAGGACAGTTTTGACAGCTTAAAGAAATAAACACTTCAAAGTTAAACTCACCTTCTAAGTTTCTTACTTGCTCAATCACTTCTGCATCAATTTTCATAGGATGACCACCGCTATGTAACAGAGCCAATACTAATGATGTGAATTCATGACCCATTGGTAATCCAGCAAAACCGATAGCGGTATTTTTAGTTGGGTTAACCACTTGCATAATAGGTTTACGTACACTTGCAGCGGCATCTTCAATCACAGTAATTTTATCGTGTAATGAAGCTATATCTGTTGCTAACGCGTGTAATTTTGTTGCCGTTTCACTGTCATCAAGGCTTAATACTAATTGCACGTCTGTTTTTAAGTTTTCTAGATACGCTTTAAGCTGGGTTTTCATATTTTGGTCTAACATAATGTCACCTTTATATTTTTTGGCTGTATTTATTTACGCTTAGTTAAAAACGCAATGAGCAATTTTGGTTAATTTAAAAATCGACTCTCTGGTCAACAAGGCTTTATAAAAATCTATTTTTAAATGACCTCAGTCGATAGGACTAAGGTCTATTTATTACTAAGCAACTTATAGGTTGCTTAGCTTTTAGGTTTAGCTCTTTAGACTTAGATTTTACCTACTAGGTCTAGTGAAGGTGCTAACGTTGCTTCACCTTCTTTCCATTTAGCAGGACATACTTCACCTGGGTGTGCAGCAACATATTGTGCCGCTTTAACTTTACGCATTAGGTCTTCAGCATCACGGCCAACACCTTCAGCAGTAACTTCTAATGCTTGAACAACACCTTCTGGATCCATCAAGAACGTACCACGGTTTGCTAGGCCTTGACCTTCACGCATCATACCGAAGTTGTTTGTGATAGCGCCTGATTGGTCACCAACCATGAAGTAGTTGATTTTACCAATTGTGTCTGAACTATCGTGCCATGCTTTGTGAGTGAAGTGCGTATCAGTTGATACAGAGAAAACTTCTACACCACGTTTTTGTAATTCTTCATAATGGTCAGCAACATCGCCTAACTCAGTAGGACAAACAAACGTAAAGTCTGCTGGGTAGAAGAAAAAGATAGACCATTTACCTAGTACGTCTTTCTCTGAAATCTCTACGAATTCACCTTGTTTAAATGCAGTCGCGTTAAATGGTTTAAGTTTAGAGTTGATCATTTTGTTATTCCTATTAAGTGAGTTAATTACATCAATTGGGCTCGTTCTGCGAGTCCATGGAAAGCATTATGTAGCAAATCAATTGATAGGTAAAATTGTTAATTTCAATTAAATCAATAGCCACAACAAATCAAAAGTAAAGTCGATAGAACGCTAGATAAAGCTGCTAGCTAGAAAGAAGGATAGTTAAAACACAGATAGCTAATAAAGTGGGGAGCTTAAAAAGGTTATTACAGGTAGATGATTTTAGAGATAAAAACGTTTTGAGTTATATCAATAAAAAATAAAATTTAGAATGATTTTTAAAATATAAAAATAGCCTCACAGGCCCATGATTAGTGTAAAAGCAGCATCTTTAGGAATGAACGTATTTAATTCAAACAAAAATCAAACAAAATATAAGCATAATTTTGTGATACACTACACAAATCATATGGAATTACTTCATCTGATCAATCTTTAAATCAACTTAGTAAGGCAGGACATAGAATAATGACTCTATTGAGAAGTTATAATATATCAACCACGCTTCCCCCTCCAAGATACAACACTTTTCCAAACTAAAAATAACTAAAAATTTTCAATGCGACAAATCGCTTCTTACTCTTGCGATTGATGTTGCACATTTATAAAAAGAGTAATGCAGTAAAGTTAAAAGAGAAAATATGAAAAATCATAAATGGAATCGAATTGTACTTAAAGTCGGTAGCGCATTAATTGCACCAGAGAGAAAAGGTTGTAGTTCACGCTACTTATTACATATCGCCAAATTTATATTACAGTGCAGAGATATGGGTATTGAAGTTATTCTTGTGTCTTCAGGTTCAGTTGCAGCTGGTGCACACTTTTTCGGTGAAATAGAAAACCCATCTCTCCCAATCAAAAAAGCAATGGCCGCAGCAGGTCAAAATGAAATGATGGCAGCATGGGATCGTTTCTTTGATTTCCCTTCAGCACAAATTCTTTTAACACACGGTGATTTCCAAGACAGAGAAAGATATGACAGTGTGCGTGAAACTATCTTCGCATTGCTCGAACATGGAATTTTACCCGTTGTTAATGAAAATGACGTAGTAACAACAGATGCATTAAAAGTGGGTGATAACGACAACTTATCAGCAATGGTAGCAGCGGCGGCAGATGCAGACGCGTTAATCATTTGTTCTGACATTGACGGCTTATATAATAAAAATCCACATACTAATGACGATGCGGTGATGATTAAAAACGTGAGTGCTATCGATCAAAGCATTTACGATATGGCCGGTGGCGCACATAGCAGCGTTGGTACTGGTGGTATGCAAACTAAAATAGAAGCAGCTGAAAAAGCAACATCACATGGTCTTACTACCTATATAATCAATGGCTTTAAAGAAAGCTCCTTTGAGCAGTTAATACTGGGTAATAACCCCGGTACTGTTTTTGCACCTTATGCAAAACCAATGGAAGAAGATTTACATTGGATGACTCATACATCAAGAGCACAGGGTGAGGTTGTTATTGGAGATGGATTTGAATACCCTCTACATGAAAATAGTGACCAGCTAACGAGTAATGAAATAGTTGAAGTGGTCGGTGAATTCTCAGCCGGAGATACTATTTTAATTCGTAGTGATGATGGTAAACACTTGGCTAAAGCTGAAGCTAACTACAGCAGCTGTTTACTTAACTTCATTTCAGAACATGACAATCAAGATGATGAAAATGAATATCAGCATCAAACAGGCCCGTTAGTATCGGATAAAAATATTGCAGTGTTAGACCAATAAAACGATATGTTTAGGGCTAAAACTCATCATAAAAAGACCCTGTAAATAAAAAGGGAGCTTACGACTAACATCGTAAGTTCCCTTTTTTATTGAGCTATTTTAAAGCTCACTTATATTTTTAAGCTTGTTTTAAACTGCAACAGCTTGTTTTACTTCTTCTTTATTTTTCAATAAAGCATAGGTGAAACCTGTTACTGCTGTACCCGCTGCGATTGCCACTAAGTATAATAATACCGGTGAGATTGCATTTGGAATCAACAGAACAAATAAACCACCGTGCGGAGCGAGTAACTGTGCGCCGAACAACATAGATAAACCACCCGTTAATGCACCACCAGCCATACAGCTTGGAATAACACGCATCGGATCTTTTGCTGCAAATGGTATTGCGCCTTCAGAAATAAAGCATAAGCCTAAAACAAATGACGCTTTGCCGGCTTCACGTTCACTATCAATAAATTTTTTCTTCGCAAGGAAAGTGGCTAAGCCCATACCAAGTGCAGGTACCATACCCGCTGCCATAATAGCAGCCATAGGGCCGTATGATTGAGAAGCTAATAGACCTACACCAAATGTGTATGCTGCTTTATTAACAGGACCTCCTAAATCGAAACACATCATACAACCCAACACTATGCCTAATAGAACAGCATTAGTTGACCCCATATTGGTTAGGAATTCAGTAAGTGCAGCCATAATGCTAGCAACTGGGCCACCAACGACATAAATCATCACTAAACCAGTGAATAGACTCGCTACAAAAGGAATAATCAGAATAGGTTTAAGGGCTTCCATTGATTGTGGCAATGACACTTTATCCGCAATAAATTTAGCCGCGTAACCTGCGATGAAACCCGCTGCGATACCACCTAAGAAACCAGCACCAAGTTGGCTTGCCAACATACCACCAATTAAACCAGGCGCTAAGCCAGGACGATCAGCAATCGAGAAAGCAATAAAACCAGCCAATACAGGGATCATTAATGCAAAAGCAGCACCGCCACCAATATCCATCAAGGTTGCAGCCATCGTGCCTTTTTCTTTAAATGCTTCTATACCAAATACAAACGAAAGCGCAATCAATAAACCACCGGCAATGACCACAGGTAACATATGCGAAACCCCTGTCATAAGGTGTTTATATACGCCCTTTTCCTCTTCATTTTGAGAAGAGTTTGCATTACTTGTTGCTTGAAAAACAGAAGCTTGTGCAAATGCTTTAGTGATTTCTTGCTCGGTTTTTTTAAGTGCTAAACTTGTACTTGTTTTGTACAGTCGTTTACCATTAAAACGCTCAAGTGGCACTTCAATATCAGCAGCAATAATCACTAAATCCGCATCAGCAATATCCTGATCTGTTAATTGATTTTTTGCACCTACCGAACCACGCGTTTCTACTTTAATAATAAGCCCTTGACGTTTCGCTTCACTCTCTAAGGCTTCAGCAGCCATAAAGGTGTGTGCAACTCCAGTAGGACAAGCTGTAATAGCAACAATTTTTTTCACGCCATTACTGTCTGAGCTATTACTATTAACATTACTGCTATCAAGTTGGCTTACCGCCCCTTTACTTGCATTAGCTGCCGTTAGCTCTTGCGCGTTATTAATCGCATTATCTAACCAAGCTTGTGGATTTTCAGTGCAATCTGCAATTGCACCTTGGTATACACTTTTACCTATAAAACGTGTCGTATCAATATCACTATTGCTGGCGATAATGACCACATCAGCTGCAGCTATATCTTCAGTTGATAACACTTCAACCGGTAATACCGTTGATTGGCACTCTATCGATGCTTTAATATTTAATTTTGCACTGGCTTGCTTTAACAAACCAGCAGCAATAATACTGTTTGCGACACCACTTGGGCATGCAGTTACAATAGCTATATTTTTCATATTCAATCCTTAAATTAGTTATCGACGTATTTACACGTTTGATGAAATAGGGTTATTGTGAGTGATCATTTTCTGTAAATTTGTTACCGCTTCCAGACTAGGTACGCCTACGCCTACTTGCGTCACCGCTAATGCAGATAACGCGGTGGCAAAGGATAATGTCTGCTCTGCTTGCCACTGTTGCATATGCCCCCAACAAAGGCCTGCAACTAATGTATCGCCCGCCCCCACTGTACTCACCACATTCATTTTGGGTGGCTGGGCATAACGCCATAGGCTGTTGTTTGAGGTATTGCTTTGAGCATCGCTTGAAGTATTGCTATGAGAGCTACTTTGATCATTTTTGCCTAACCACATCACCCCTTTAGCACCTAATGAAACAACGATATTATCAATACCTTTACTAACTAAATCTTGAGCGGCTTGCTGACAGGCTTCAGCAGTATTAAGTTCACGCCCAACAAATTCAGACAATTCTTCGTCATTGGGTTTAATTAACCAAGGGTGCGCATCTAATCCAGCAGCTAAGGCAGCGCGGCTGCTATCAAAGATCACTTTTTTACCCATTTGATGTAGTTTTTCTATCCAGCTTGCGCAAAGTTCAGGTGAAATACCTTTAGGTAAACTCCCCGCAAGTACAAAAAACTGATGCGTTTCTGCTAATTTAAATAAACAGCTTTCAAATTCATTAATCGCTTGCTCAGAAACCTCTACACCGGGGAAATTGATATCACTCACTTGCCCATTTTTTTCGACTAATTTAACGTTTATACGTGTTGAACCATCAACACGGATAAACTCATCCTGAGCATTCATTTCGCTAAATAAGGTACAAAATAAAGCTTCATTATCACGCCCTAAAAAACCTGTTACCGTTACCTCTGCGCCTAAATCAGAGAGTACTTTTGCAACGTTAACGCCCTTACCTGCAGCATGCAGGGAACCGGTAGTAGCTAAGCTAACCGAGCCAATATTTAAAGTATCTAAACCGCCCGTCAAATCCAATGCTGGATTTAAGGTGATAGTAACTACTTTATTATTGCTAATAGTATTTTGATGACTCATGGTTTACCCCTCACTCAGGCCAGAAGCAATCGCTTCAGCAATACCCGCTAGTGCTTCTTTTGCATCTGGGCCTTCTACAATAAATTGTAATGAATCTCCGTGTCTAACCCCTAAACCAATCACTTTCATCAGGCTTTTTGCATCTACAAATTTATTATCACCATCAATGTTGGCGACTTTAACCACTGATTTATATTTTTTAACTGCGGCCACTAACATCGCGCTCGGGCGGGCATGTAATCCATGTGCATTATTAATTTTAAAGGTTCCAACATTGTCACCATCAACAATGATTTGTGGGGTAGAAACCGTAAATATTGCCAACAACTGTTCAACGCTTGAGCTGAATATTTTTGCTTGTTGTTGCTCAAAAACTAATTGGCTAATGATATTTAAAAATGGACCATGAGAACTATTACAAGCTGCAACAGCAATCAGTGCTTTGACAGGAAAACCATTAAATTCACAGGTTTCACTAGTTGTTAAAATAGACATCCCTGAACGTTTAACACCTTTTTCCCCACTCACAAGCCATAAACCATTACCTAAATGTGTTGCATCTTTAGTGACTAACTCAGCAACAAATTGATTCTCAACATTGCCGCTATTTTTTAATAACCCCCCCGCGACTGCACTCATTTGAATCATGTCAGAAGCAGGAAAGTTTAGTTGTATTAATGCGGGGCTAAAGTCAGCTTCAAACTGTACGTCACCATTTAATAACTTAATAATGTCGTCTTTTGTTGTCGCTTGTTTTAATTTCTCTTCAACATCATCAGCCGATAACACTTTAGTTAATTGCTTTAAAATACCTAAGTGTTCGTCAGATTTAGCGGCAATACCAATGACGACATAAGCGATATTTCCATCCCCCCAATTAACCCCCTCAGGAAAGTGATGAACTGCAACACCTGTTTTATTAACTAGATCTCGCGTATCTGTTGTGCCATGAGGAATTGCAATGCCATTACCTAAAAACGTTGAGTTTTGTTTTTCTCGGTTAAGCATCCCTTTAACATATTGCTCGGCAACTAAGCCTTTATCAGCAAGTTGTTTAGCAATCGCTTTAATGGCCGTGGTTTTATCACTTGCACTTTGTTGTAAGGTTATATCGTTATTAGTTAGTGTCAGCATCGGTCTTAACCTCTCGCTATATTTTATGAGTTAGCAACTATCCAAGCTTTACTGAATCGATTCAGCAAAACATTCAAAAAAAAGTCCAATAAGCTTATACAATGTTAATTGATACGTTATCTTGGTCTCAATTATTACAACTTCAAGGCTTACTGAATCGTTTCAGCTATTATAGTGAATCGATTCAGCCTATAATGCAACCAGCTAATAAAATAGATTACCAATAATTTGATCTTATCGACATAAAAGGATCTTAAGCATGACATTAGAGAAAATTGCCAAATTAGCAGGCGTATCAAAAACCACTGCAAGCTATGTCATTAACGGTAAAGCGAAGAAGCATAGGATCAGTGAAAAAACACAACTCAAAGTGATGGCGGTGGTGAATGAACATAATTATAGCCCTGATCATGCGGCATCAGCACTACGAGCAGGTAGTAGTCGATCCTTTGGTTTGATCATTCCAGATCTTGAAAACAGTAGCTACACAAAATTAGCTAAATTGCTTGAATCTAATTCTCGTAAAGCAGGATACCAAATACTCATTGGTTGCTCTGACGATGACCCAGAAACAGAGAAAAACTTAGTTAAAGCCTTACTTAGCCGCCGTATCGATGCGCTTTTTGTTGCTAGCTCATTAGCTGATGGCAGTGAGTATTATTTAAAAATACAACAGCAAGGTACGCCAATTATTGCACTCGACCGCGCCTTAGATGATGAACATTTTGGTTGTGTGATCAGTGAAGATTTTGATGGGGCTTATGAATTAACCGGCTCCGTGATCACTGAGAAGGTAAAGTCTATTGGCCTGATTGGAGCCTTACCTAAATTAAATATTTCGCGTCAACGTCAAGCGGGCTTTGAAGCACAAGCGAAAAGACAAGGCCTGACTTGCACTGCCACTTATGGAGAGCACTTTAATAGCGAATCTGGTAAAGCAGTTTTTCTACAATGGATAAAAGAGGATAAAGTACCCGACGCGATTATTGTTACTTCCTACACTATGTTAGAAGGTATTTTAGATGTTTTAATTGCCCAGCCCGAATTAATGAAAACCCTCAAATTAGGCACTTTTGGTGATAACCGTTTATTAGATTTTTTACCCATTAAAATTAATTCATTAGCACAACAATTTGAATTAATCGCAGATAGCGCCTTAGCACTGGGTTTAAATGCTTCCGCTAAACGTTATCAAGCAGGGTTAGAGTTAATACCAAGACAAATTATCATTCGAGCATAAAACCGGTCTGACACAGGGGCAAGGGGAACTTTGAACCTTTGAATTTTAAAAACAATAAAGCACCAAACTTTCGAGTGGTGCTTTTAAGTAAAGCTTAATTTATAAATTAAGCTTATTAAATTAAGCTTGTTTTTTGAATCGACGTGATGCTAAGCCAATAAGCGCTAGACCAAAAATAATCATTGTTGATGGCGCTGGCACAGCTGTTATTGCAGTTGAAAAATACACAGTATTATCTGAGTCGTTATCTGCTGACCAAATCCACTCTGCACCAGCGTCAATAGTTGTACGATTACCCCATGGATAAACACCATTAACCCCGTAATCACTTGAAGTTACATAGTTAGTCCAACCCGTTGTACTAACATTCCAATCAATTGTATTAGTTAATAACTGTGACAGACCATTACTAAACACATGATCACTAGTATCAAGACTAAAATCCCCTAGAAATCCAGCTACCCATCCGGCATCAACACCTGCAACGTGTAGGAAATAATCAGTACCTGCTGTTAAATTAGCGCTAAAAGATTCTGTAGAATACCAATTATTATCTGACATGATTAAAGTGCCTTGTGTACTGTCATCGGTGCTTAAATAAACAGAATACTCGTTATCGACTGTTAGATTAGCAGTTATCACAGTTGCATTGGCTACATTAAATAAGCTAGCAATTGAGAAAATCATGCCTGTCACTATCGTTTTCATTGATTTCAATTTCATAAAATACTCCTTTACTTCCCTTGTTTACGTTTTATAGGGAATAGTTAAACAAAAATATACCTACAAAGGAGCAAGTAACGATCCAACTTTAAAAACCGCTTAAATATCAATCATATAATTACCCACAATTAGTTACCTATAATTAAGTTGTAAAAAAAGCTGACACTTCCATGGAATAAATCATTGTAAATAATACAACTGGTGGAACTAAAATGATTAAAGCAGAATCATAAGCTATTGTTTTGGCAAGAGAATGTGGCCTAAATTGATTGCACAGCACACAGATAAAGACACTATCATCTATTCATTTCGGCGCTCAAAAAATCCACTAGTTGTTTATTGTTATGAGTAGTATTGAGGCAAGCTATTTTTTCAACGGCTAAGGCAGTGCCTTGATCGATAAAGACAAAGTCAGAAGCAACGTCTAATGCATCATTAATATGATGAGTCACCATCAATACGGTAACATTTTGTAATTTAGCTAATGACTTAACTGACTTCAACATTGCCACCCGTAACACAGGATCTAAGGCTGAAAAAGGCTCATCTAGCAGTAGAATAGGTTTATCCTGTACAAAGCAACGAGCTAACGCGATACGCTGTTGCTGCCCTCCAGAAAGTTGAGCGGGTAAACGATCTAACAAGTTTTGTACACCGACTTGCTCGCTGACAGCATATAGGAGGAACTTAGAATATTAAAAACAATAAAGCACCAAACTTTCGAGTGGTGCTTTTTAAGCAAATTTTAATTTATGAATTAAGTGTATTAAATTAAGCTTGTTTTTGGAATCGGCGCGATGCTAAGCCAATAAGCGCTAGACCTAAAATAATCATTGTTGATGGCGCAGGTACTGCAGTGATCGCTGTTGAAAAATAAACATGTTTTGCATTTTCATCTTCAGACCAAATCCATTCAGCTGCAGAAGTAACATCTATAGCAGGTCTTGTATTTGCATACCAAGGATAAGCAGTATTATCTCCGTATGAACTTGTATTACTGTAATTAGCCCAACCTGTTGTACTTACGCTCCAATCAATAGTATTAGTTAACAATTGAGCGGTACTATTACTAAATAAATGGTCAGGACTATCTAAGCTAAAGTTACCTAAAAAACCTTCAAACCCACTAAAGTCAATTCCTTCAACATGCAAAAAATAATCAGTTCCAGCAGCTAAAGTCGCAGTAAAAACCTCAGATTCATACCAACTACTATCAGAAGAAACTAAAACGCCTTGGGTATTATCATTTGTACTTAGATAAACATTATATTCATTATCAACTGTTAAATTCCCAGTCAGAACACTGGCATTTACGATACTAAGTAAGCTCACTATTGATAGCCCGCTGCCTAACAATACACTTTTCATTATTTTATATTTCATGTTAGTACTCCATTACATTTATTTTAAGGTACCTATAAAAACCAATTTTTTAATAGGTCTTAATATGAAGGAGCAATAACCATTCCAAAAGACAAGATCACATAAACATCAATCATATCTAAAATATCATTTAATTAGTAGTACTTAAATTGTAAAGTAACCTGACAATAAAGCGCTTGAATAAAACTAATCTACCATTAACTTTCATACGTATATGGATTTATAGCTAAAAATAATCATGCCTATAACACGGTTATATTATTGAATAGGTTTTGCATTACCTACCTGCGCACTTAAAAAGTGTGATAAATGCTTATTTGGATGAGAGACTTTAAGCTGGTCTATTGTTTCAGCAGTTAGCGCTTCTCCATGATCAACAAAGATAAAATCAGAAGCGACTGCTAGTGCATCTTCAACATGATGCGTGACCATTAATACCGTTACATTTTCTGACTTTGCTAAAGACTTTACTCGTTCTAACATTGCTACTCTTAATATGGGATCTAAGGCTGAAAAAGGCTCATCTAGCAGCAGGATAGGTTTATCCTGTACAAAGCAACGTGCTAACGCGATTCGTTGTTGCTGCCCTCCAGAAAGTTGAGCAGGCAAACGATCTAACAAGTTTTGTACACCAACTTGTTCGCTGATAGTGTTTAGGCGCAACTTTTGCTCCGCGTTAAGTTTTAAACCAGGATGTAAACCTAAAGCAATATTTTCATAGGCAGAAAGATGGGTAAAGAGATTGTTATCTTGAAATAATATCGAAAGTGGTCGTTGATGCGGTGCTTGCTTAAGGATTGAACACGCATTTATTTTGATATCTCCTTGCACAGGCGCAATAAAACCTGCCAATAAATTTAAAAGCGTACTTTTACCGGCTCCACTTGGCCCTAGAATAGCGACGACACTACCGGCTTCAACCTCTAAATCAAAATGAAAGCTTTGCTGTTTATAATGATAATTAACGTCTGTAAACTTAATCATATTGAGTTCTTCTTTCTTTAAACAGATATTCTACCACCATAAAAACACCCACACTTAACACCAATAGCACCAACGCGACGACAGCTGCAGATTGCATTTGATAGCTGCCTAGTAATTGGAAAAGATATAAAGGTAAAGTACTAAAAGTATGGCTACCAAATAATGCAATGGCACTTAAGTCCCCCACGGACAGCACAAAGCTCAAACACAAGGCTTGTAGAATAGGTCGTCGTAACGCTTTCCATTCAATCCAATAAAAACGATGCCACCAAAATACACCTAAGCTAGCGCATAATAATTCATATTTTTGAGCATTATGTAACATGGGTAATGACAAACTCTTCAATACAAAAGGCAAAGCCATTAATGCATTAACCGCAATCACTATATATAGGGCGAGGGAGGAAAAATGACCAATTTCTCTTAACAGTAAAAATAACCCAGTGCTGATCACTAAACCAGGGGTGACTAATATGATGGTGGCTAACATTTCAATTTTATCAGCATGGCCATTGAATCCAATCAATCGCCACTGCCGACTCGCTAACAAAATAAAAAAAGCACAGCTCACAGCAATAAGAGCAGCAAAAAAAGCAATGAGTAATGAATTCTTAAAAGCCAACCAAAATTTAATATCAGTTAGGACGACAAAAAACTGAGCATTTAAACCAGCAATAACCACCATTAACAACGGTGGAATTACCAATAGGGAAATAACAATAATCCAACTAAAGTCCCAACATTTAGCAATCCATGAATCATGATAAAAGGTATTTTTAGGCCCTTGATAATTGGCTGTTAAAGATGATGATCGTGATAGTTTTTGAATAAAAATAGCTAAAACAGCACATATACAAATCTGCCATAACGCAAGTAAAGCGCCCGTCTGCAAATCAAAATCAAATTTAATTGCTTGGTAGATAGCCAGCTCTATAGTGGTTGATTTAGGCCCGCCACCCAATGCCATTACCGTTGCAAAGCTGGTAAAACAAAGCATAAAGATAAGCCCTGCAGCATGTGGTAATTGAGCAACAATCTGTGGCCATTCAACAAATCGAAATTTATTCCAATGCTTCATTCCTAAATGCGTTGCTAATTGGTGCTGTTTATCTGGAATAGCATTTAATGCCTGTAGAAATAGACGACAAGCAAAGGGTAGATTAAAAAAAACATGGGCTAATAAAATACCATTTAATCCAAAGATTGAGAAAGGTAATACGCTATTAAAATATTCAAAAACACCAGCTAACACGCCGCTATTACCATAAATTGCTAACAACCCAAAGACGGCCACCAGCACCGGTAAGACTAAGGTTGTTGCAAATAATTTTAGTAATAAAGCTTTGCCTCTAAACTCCCGCCTAAATAAAGCATGGCTAATGGGGATCGCAAATAAAACACTTAATAAAGTGGATAGTGCAGCTTGATAAAAACTAAATTTGGTGATGTGCCGATAATAAGGATCAGACCAAATAGCCGTTACTTCTAACACAGGAGAATGAGCAAACAACGCATTTACTGCCATTAGCACAAACAAAAAGATGCCAATGGACAGTAAAAGCCCGGGGATTTGAACAGGCTTAATTAATCTGACAAATACCGTTAATGGATTAGGAAGTGGCATTAAGCGATTAATCTGTTAATGAGATCAACCACTCTTTTGTCCATGCTTTGCGTTTTGCTGCTACTTCATCACTTGAGTATGACAATGCCTTAGCCGGTGAGACGAGTTGATTAAACTCTTCTGGCAATGCTACATCGGTAACCGGATACATCCAATTACCAGTTGCGATTTTAGATTGAAAAGCATCACTCAGGATAAAACTCATGAATTCATTCGCTAATTTTTTATGTTTGCTGCTCTTAACCACAGCCGCCACTTCAGTTTGTGTGTAATGACCTTCGGTGAAGCTCGCAGCTTGGTACTGATTTTTGCCTTCAGCAATCATATGATAAGCAGGAGAGGTCGTATAAGACAGCACCATATCGGCTTCGCCTTCTAAAAACATGTTATAGGATTCAGACCAACCTTTAGTTACGGTGACCGTTTTTTTAGCAAGTTGTTTCCAAGCTTGATTGACTTCGTCACCATAAACAGACTTCATCCAAAGCATTAGGCCTAGCCCAGGTGTGGAAGTGCGAGGATCTTGATAGATTATTTTTAAGTCATCACGTTGTTCAACTAATTCTTTTAAACTCTTAGGCGGGTTAGTTAACTTTTCACTGTTATAAACAAATGCAAAATAACCATAATCAAAAGGCACAAAGGTTTTATCTTGCCAATCAATGGACATCTTAATCGCACTTAAATCAATATTATGTTCACTCAATAGCCCTGTTTTTTTAGCGCTTGCCATTAAGTTATTATCAAGTCCTAATAGAATATCAGCTTCGCTATTATTACCTTCTAAACGTAAGCGATTTAATACCGACACACCATCATCTAAGGCAATAAATTCAAGGTCACATGCACAATACTTTTCAAATTCAGCTTCTATTTTTGGTCCTGGTCCCCAGTCTGAAGCAAACGAACTGTATGTATAGACGGTTAATTTTTCCTGCGATGCAGCGAAAACAGGCGTTGCTATTAATGTTGCTAAGGTTATTAAATTACTGAGAGTCTTATTCACTATGTCATCCATTACTAATGATTAATATTAAAGTATTGATGGATTATAACAATTGCTCAATAACTATGATCAACTATTTACAGTATCGACCATTATTCAATACTAATGTCTAAAATAGACTCCTATTCACTACAATAATCGAGTAGCAATAAAAAATAATCATCGTCATCCCCTCTTCTGTTTAGTTAGAGATTGAATAGGGTTTGAATAAAGTTTGAATAGAGTTTGTAAACCCTGACACTACCAATAATTCTGTTTCAGCTATGTTTGAGTATTATGGTTAAATAGCTCCCATTCACAGCGAATACGGCCAATAGTACGCATTAGTAGTGCGTAATATTTATCACTGACATCGTGACTACCAAGTACCGTTTGTAACAAGGTAATGGCTTTTTTATATTGAATATTAGCCAAAACCAGATCTCCAGAAGCATTATATGCATTCGCCTGATCTAAAAATTCATCGGTAGCTGCCGTAATAACTTCATTAGCAGCTTCAATATCGGAGCTAATATCACCACATAAGTTTAATTGTATTAATGCGCGTTGATTTGACGAAATGAAATCTATATCAGTATGTTGACCAACACTACTAGGATTTTTTTGCGTTGATGACACTTGCTTTTCTAATGCCATCGACCCAATTTCGTGATGGCTTGCAGCAGTATCAGCCTGAGCTATTACGAATGATTTAACACCCGCATATTTTAAAAAAGTACCAACAACTTTGTTCGTTAAATTTTTCCAGTTAAACATAACTTGTCTTCCTTGAGCATTCACAATGTTTACAAATGATATTAATTATCATCTAAAAAAGACAATAAAACAACCACATTGATATTAATTATCATTTAGGTTATTGCAATTTTAATACCCTTCCCACAAAAGCATCAAGATTATGGATAATATGTTCCATATTAATTGGATGTTTACTCTCTTTCTCTAATTATCACTAGTGCGCATAATTCACAACATATTACAGCGAATAGGAATGCAAAATGATGATACAAATAGTTAAGTTTGATATTAAAACTGAATACATTGAACAATTTAAAATATTACTTGATGATGATAAACAAGGTTCAAAAAATGAAGCGGGTTTACTTGAAATGCGTTTATATCAAGATAAAAAATCTCCTAATCTCTTTTTTGCCTATGAACGTTTTGAAAACCAAGCAGCAGTTGATCACCATTCAGCACAGACTTATACCAAGCGAGTACTTGAAGCACTAGCCGTGATGTGTAATAGCGCACCTGAAGTAATGCCTTTAAACGAAACAACACCTGCACCGCTATATGAGAAAAATCCTAAAAGTGCCAATGCACAGGATGAACTTTTTATTATTTTCTTTATTTTCAAAATAAAATCCCAGTATAGAGAGCAATTACTCACACAATTTGAGCATCATATAACGCAAACTCGCAGCCAAGAAGAAGGCAATATCCTTTTTGATTTATACACCATTGAGGGTCAAGACGATACGCTAGCGGTCTATGAACATTGGCGTAAAGAATCTGATGTGTGGGATATCCACTTCAATCAGCCTTACGCAGTAGAAACCGGCAAGTTAATGCACCAGGCCGTTGTTGGTGACCTTGAGCAATACATGAATTTTGTTACTGAACTTTAATTTTATATCGCTTTAACCGCCCCCCAACCTTGACAGATAAAATAGGTAAATTTTATCTGTCTTTTTATTTGCTCTTAACTTTATCTCATCTTTATGGAAGTCTTATGAAAACAACTTTTATCAATACACACTTTAACAAAAAAAGTATCTTAGCGGTTTTAGCATTCAGCTTATTCAGCGCTAGTGCTTTTTCTGCCCCTTCTGTTGAAAATACAGTTGAACAATATGGTTTTCCGCTTGCTTTAGTTAATCAAATTTATACGGGCGATATTACGCCTGCCGATATGCTTAAAAAAGGCGAATTGGGTTTAGGCACAGCCGATAACCTTGATGGTGAACTAGTAGCTCTTGATGGTGTGGTTTATAAAATAGAACTTGATGGATCATTAGTCAAAGCACCTGCAGAGTTAACAGCACCTTATATGAGCATGTTTAAATTTAACCCTAACCAACACATAACATTAAAAGATGTAAGTTCCTTAGCAGAGCTCGGTGATAAATTAAGCGCACAAATGACTTCTAAAAACAGTTTCTATGCTTACAAAATCACAGGTACTTTCAAGCACTTAAAGATGGCATCAGCAGAAAAAGTTGAAAATGATAAAGTGCCATTAATGGAGTATTTAAAAACACGCGTAATGTACAACAAAGAAAATATTAAGGGGACATTAGTAGGGCTATATACACCTGAATACCTAGGAAATATTAGCATTCCTGGCATGCATTTTCATTTTGTATCAAGTGATAAAAAACTAGGTGGTCATCTTGAAGGTATTAGCTTCGATCAAGTCAGCGTTGAAATTGAAGAAATAAACAAGATCAACTTAACATTGCCGCAAGTGACTAAATTTAGAGAGCATAAACTACAACAAGTAGCGGTTCCAGCAGCCAATAAGCATAAATAAATGATTTAACAATATTTAGGTTAAACGACTAACTCCTACATTTGTACAAATAACCTGAATGCCAACTTTCTATCAATGATTGTTGGCATTTTAGGTTTAAAGCTCTAAATTACTGAATAATAGTGAGTAGTTCGCGATGGTTCATTAAGCCTAAACTCATTTATCGATAACAATACTGTTATCTAATTTATTAATATTCATTGATAACGTAATAAAATCAGCCCAATTCAATGTCTCGCTTTTATTTATATCTGCATATTCAGTGAACGCATTAAAAGCAATCGCCTTTCCTAACCTATCAACAGCGATACTTCTAAATTTATTAAGAGAGCCAATTAATAGAGGGTCAAGCAATGGCATAAACTTTAAAAACAGCGCTTGTGATAATCCATAGCGGTTTTTAGGTGTGATGATCATCGAGGGTTGAAACAAACTTAATCGTTCAAAATTAAGCGCTTTTAACCCATCTTCAAGTTCGCCTTTACTGCGTAAATAAAATGAACGTGAGGCTGCGCTAGCCCCCACTGAACTTAATAATTGAAAGTGAGTAATACCTGCAGCTTTGCATGCGATTGCAAAATCTAACACCGCTATTTTGTCAATTTCAACAAACGCTTGTTTACTCATTTTTGAAGGTTGTCCAACACCAAGAGTGCAGATTGCAATCTCATGCCCCTGCAATAATGAGCAGTAAGAATCCGGTTTAAAAACATCAACTTGATGTTGCTGTATGACTTCACCAACAATATTATTTGCTTGATTTCGCCCCAATAAGGTTAATTGACCTAACTGCGGAATTTTAGAGAGTTGCAGCGCAGCTTGATTACCTACTGCGCCGGTTGCTCCTAGCATAATGACTTTCTTTAAATTCATGTTATGTTCTACCTTAATTGAAAATGAGTCAGCTTAACTTTGTGCTATTTTAAGGCCGATAATGCCAACACAAATAAAAGCAAGGCTGAAAAATTTCAATAAAGAAGCTGATTCACCGAATAATACAATACCAAAAATAGCCGTTCCTATCGCACCAATACCAACCCACACTCCATAAGCGGTGCCGACGGGTAAAGTTCTCACTGCCAGCCCCAATAAAGTGAAACTTATGATCAACGAGGAGACCGTCCAAAGGGTTGGCCACAACTTTGTAAAGCCTTCTGTGTACTTCAACCCAACTGCCCAGCTAATTTCAAACAAACCTGCTAACACTAATAAAAACCAACTCATACTCATCCCCCATTATTGGGGTCGTCCCCACTATTAGATTGAGAGATGAGGCCGTCCTCACTTCTTTAATTTTTTAGGTTCGATTACTGACCGCTAGTGAGCGCAACTTTAACACCAAATCCCACTAAGACACTACCAACCACTTTTTCAATCTTTTGTTTATGAGTATTAAACTTTTTCACCAACGCAGGATGACTAAAAAATAACGACACCACTGTAAACCATAAAACATGTGCTAAACAGATGATTAATCCATATAACAGTTGCACCCAAACGGGTGTTGTTGGATTAACCACTTGCGTGAACAAACTCAAGAAGAATAGTGTTGTTTTAGGGTTTAATGCATTAGTAATAAAACCCAGTTTGACAGCCCCTAGACGAGATAACTTAGGCTCAACCGTTTGCCCTTCTGCGCTCAATTTACCTTTGGAAGTGAAGGTCTTATAACCAATATAAATAAGATAAGCCGCGCCTAAATATTTGATCAATGAGAATAAAATGATTGATTTTGAAATAATAATCGCCAACCCTGCAATCGAATAAGCAACATGGATCCAAATTGCCAAACCTATGCCTAATGCAGAGTACAAGCCACTCTGCCTTCCATGAAACATACTGTTACGCGTGATCACCACAAAGTCAGCACCTGGACTAATCGCCATAAAAATAGCAATCACACTGACAGAAAGCAGTTCGGGTAGGTAGTTTGCGATGTCCATTTATGAGTCCCTATTGTTGAAAAATTATTTATGCAGACATCAATATCATTTATTTGATGCCGCGTATATTTTTTAAAGTTTGTATTAAAGTGATAAAAGCCATTTATATCCACATCAAAAAATATTCGAGTAGCTTATTTACATTCAGAATATGGATATTTTTGCCAATGATATTCCATTTGCTTTGCCGTTTTCTCTGCCAATGAGAATGTTGTTAGCTCGGAGACTAAGTGCAAACTCATATCTATTCCAGCCGAAATACCTCCCGATGTAATATATTTGCCTTGAGAAACCCAACGTTGATTATCTATTACCTTTAACTTCGGATAATCCGCCTTAAGATCATCAATATCTTGCCAGTGCGTGGTGACTGTCAAACCATCTAACAATCCCGCTTCAGCCAAAATAAATGCACCAGTACATACTGATAGCACCCTTTCTGATTTATCAGCAACATTCGCCACCCAAGCGATCACATTTGTTTTTTTAACTTCCTCTGTATGCACGCCACCAACAACTATCAGAACATCAATATCGGGATGCGCATCAAAGCAAAAGTGTGGTTGTATAGGAAACCCGCCTCGCGCCTGCACAAGCGCCAGTTTTTCGGCAATCAAGAAGATATTCCAATCATGCCCAGCCAAACGCTTAGCGGTACTTAACACCTCAAATGGACCAGAGAAATCAAGTACCTCTGCATTATCGTATATGTATATTCCAATATTCATCGGTTATGCACTCCTTGCATGTAAAAATTTTTTATTTTTGAAAGGAACATTAATGCCTTATCCCCTTTTTCTCAACTAATATGGTACAAAAAAGACCAGCCACCACAAAAGCTGAATAACGATTAATAATAGTGATAAAGGCAGTGCAATCCCAAAAGAGGAAATAATTCAGAACAATCACTTTCCATGTAATAAGTGGTTTCAAAATTAAAATATAAAATGCTACAAACAAAACATTACACAATACGGCTACAACTACCCATCGTTGAGCTTTCCGAGGTGTTAAATTACTATTAAGCGAAATTGAAATAAAGAAAAGGATACAACATGGCATTTCTGCAAGAAGAAGAGATCAACTGCCCCTATTGTGGTGAAACCATCACCATACTACTTGACCCCTCTGATACCGATCAAGAATATATTGAAGATTGCCAAGTGTGCTGCCAACCTATTAACTTCTTTGTTAGTGATGATGAAAACGGCGAATTAAGTGTTAATGTGAGTAGTGATAATAGCTATTAGATGGCAACCATTAAGACATGTTTACCGAACCACTACATAGGTTTATCCACAAAAAAACCGCAATAATTATTATTTATTGCGGTTTTTTAATATGCTAATTTTTTATGGTCACTTTTTATGATAACTTTTTATGATAACTTTTTATGGTAAGAAAGGTTACCTTAAACAACGGTAACTCAATTGTTAATCATTAAGCATTCAAATGCGCTAACAATTTTTCAGCCACCAGCTCTGAACTTGCAGGGTTTTGACCTGAAATAATCAAACCATCTTGTACTGCAAAAGCATTCCAATCATCTACTTTTTGGTAATCTGCACCGCGTTTAATCAATTCATCTTCCACTAAAAATGGCACAATATCAGTTAATTGAACTGCAGCTTCTTCGCTATTCGTAAAGCCAGAAACCGCTTTACCTTTAACTGCAAATTCACCTGCACTATCTTTAACATCTAATAATACTGCACTTGCATGGCATACCGCACCTACCGGCTTATTAGCCGTTAAAAAATCTTCAATCAATTTGATTGATTTAGTATCTGTCGCTAAATCCCATAATGGCCCATGACCACCAGGGTAAAATATTGCATCGTAATCAGCTTCATTCACTGATGATAATGCCAATGTATTAGCTAGTTGTTGTTTTGTTTCAGCATCTTCATCAAAACGTTTAGTGGCGTCAGTAACAAAATCATCCATCTCACTTGATGGATCAATGGGTGGTTGTCCACCTAATGGCGATGCTAATGTAATATCAAGACCTGCATCTTTAAAAACGTAATAAGGGGCTGCAAACTCTTCAACCCAAAAGCCTGTTTTATTGCCTGTATCGCCTAGTTTGTCATGTGATGTTAGAACCATTAATATTTTCTTACTCATGATAATGCCCTTAATGTTGATTGTGTTTAATAGCTAGTTATTAGCTGATTTGAAAAGTATAAACTTCATACAAAATTGAACAATGCATACTTTATCAACAACATTGTTACAATAATTGATACAATTAGAAAATTATATGAGCATCCATTAGAGATATCTGACTTGCGAATAGGTTATGTTGAGTCATAGCCGAAATAATAAAACGTTTTACTATCAGTCTATTAGATTGAAATATGTGTAGTAATCAATGCATTACTCTAAGCAACACTCATAAATGAAGAAAAGAGGTCACAGTGGAACTGTCATTTGAACAATTAAAAAGTATGGTGGTGTTTGCCCAAGTTATTGAGCAAGGTAGTTTAAGTGCAGCTGCAAAACATGTTGGATTGTCACGCGCCGTTGTTAGCTACCATATTAAAAAACTAGAAAGCCAATTAGGTATTAAACTGCTCAATCGCTCGACTAGAAGCATCGCATTGACTGAAGCTGGCAGCGAATATTACCAACGCTGTAAAGTGATTGTCGAACAAGCCTTAGCAGCAAATCAGCAAATAGAAAACTTAAAAAACAACCCCACGGGATTAATTAAAATAACCTGCCCAATGAATGTTGGGTTACACGCCATCGTGCCTGCGTTGAATGCTTTTGCGAAGCTTTACCCTAAGATTCAATTAGATGTAAACCTCAGTGATGAAGTGGTAAATATTATAAAAGAAGGTTTTGATATTGCTATTCGTGGTGCGGAATTAGCAGACTCTGGTTTGCAGGCAACTAAGCTATCAACTTTGAATACCTGCTTGTGCGCTGCACCTGAATATATACAAAAACATGGGCGCCCTACAACTCCAGCTCAATTAACGGCACATCAATGGATCCTTTATAAACTTGCACCTACTACGTTAGAGCTTAAAAAAGGAAGTCGTTCCTATAGCGTTAAATTAAAAGGAAATATCAGCACTAATAATGCCGCAGCACGCACTGCCTTTGTTGAGGGAGGTCATGGTTTAGGACGCATTCCAAGTTATGACGCACTGCCTAAAATAAAGTCTGGACGCTTAGTGCAGTTACTCTCTGACTATCAATTTAATGATATTGAGGTGTATGCCGTCTTCCCTCCAGGTGCTGCAGAATCTAAAAAATTGCGGTTATTAATAGATTACCTAAAAAATTACTTTAAAAAAGGTCAACAGGGCCTGAGTTAAGCATTAATTCGAGTATAATTTAAACGTTTTTGTTTTAGGTAGGTTGATCTTTTGATATTATTTTGTAAACAAAAGTTAAGTTCAAAGAACAACAGATCCCAGCTAGTTAACAAAAATTTAACATCTTTTAAGCCGATCTTCGTTGAATTCCTATACAATTAATTATCGGTATGTATTAAGACATACTTTTATTCACTAAGAAGATTTTATTATGCCACTCAAACGTCCTTTATATATCCCCTTTGCAGGGCCTGCACTGCTAGAAACACCACTATTAAATAAAGGCAGCGCTTTTTCATCAGATGAACGCGATAATTTTAATTTAACGGGTTTGTTACCACACACTATTGAAACCATTGAAGAGCAGTCATTACGTGCATATCAGCAACTGTCTTCATTTAAAAGCGATCTTGATAAACATATCTACCTACGTAACATCCAAGATACTAATGAAACCTTATTTCATCACCTCATTGAGCAACATATCGAAGAAGTAATGCCGTTGATTTATACACCTACGGTTGGTCAAGCTTGTGAGAAATTTTCTAAAATATACCGCCGTAAACGTGGTCTATTCATCTCTTACCCAGAACGTCATAAAATTGATGATATGTTACAGAATGCTACTAAACAAAACGTAAAAGTGATTGTAGTGACCGATGGTGAACGCATTTTAGGTTTAGGCGATCAAGGTATCGGTGGTATGGGGATCCCAATTGGTAAACTGGCCTTATACACAGCCTGTGGCGGTATTAGCCCAGCGCATTGCTTACCTATTTTATTAGATGTAGGTACTAATAATAGCCAACTAATTAATGACCCAATGTACATGGGCTGGCGTAACCCTCGCATCACAGGCGAAGAGTATAATGAATTTGTAGATTTATTTATTCAAGCGGTGAAACGTCGTTGGCCAGAAGTGTTATTACAATTTGAAGATTTTGCACAAACCAATGCGACACCATTGTTAAACAAATATCGCGATCAACTATGTTGTTTCAATGATGATATTCAAGGTACTGCTGCCGTATCCGTAGGTACGCTGATAGCGGCTTGTTTAAATAAAGGGCAAAAGCTTAGCCAACAAAATATTGCCTTTTTAGGCGCTGGCTCTGCCGGTTGTGGTATAGCTGAGCATATTATTAGACAAATGCAACGTGAAGGTTTGACTGAAGAACAAGCTCGCAAGCGTGTATTTATGGTTGACCGTTATGGTTTATTAACGGATAACATGACTGACTTACAAAGTTTCCAAACGTCTTTAGTACAAAAGGCAGCTGATATTGAAAGTTGGGATCACAGCCAACCATTAGGGTTAGAGCAAGTGGTTAAACAAGCTAAGATAACCGTGTTATTTGGTGTTAGTGGTCAAACAGGTTTATTTACGCAAAGCATTATTGAAAGCTTATGTGCAAATACTGAAAATCCGATTGTATTGCCGCTGTCAAACCCAACTTCTCGCGTTGAAGGAACACCGCAAGATATTACTAATTGGAGTAATGGCAAAGCGATTATTGCAACGGGCAGTCCATTCCCTAACACTCTATTTAAAGATCAATCTTTTGAAGTATCGCAATGTAATAACAGTTATATTTTCCCAGGTATTGGTTTAGGTGTATTAGCCTCACGCGCAAGAGGGATCAGTGACAATATGTTAATGGCGGCTAGCCAAGCCTTAGCTAATGCATCAATGGATTATGATAAAGCACCGGGTGCACTATTACCGCCATTGGCAGTGATTAGAGAGATCAGTGAGAAAATAGCTTACGCCGTTGCAAAACAAGCCATAGCAGATGATTTAGCATTGCCTGTAACAGAAGAGAACATGCAACGTCGCTTGCAAGACAACTTCTGGTTACCTAAATACCGTAGCTACCGTCGTACTTCTTTCTAGGAACAGTAATTCGTTTCAGGAAAGAACAGTTAAACGACAACCTCGCTAACTGTTAACTAGCTAACTGTAAATAAAAAAAGAACAACAAAAAAGCCGCACTTGAAATTTCTAAAGTCAATGAGCGGCTTTTTTGTATGCCCGTTACCATTCAAGATGCGAAGTTCAGCATCTCGATGGGTAACAAGTATACTTATTAATTAATTCCCATCGCATAACGCATAACTCTATTTTTAATCTGCCCCGATTGTTGCGCTACACCTAAAAAGCTTTTTCTTATGATACGAATCAATGGGTCATCTGATTTACTGACTTTATAAAACACATCCATGCCTGTTTGCATTAAGAGGTTGGCAGGTCGTCTCTGACATTGATAGCGTTTTAGTAATTCAGGTATCGGCAAATCACTGCATTGAGTGAGTAATTCAACAAGGCATTGCACATCCTTAAATCCTAAGTTAACTCCTTGGCCAGCCAATGGATTAATGCTATGTGCTGCATCACCAACTAAAACGACACTACCTTGATAATAATGTTTAGCATGGCGTCGAACCAATGGAAACCCACCTTTGTTATGCACTTCAAAATCAAAATCAAGTTTAGGAAATTCAGTTAGAATGGTTTGCTTGAGTTGCTGATTAGTTAAGCTTTGCAGTTGCTTTATTTTCTGTGGGCTGTGATACCACACTAAACTCGCATTATTACCCGCTAGTGGTAAAAAAGCACAGGGCCCTGTTTCTCTGAATTCTTGCCACGTGACACTTTGCTGTGGGCAGTCCGTGGTGATATTAATTAATAAACAATGTTGACGATAATCCCAACTTGTAACTGGCATTTGTAAGTGTTTACGTACTGCTGAGTTACCACCATCACAGGCAAGCAATAACTCAGCTTTGATGATCTGCTGATCCGCAAGAGTCACTGTCACACGTTGAATATTTTTGCCATTATCTTGCTCAAGACCTTGAGTAATATCGACTACTTGAGTATTTTCATAGAAGTGAACGTTTGCTAACTGTTTAAGGCGTTGCCACAATACCGCTTGGATCCAACGATTCTCTGCAATATAACCTAATTGTTCTGCGCCTATATCATCACTTGAAAAAACTAACTTTTGACTGCCCTTTTCCCACGTCTGTAAACCTTGATAAGCACATAAGCGCTCTAATGGAATATCGTCCCAGACTCCCGCTTGCTCAAGTAAGTGCTTACTTTGCGCGCTAAACGCTGAAACACGGAGGTCAAAGGGGGCTTCTTGCGCTGGCATTTGTACCGAAGACTTTTCAATCAGGTGTAATGTATCACCATGCTGAGCGAGTAATAATGCAGATAACGCACCGACCATTCCACCGCCAACAATAATTATTTCTCTATTTGCCATTACACCCTCAATTTTTGAATTGACCTTGAATTTTTGCATTGGTATTGAATATCCATTGTACGTAAAAGAAAGCGACTTGGGAAAATTAACCTGATTTTTTAATTGCTTAAAATCAAGATACAAGCGGTTACCAAGATAAAAATAAAAGTGAATGAAAAGCATGCAAACAAAAAGTAGCATGATTGCTTTGATATGCGTAAAATGCGACCTCGTTTTAAGAAACACACTAATTAGTCAGCATAGTAGGCAGTGAATATGAGCATGAAATTACACGTTAAAACCTGGGGTTGTCAGATGAATGAATACGATTCATCTAAGATGGCGGACCTTTTAAGTGCAAGCAACGGATATGTTTCTGTTGATGAAGCAGAAGATGCTGACGTGATCTTACTCAATACCTGTTCTATTCGTGAGAAAGCGCAGGAAAAAGTATTCCACCAATTAGGTCGTTGGAGAAAACTAAAAGAAAAAAATCCAAATATCATTATTGGTGTTGGTGGCTGTGTTGCTTCACAGGAAGGTAAAGCTATACGTCGTCGTGCGCCTTATGTAGATATTGTTTTTGGACCACAAACGTTACACCGTTTACCAAAAATGATTCAAGATGTGAAAGAAAACAAAGGTAACGTGGTTGACGTTAGTTTCCCTGAAATTGAAAAATTTGATTCAATGCCAGAGCCTAAAGCAGACGGTGCAACGGCCTTTGTTTCGATCATGGAAGGTTGTTCTAAATATTGTACTTTCTGTGTTGTACCTTATACACGTGGTGAAGAAGTTAGCCGTCCGTTAGATGACATTTTATTAGAAGTTGCGCAGCTTGCAGAACAAGGTGTGCGTGAGATTAATTTATTGGGTCAAAATGTAAATTCATACATTGGTGCAATGCATGATGGTGAAGAATGTAGCTTTTCTGAATTATTACGTTACGTAGCCTCAATTGATGGTATTGATCGTTTACGTTATACCACCAGTAACCCAATTGATTTTACTGATGAAATCATTGACGTTTACCGTGATACACCTGAATTAGTTGATTTCTTGCATTTGCCTGTTCAAGCAGGGGCGGATCGTATTTTGAACTTAATGAAACGTGGCCACACGATAGCGCAATACAAAGAAAAAATTGCCGCATTAAAAGAAGTACGCCCTAACCTGACCATCAGCTCAGATTTTATCGTTGGTTTTCCAAATGAAACGGATGAAGATTTTCAGCAAACAATGGATCTGATTAACTTTATTGGTTTTGATACTAGCTACAGCTTTATTTATAGCCAACGTCCAGGCACTCCAGCAGCAGATATGCCTGATGATGTGACCTTAGAAACAAAGAAAAAACGCTTAGCTATCTTACAAGATCGTATTCATCAGCATTCGCAATTGATTGGTCGCCGTATGGTCGGCTCAGTACAACGAATTTTAGTTGAAGGCCCTTCTCGTAAAAACATCATGGAATTATGTGGGCGTACTGAAAACAACCGTATCGTAAATTTCGAAGGTGATCATCGTTCAATCGGTGGTTTTGTTGATGTTGAAATTACAGAAGTACATACCAACTCAATTCGTGGTAAGTTTATCCGTGGAGAATCAGAAATGAATCTACGTGAATCAATTCGACCAAGTGATATTGTGAATAAAAAAGCAAATAAGCTTGGTGTTGAAACTTTTATCCCAGCTTAATTTTTATTTTTATAATTTTTAGCTCAGCAAAAGAAGGCGTTACAATTTGACCACAAAATTAACGACAGTACATCTTGAATTAGTCCCAGCAGACAAAGACCGTTTAGCGGTTTTATGCGGTTCATTTGACGATAATATTAAACAAATTGAACGCCGTTTGGGTGTTGAAATCATTTATAAAGATGCACAGTTTCAAGTAGTAGGCGAACACCGTTATGCCCAAGCTTGCAGTGATTTATTAAATGACTTGTACATTGAAACACAGCCTATTAAAGGTAAAGCACCGCGCTTATCCGATGAAGATGTACATTTAGCTTTACAGAATTTATTCAGTGAACATCGTTTGTTAGAAGTAAAACCAGCCTCTGAAGATCCTGGTTTTAAAAGTTTAACCATTAAAACTAAACGTGGTGTGATTAAACCGCGCGGTGAAAACCAAACTAAATACGTCAGCAATATTTTACGTAATGATATTACCTTTGGTGTTGGCCCTGCCGGCACGGGTAAAACTTACTTAGCCGTGGCTTGTGCAGTTGAAGCTTTAGAACGCCAAGAAGTACGTCGTATTCTATTAACGCGCCCAGCAGTTGAAGCAGGCGAAAAGCTAGGTTTTCTACCGGGTGATTTATCACAAAAAGTAGATCCGTACTTACGCCCTTTATACGACGCATTATTTGAAATGTTAGGTTTCGAAAAAGTTGAAAAACTGATTGAAAAAAATATCATCGAAATTGCACCGTTGGCTTATATGCGCGGGCGTACTCTAAATGATGCTTTTGTTATTTTGGATGAAAGCCAAAATACGACAACAGAACAAATGAAAATGTTTCTGACCCGTATTGGTTTTAACTCTACAGCGGTTATTACCGGTGATATCACGCAAATCGATTTACCACGCCATCAAAAGTCTGGTTTACGCCATGCCATTGAAGTACTAGGCGAAGTCGATGAGGGTATCAGTTTTAACTTTTTCTTAGCCGATGACGTAGTACGCCATCCGGTTGTTGCGCGTATTGTGAAAGCTTACGATGCCTTTGATAGAAAAAAAGAAATTGCAGAAAGCGAAGCGAGTAACGCGTAATGGAACTTTATGTGGATTTACAGCTGGCGACTGAAGACCAACAAGCACTGCCAGACTTAGCCCAATTAGAAAAGTGGATAAGTACAACCCTCCTTGCAGCTAGCGATGAAATGCGCGATGATGCGGAACTAACGGTGCGTATTGTAGACAGTGAAGAAAGTCAGCAGTTGAATCACCAATATAGAGATAAAGATAAACCAACTAATGTTTTATCTTTTCCTTTCCAAAATCCGCCTGGGATCACTTTACCCTTATTAGGGGATCTAGTAATCTGTAAACAGGTGGTTGAAAAAGAAGCAATGGAACAACAGAAAGCGTTGACCTCACATTGGGCACACATGCTAGTACATGGTACGCTGCATTTATTAGGTTACGACCATATTGATGATGATGAAGCAGAAGAGATGGAAAGCATTGAAACTAAACTACTGATTGAGTTAGGTTTCAGTGACCCTTATTTAAGCGAAAAAGAGTAAATAAAATTAATGTCGGAAGATTATCATTCTAGCAACGAGCAGCCTAAAGAAGGCCTGCTCGATAAAATCGGCAACCTTTTCCAAGGCGAGCCAAAGAGTCAAGAAGAGTTATTAGATGTGATTGATAGCGCTAAACAGCGCCAAGTTATCGATCAAAAAACCAAAGAAATGATAAAAGGTGTGATCGACGTATCTAAGATGCGCGTTCGAGACATCATGATCCCACGTTCACAAATGGTAACCCTAGGTTTACATCAGCCTGTTGAAGAGTTGTTGCCAGAAATTATCAGATCTGCACACTCCCGCTTTCCTGTTATCACAGAAGATAAAGACCATGTCGTCGGTTTGCTATTGGCAAAAGACTTGATTCAATATGGTTTCAGCTCGGATCCAGATGATTTTAAAATAGAAGATATTCTCAGAGAAGCCGTAGTGGTGCCTGAGAGTAAGCGCTTAGATACCCTATTAAAAGAGTTCCGCAGTCAACGTTACCATATGGCTATCGTCGTCGATGAGTACGGTGGTGTATCTGGCTTGGTCACTATTGAAGATATTTTAGAAGTGATTGTGGGTGAGATTGAAGATGAATTTGATTACGAAGAAGAAGATGAAATTCGTCAAATAGGTAAACGTACTTATACTGTAAGTGCACTCACCACTCTGGCTGATTTTAATGCTTTTTTTGAAACTGATTATAATATTGAAATTCAAGATACGATTGGCGGGTTAATTTTGCATGAGCTAGGTCACTTACCTAGCCGTGGTGAAAAAATAACTATTGCAGAGCATAAGTTTAAAGTCACTAATGCAGATAATCGTCGCTTAGTACAGTTACAAGTACGTGTTCCAAAAGAACTTAAAAAAGAGCTCAAAAGAGATTGAAAAAAAGCTTAAGCAAATTACAGGGCAAGATCATCTCTTCTCTGGCCGCGCAATTAATAATTGCAGTATTGTTAGGCGCGATACAAGTATTTGCTTTTGCACCTTTTCAACAATGGTGGGTTTTATACCCATCCTTTGTTGGCTTGTTTTTATTGCTGCAACAAACGCAATTAGTAAACAAAAAATTATTCTTAGTCTGCTTTAGTTTTAACCTCTCAATGTTCATTGCCACTATGCATTGGATCTATGTCAGCATGGATCTTTTTGGCGGAATGCCGAGTATTGTTAGCGGCTTATTGATTGTTGTGTTGTGTGCTTATCTCGCCTTGTTTCCAACCCTCGCGCTATGGTTAAGTTATAAAATTAAATTGCCAGAAAATAGTGCTGCCATTAGGTTGCTACTCATTTTACCTAGCTTATGGTTGCTCACGGATTGGTTACGCGGTTGGGTATTAACAGGTATGCCTTGGGCCTACCTCGGTTACAGCCATGCAGATACACCATTAGCAGGTTTTGCTCCTATATTTGGAGTGCAAGGCATCACCTTAGCGGTAATGCTTATTTGTTGTGCGCTGACGTTAATATTAATCAAACAATTTCAGCGCTTATCTTACTTGTTAATTATTTTTTTAGTGTCGAGTGGTTATGCTTTAAAACAACTGACCTTTACCGAATTACAACCAGCGGTCAACGTTGCATTAGTGCAAGGTAACATCGATCAGAATGAAAAATGGAAAGCAGACCAACTGTACCCTTCTTTGTTTAAATATTTAGACTTGTCCAAAGCAAGTTCGAAGCTCATTTCTCCTGCAGCAAATAAAAACAGCCCTGATACTATTCCGCAAAAGAGTAATAAAGTGCAGACAAATGATAATGAATTAATCATTTGGCCTGAATCCGCTATTGCAGGCTTGGAAATAGATATGCAGCGCTTTTTACAACCTCTATCAAAGGAGTTGGCACTACAAGGCAAAACTCTATTAACCGGGATTATTAATTATAATATTAGAGAAAATGAGTATTTTAATAGCATTATCATGCTTGGCAAACTTCCTGAAGGGCAAGGTTATTCACCAATAAGTCCAAATAGATATAATAAACATCACCTTTTACCGATTGGTGAGTTTGTGCCCTTTGAAGATCTTTTACGCCCGTTAGCACCTTATTTTAATTTACCCATGTCGAGCTTTAATCGTGGACCTGAAATGCAAAAAAACCTAAGTATTGAGCAAACAACCATAGCCCCTTCCCTGTGTTATGAAATTGCCTTTCCCGAACTATTGCGAAAAAATGTAGGCATAGAAACGGGTATGATTATTACCCTGAGCAATGATGCTTGGTTTGGACACTCAATTGGCCCTGCACAACATTTAGAGATAGCCAGAATGCGTGCTATTGAGTTAGGACGTCCGTTATTACGTAGTACCAATAACGGGATCACAGCTATCTATGACAGTAAGGGTAATGAGTTAGGGCGATTACCATCAAATACAGCCGCAGTATTAAGACGTTCAATACAGCCAGCCTATGGACAAACCCCCTATCAAAAAATGGGCCAAATCCCTTTATTTATTTTTTGTTTTTTTGCTTTATTATCAGCTTTTATTTTAAACAAAAGACAAACCGCTTAATCATCAGTACCTTCACAAAAACTATTTCCTAAACTGCTCTCTCAGAGGTTGATTAAGGTGTGTTATGAAAAATAAAATCCTTACGTTTCGCGATAAAAGCTTTCAAAAAAAATTGTGGACCTTGGCACTACCTATCACTCTACAATCACTACTTTATTCATTTCTCGGGTTAGTAGATATTCTGATGGTGAGTCAACTTGGCGAATCTGAAATTGCTGCCGTCGGCTTAGGTAATAAAGTATTTTTCTTTAACTTATTAATGATGGTCGGTGTCAGCCATGCAGGCGGTGTGCTCGCCGCTCAATATTTTGGTGCCAAAGAGCTTTCAGGCTTACGTCGTAGTTTAATCACCTCTTTATTAATTAGTTTTGTTGTCACCCTACCTTTTGTTGCATTTTATGTGCTCTCACCAAGCACTGTCACAGGTTTAGCCAGTGATGACCCTGTATTGCTTGTTTTTGCTAACCAATATTTAAAAATCACAGCCTACAGCTTTTTATTTATCGCAGTCGTCTTACCATTAGAAACCGCACTACGTTCTGCTGGCGATACTAAAACGGCCATGAATATTAGTTTTTTAGTGCTGCCACTGAACGCTTTTTTTAACTATATCTTAATATTTGGGCATGCTGGTTTCCCCGCTATGGGAGTAGAAGGCAGTGCTTGGGGAACTTTTTTAGCTCGCGCTATTCAAATGCTATTATTGATATTATTTATTGCTAAAAAAAGGCCTTTTATCTTAGCCAGTTTAGTAGAGATAAAGACTGCTTTATCGCTGTTAGATATCAAACGTTATTTGAAACTTGCAATTCCAATGATATTGCATGATAGCGGATGGGCTTTAGGTGTTTTTGTTTACACGCTGATCTTTGCCATGATTGGTGTGCAAGAACTAGCAGTAATGAGCATGGTATCGACGATAGAACAAACGATATTCGCCTTATTTATCGGCGTAGCAATTGCGAGTGGCACAATGATTGGTCATGAGCTAGGAGCAAAAGCATTCGATAGAGCTTGGCAACAGGCTTGGACATTTATTTTATTTGTGCCGGTTTTAGCATTTATATTTATACCGCTGATCATTTATTTTAGAGAGCCGGTATTATCGCTATTTCCTTCACTTTCTGCGTCCGCTAATGCGAGCGCATCACAAGTGTTACTGGTACTTGCTTGTGCCCTGTTTATTCGTGTTGTGAACTTTATCGGTATTATTGGCGTATTACGCAGCGGTGGAGATATCAATTACAGTACGTTTATGGATATTTTTTGCATGTGGTGCGTTGGTATTCCACTGACTTACGTTGCAGTTACTTATTATAATTTCAGTTTAGTAGAAGCTTATATTGTTACGCTTTCCGAAGAGTTAATAAAAGTAATATTAGTCATTCATCGTGTGCACAAAAAACACTGGCTTAGGAATGTATTACCTACTTAAACCTGAACGATAAAGGGCGTCACAAACAATTTATCACTGCTATTTATAACGCAAACTGATACCATATTTTTTTGATTTTTAACTAACGCTAAGGAAATCGCATGTTTTTAAAAAAAACGGCCATTATAACACTTACTTCACTATTTTTGACCGTTGGATGTATATCTATTTCTACTACTGAAACTGAACAAAAAATTCAGCAAACACTCACTGAACAAGCGACAAAAATTACAGAGTTAGAAACTGAATTAATGACTTCTAAAGCAGATATTGAGCAAAAACAAAGCTCATTAGAAGCTGTACAAACTGATTTAGAAAAAACCCAAAAAGAAGCGCAAACACTTAACCAACAATTAGCTCAGCAAATAGCAAAACAAAAAGCTGTTGCAGCAAAAACACCCAAAAGAAGTAATGTTGTAGTTAGCAAAGTGAGCAAACGCGATATTTATCTAGATAAAACGGTATTGGGTCAAACTGAATGGCTATATATCAATAAAGCGAAGAAAAGTTTTAGAGCACGTGTTGATACTGGTGCCGCTACCTCGTCAATTAACGCGGTGAATATTCAACATTTTGAACGTGATGGTAAAAATTGGGTTCGATTTAACATCGCACACGATAAAGATGCAGAAGCCAACATCATTGAAGCAAGAATAGATCGTTACGTGAAAATATTACAGTCTAGTGAACCTGGTGAAAGAGATCGACGTCCAGTGATCAAGCTTAATGTTCGTATGGGTGGTATTACTCAACAATCTGAATTTACCTTAACCGACCGTCAACATATGGACTATGCAGTACTCATTGGGCGTAGCTTTATACAAGACGTGATGATTGTTGATGTTAGCCAAGATTATATTCATCCTAAGTATCAAGCTGAAGATAATAAATAGGAAACACCCATGAATGCTCGTATTTTCTTTTTCACCTTAGTAGCAGGACTTTTTTTACTGGGTGTGTTTCAAACAGTACAACGCCATTTGGCTTTTGATATTCCTTGGATGCCAGGTGAAACACGGTCGGTCTGGAATATTGATGCCAAGATTGAATTTGAAGCGACTGGAAAACCTGTACTCGCCTCATTGAGTACGCCAAATAGCCAAGCAGGCTATACGCAAATCAGTCAAAATGCAGCTTCTCCGGGTTACGGTTTATCTTTTTTATATGAAGATAATAAACCACAAGCACAATGGACAATCCGTCAAGCGACAGGTCCTCAGACACTTTATTATAATATTCAGCTATTAGTTGATAGTGATAGTGTGGATCAACCCATCACTAAAATGCCAGAGTTGTTTGAGACTGAATATGGTGCTGCCGGCTTAGCCGCTGGCACTGATATTATTAAAGATGCCTTTAAAACTAGTGCAGATGCTTTTAGTTTCACCCGCGAAATTTTAAAGCAATTAAACACAGAACAGCCTAATCAAAGCATTAGATTAGTACTTGCTTCTAAAAGCTCTAAAACAAACATTCTAATTGGATTACTTAACGAAGCGAAAATTCCCACTAAAAAAGTCGGAGCATTAGTTCTAGAAGATGGTCGCCGTCGTCAGCATTTGCAGCCTTTAGTTGAAGTTTTCCAAGAAAAAAATGGAAAAATTGAATCTCGCTTATTTGATGCTTCAAGCCTTCAAGAAGTGGATCGTAAAGATCTATTATTGTGGGATCAAAGTGGTAAGGCATTATTAGAATTAACTGGAGGGGTGAATTCTAAAGTCAGCTTCTCAATGATTCAGCAAGATCAACCAGCGTTAGCGGCTATTTTGCAAAAGAATGACAATGAGCATTTATTTAATTTCTCGATCCATAGTTTACCTATTGAAGATCAATCTTTGTTTAAAGGCATCTTAATGATTCCATTAGGTGTGCTAATCGTTGTTATGATGCGTGTTTTGATTGGTTTAAAAACATCCGGTACGTTCATGCCGGTATTGATCGCAATGGCCTTTATTCAAACTAGCTTAATCACTGGTATCGTCGGCTTTGTGATGTTGGTGGCAGTAGGTTTATTCATTCGTTCCTATCTTTCTCACCTAAATTTATTACTGGTTTCACGGATATCGACAGTGATAATAATGGTTATCTTACTGATCGCCCTATTTGGTGTTTTGTCTTATAAACTTGGCTTAACCGAAGGCCTCAAAATCACCTTCTTCCCAATGATCATCTTATCTTGGACCATCGAGCGCATGTCAGTGTTATGGGAAGAGGAAGGTGCTAAAGAAGTATTCAAGCAAGGTGGCGGTAGTTTGATCGTGGCTGTATTTGCTTACTTTGTAATGAGTAATGATGTCACTCGACACCTAATGTTTAACTTTATCGGACTGCAATTTGTGGTCATGGCGCTAGTATTATTACTGGGTAGTTACACTGGTTACCGCTTATTAGAATTACGCCGCTTCAAGCCATTAGTGGACAAGGAGTAGCGCATGTTTTTCAGTAGCCCTTTTAAGTTAAAGAAAAAAGGCATAATGGGGATGAATGAACGTAATAGCCGCTATATCGGCCGTTACAACCCTAGACGTTTATATCCTTTAGTGGATAATAAATTAAAAACTAAAATTATTGCGCGCGATGCAAATGTCACTACCCCTGCTCTTTTAGGTGTGATCACCATGCAAGCGGAAGTAGAAACTGTAGAACAATTCATTACTAATACTCCAGGCTTTGTAATAAAACCCGCTAAAGGCAGTGGTGGTAAGGGTATTCTTGTAGTAACTAAAGTTGAAAATGGTCGCTATTATAAATCCAATGGTAATGAAGAAAGCCTTTCAGAGATCAAACGTCATGTAACAGATATCTTAGCGGGCTTATTCAGCTTAGGTGGTAGCGCAGATGTTGCGGTGATCGAAGGTTTAATTCAATTTGATAGTGCATTTGATGGTTTTAGCTTTGAAGGTGTACCTGATGTACGTGTTATCGTATTTAAAGGTTTTCCTGTAATGGCAATGATGCGCCTTTCAACGGCCGCTTCCGATGGGAAAGCAAATTTACATCAAGGTGCTGTTGGTGTTGGTATTGATATCGCCACAGGAAAGGCCATTAATGCGGTTCAGTTCGATTTACCAGTTGAACGTCACCCTGACACAGATAAAGAACTAAAGCTGCTTGTAGTACCTAGTTGGGAGCGTTTGATTTACTTAGCAGCTAGTTGCTACGAGATGACAGGAATGGGTTACCTAGGAACGGATATGGTATTAGATCGCGATATCGGACCGATGCTATTAGAACTCAATGCACGTCCTGGATTGGCAATTCAAATTGCTAATGGCACCGGCATCTTGCCTCGCCTTAAATTAGTGGAAAGTTTAAAGGATGCAGACAAAATGACCGTGGAAGAGCGCGTTGCTTTTTCTAAACAACATTTTGCAGAAACGCCCTTAATAGAAACAGAGTGAACATAATTAAATATTAAGTAGCATTCTTTTTAAAGGCTGACTCAGCACATACGAAAAAGCCGATAACATATCCTGTTATCGGCTTTTGGCTTTCATAAGCTAATCTTTGATTATTTATTTTTTAATGCATAAATCCGCATGCTCAGATTCGACAGTAACTTCCTAAGTCATTGATTTACTAATTTTAAAACTTATAAAAAAACCGAGCAAGCTCGGTTTTTCAAGATATAATTAAAAGTTTTATATACTGTAGAAGTTACTTAGCAGCTTAGTACTTAACTACTTAACTACTTAACCACTAGTATTTAGCTACTTAACAACAGTAAGAAACGATTTTTTGTTAGTACCTTTTGTATTAGTGCCTTTTATATCTTGCTGTACTTGTTTCTTATCTTCAACGGCTTGCATAGGCGCATCATATTCATCATACGCTGGCTCATCGGGGAAAATAGTGCCTGCGCCATTCTCACGCGCATAAATACCTTCAATAGCATACATAGGCACATAAACTTGTGTAGGTATGCCAGAGAATCGAGCATTAAAGGATAACGCATTATCATCTAATGAAAAATCAAGCACAGAGCGTGGCGCAATATTTAATACAATTTTGCCATTTTCTACAAATTGTAATGGTACATCAACATGTGGTTTGGTCGCATCGACAATTACATGAGGCGTGCATTCACTATCAACTATCCAGTCATAGAAAGCGCGCATTAAATAAGGACGTTGTACTAACATTTCCGACATATAAAATACCTACAAAATTAAGAATTAAGCACCGATACGGATTTCACGTTCAGTTTCAGTCATTGAAGCTTGGAAAGATTCACGTTCAAATACTTTAACCATATAACTCTTCAAGCCTGTTACATTGTCGTAACCTAAGTCAATTTTCAACTCAGGTAGACGCCATAGTAAAGGAGCCATATAACAATCAACAATCGTAAACTCTTCAGACATGAAATAAGCGAAATGTTCAAATACAGGTGCAACTTCAAGAATTTTAGCACGTAATTTTACACGAGCAGGCTCAGCTTTAGATTCATTACCTGACATGATCAGTGCTACTAAAGGATACCATTCACTTTCAATACGTTGCATTAGTAGACGGCTTTTAGCACGTTCAACTGGGTATACAGGCATTAATGGTGGATGCGGGAAACGCTCATCTAAATATTCCATGATGATGCGTGAGTTATATAAAACCAATTCACGGTCAACTAATGTTGGAACATCACTATTTGGCGTTAACTCAGCTAACTCCTCAGATGGGTTCTCTTCGTCTACTGATGTGATATCAACATTGACACCCTTTTCAGCTAATACGATGCGAGTTTGATGACTATATAAGTCAGATGGTCCTGAGAACAACGTCATTACTGAACGTTTATTTACAGCTACGGCCATGGAATACCCCTAGTAGTTAAAAAATTAAGTGTTTAAAAAACACAAACGGCAATGACGTCATAGTGACACCATTGCCGATAAGATAATAGAGAAAGTGTTGTGACGACTAGTGAATATCGCGCCAGTACTCTTTCTTCAATAAGTAACTCAGTACAAATAAGATAATTAAGAAACCAATTACCCAGAAACCTAAGCTTTGACGCTCTAGTTTATTCGGCTCACCTGAATAGACTAGGAAGTTTACCAGATCTAACACCGCTCGGTCATACTCATCGGATGACATCTCACCTGTACCGCTACTTTCAAGCCCGACAACGGTATGGTGTTCGACACCTTGCTCATCAACGTGAGTTTCAATAATAGCCGTTGGAATACCTTGCAGTTCTTCTAATACATGCGGCATACCTACATCTTTAAAGACAACATTATTTACGCCGAATGGACGATTAGGGTCTTTATAGAAAGAGCGTAAGTAAGTATATATCCAATCAGGGCCACGTAAACGGGCTTCTAAGGTTAAATCTAATGGTGCATTACCAAACCATTTAGCCGCATCTTTTTTATCCATGCTGTTTTTCATTAACTCGCCAATTTTACTATTTGTAAAAATTAGGTTGTCTTTCATTAACTGATCAGGAATCCCTAAATCAGTCGCAACACGTTGATAACGTTGATGTGCAGTTGAGTGACAAGCAGAACAGTAGTTCATGAATAATTTTGCACCATTTTGCAGTGAAGCTTTATCCGTTAAATCATAGTTAGCTTTATCTAAATGAATCGCTGCACCCGATGCAAATACTAAACTTGGTAAAAATGCCACTAAGGCGATCAATAATTTTTTCATTAGTGTGTCAACCTCGTTGGTAGTGGTTTGGTTTTTTCATTTTTACTGTACAAGAACAGTGCAATAAAGAATCCAAAATATCCGACAGATGCAATCTGTGCAATAAGCGTATATAACGGCGTTGCTGGTAAGGCACCTAGCACACCTAATACGATGAAACAGATAATGAACTGTGTAATATTTAGTTTATGAATCCAACTACGGTAACGTATTGATTTAACTTTACAGCGATCTAACCATGGTAATAAGAATAGGATCGCAATAGAGCCACCAAAGAACACAACACCAATTAATTTATCCGGTATCGCACGTAAAATGGCGTAATACGGCGTGTAATACCAAACTGGTGCAATGTGAGCAGGTGTTTTCAAACCATTTGCAGCTTCAAAGTTAGGTGGCTCAAGGAAGAAACCGCCGCCCTCTGGAATAAAGAATATCACTGCGGCAAAACAGATTAAGAATGCTGACACGCCCATGATATCTTTCACCGTAAAGTACGGGTGGAACGGAATTGCATCAATAATATCTTTTTTACCACTGTATTGTTTGTGGAACGTGAACTTGCCTTTAGCTTCTTCTGAGGCAGAACCTTTCTTCTGTTTAATCTCTACACCATCAGGGTTATTTGAACCCACTTCATGTAGGGCAACAATATGTAAGAAGACTAAGGCCACTAAAGCCAGTGGTAATGCCACCACATGTAATGCAAAGAAGCGGTTAAGCGTCGCACCAGAAATAACGTAATCACCTCGAATCCAAAGTGTTAGGTCATCACCAATAACAGGGATAGCACCGAATAATGAAATAATTACTTGCGCACCCCAGAAAGACATTTGTCCCCAAGGTAATAAGTAACCCATGAATGCTTCAGCCATCAACACTAAGAAGATCAACATACCGAAGATCCAAATTAATTCACGTGGTTTTTGATATGATCCGTAAATTAATCCACGGAACATATGTAAATAGATAACCACGAAGAAAGCAGATGCACCGGTTGAATGCATGTAACGCAATAACCAACCGTAAGGTACATCACGCATAATGTATTCAATTGACGCAAATGCACCTTCAGCAGAAGGGTTATAGTGCATTGTTAACCAGATACCTGTTAATAATTGATTAACTAGCACTAACATCGCTAATGAACCAAAAAAGTACCAAAAATTAAAGTTAACGGGTGTTGGATATTGCGCAAGATGTTTATTCCACGTTTCCGTCATTGGGATACGAGTATCGATCCAATCGATGCCGTCCATTACTAATTTTTTAAGCATTAGGCATCTCCTTTGTCTACGCCAATGAGAATATTTGTCTCATCCACATAATAATGCGGAGGGATCACCAAATTTAATGGTGCTGGTACGTTTTGGAATACACGTCCTGCCATATCGAATTTTGATCCATGACATGGACAGAAGAATCCAGACTCTACCCCTTCAACTTGCTCGTTGAATGAATCCGGTAGATAAGTTGGTGAACAACCTAAATGAGTACAAATACCAACAGCAAGGAATAAATCTGGTTTTAAAGAACGTCCAGCATTCTTCGCATATTCAGGTTGTTGAGGTTCTTTAGATTCAGGATCACGTAATTTACTATCTAACGTAGCGAGTTCTTCAATTACTGTTGGTGTACGCGAGACAACCCATACAGGTTTACCTCGCCATTCAACACGAATTAACTGACCTGGCTGGATTTTGCTAATATCTACACTAACTGGCGCACCAGCAGCTTTAGCTTTTTCACTTGGACTCCAAGATTTCACAAAAGGTACTGCCACTGCAGCAGCCCCTATTCCACCAACAACTCCTGTTGTTAGTGTCAGAAACTTGCGACGACCAGAATTAACAGGCGCATTGCTCATTTAACCATCTCCATTGTGAGCTACTAAAAAAGCAGTTCAAAAAATACAAAACTGGGGGGTATACATCAATCCGTTGAATCATGAATTACGAATGTTTGCATAAAAACTCGCTGAATTTTAAAGAAGTCGCTTGCCATTTACAAGCCATTAACATTACTTTTGAGGGGGAAATACAAAAAAGCATGGCTTAATTGACCATGCTCTCATTAGATTTGCTCTGTAAGCAAGAAACGACTCAATTTTATCAGCTTAAACAGCACTATCCATAATTGAAGTTGCACCCGATTTTGCCATTTCAGCAAGATCTTTATCAATCCAATATAGCGCTTTACCATCTTCTCCAACTAAATCGATTTTATCTAAGATACCTTTAAATAATTTCTCTTCTTCGTGTTGTTCAGCAACATACCACTGTAAAAAATTAAATGTTGAATAATCATGAGTAGTGAAAGCGACATGCGTTAATTCATTTATTTTTCTAGTAATCAAACATTCATGTTCATAGGTTTCTTGAAATACTTCTTTCAATGATTTAAAACCTACAGGGGGCGCATCAATTGAGCCTAAAATAGGTAATGCACCTGTTTCACTAACGTAAGTAAATAAGCGATTCATATGTTCCATTTCTTCTGTTGCATGCTTACGCAACATTTCCGCAGCACCTTCATAACCTTTATCTTCACACCAAGCACTCATTTGTAAGTACAAGTTTGAAGAGTAGAACTCTAAGTTAATTTGCTCATTCAACTTTTCAACCATCGCCACGTTCAGCATTATTTTCTCCTCTTATTATTTATTGCCTAACCTTAAGGCTCATACCGCTAAAAAACAAGCAAAAAAAAGCCCAGTATAAACTGGGCTTTTTTGCAATTCGTGAAAACGAAATTAACGTTTAGAGAATTGTGGACGTTTACGTGCTTTATGTAAGCCGACTTTCTTACGTTCAACTTTACGAGCATCACGTGTTACAAATCCTGCACCACGTAATTCAGAACGTAGTGTTTCATCAAACTGCATTAATGCACGAGTGATACCTAAACGGATTGCACCAGATTGACCAGTTGTACCACCACCTTTAACAGTGATGTTTAGGTCGAATTTCTCAGCAGAGTCTACTAACACTAATGGTTGACGAACAACCATACATGCAGTTTCACGACCGAAGTATTCATCTAAGTTACGTTTGTTGATAGTGATTTGACCACTACCTGCTTTCATAAACACACGAGCTGTAGAGCTTTTGCGACGACCTGTGCCGTAGTATTGATTTGCCATTGTTTTATATTCCTATTAGATGTCTAAAACTTGTGGTTGCTGTGCAGAATGTTGATGCTCAGAACCAGCATAAACTTTCAATTTACGGTACATTGCGCGGCCTAAAGGACCACGTGGTAACATACCATTTACAGCTTTTTCAATAACACGCTCAGGAGCACGTACGATTAAGTCTTCAAAGCTAATTGCTTTAATGCCACCGATGAAACCTGTGTGGTGGTAGTAAATTTTACCTTTAGCTTTGTTACCAGTTACAGTAACTTTCTCAGCATTGATAACGATAATGTAATCGCCAGTATCAACATGAGGAGTGTATTCAGCTTTATGTTTACCGCGTAAACGTAAAGCGATTTCAGTAGCTAAACGACCTAGTGTTTTACCTTCAGCGTCAACTACGAACCAGTCGCGTTTTACTTCAGCTGGTTTTGCAACAAAAGTTTTCATTAAGTTATACCCAAATTAATGATTTAAAAAAATATGACAGCATAATTGCAGTCAAAAATGTATTTTTCGCCTTTCCGTATCCCTTCGAATACGTCTAGCGTAAACAGATCCACCATAACAATTGGGGAGGTGGATAACGTGGGCGGCCATATTGTATAGAAAACAACAACAGAGATCACCTGTTTATTACATATTTATGTACAAGTTTTTAACAGGCAAGGATTTAGCATTATAAAAGCTTCATGGCGGACCTAAAATGCCTATCGCGATTACCCATAAAAACACATTATTTGAGTTCTACTTTTTGATGAAAATAGAACTCAAAATTTATAAAGCAAGGTCTATAAATCTAGGTGATGGGCTTTACTTAGGTAGGCTTTACTCTGCATTTCTAATAACCGAGAAACACAGCGCTGAAATTCAAAAGCAAGGCGAGTTCCATGATATAGATCTAATACATCCACTTCTGCAGAAATAATAAGGACTACATTGCGGTCGTAAAATTCATCAACCATAGCAATAAAACGGCGTGTTAGATCGTTATGTTGGTCATCCATTTTAGGAATATTCGACACTAATACTGTTCGATATAAAATAGCCAGCTCGATATAGTCATGCACACTTCGAGGACCATCACACAGTTCCCTAAATTCAATGCTTAATGTATCGTTGCTAAAGGCGATTGTTTTTAACGAACGGTCATTAATAACAATTACTTGCTGATACTCTTTATCACCCGCCGCAAAGGTTTCAAAACTATTTTTGATTTGAGTCTCTGCTTTTTTATCTAACGGATAGTGATAAATTTCAGCGTCAATTAATCGTCCTAATCGATAGTCTTTTCCACCATCGAGGTTAAATATTTCACAATGCTGATTAATTAAATCAATCGCAGGTAAAAATCGCGCCCGTTGCAAGCCATTACGATACAAATTGTTGGGATGTATATTAGAGGTTGCAACTAATACGACTCCCTGAGAAAATAATGCCTCAAACATACCAGCTAATATCATTGCATCGGTAATATCTTCCACATAAAACTCATCAAAACAGATAATGTCTGTTTTACTCGCAAACTGCTTAGCAATTTCTTTTAATGGGTCTGATTGCCCTTGCAATAAGGTTAACTGTTTATGGACTTGCAGCATGAAATGATGAAAATGTAAACGTTGCTTACGCTCTGTTTTGAGGCCATGAAAAAATAAATCGACAAGGTAAGTTTTACCGCGCCCTACTCCACCGTAAAAGTACAGACCTTTGATCTCGGATTTAGACGAGTTAGTGGTCTTGAATAGTCGTTGCAATAGTGAACTTTTTTGTACTGGCTTAGTCTGATTTTGTAATAAATCATCATATAACCGTTGTAACATAGTAACAGCTTGCAATTGAGCAGGATCTGCAAAAAAGTTGGGTTTTAATAAGTCGGCTTGATATAAAGAAAGTGGTGTCACATTAATGTCTTAATAATTCAGTAAGTTAATCTTTATATAACATATTTTGGCACTATTTAAATAGTACCAAAGGCAAACGGAAATAGGTTTTGCGGTTTATCTCTCGAAATACTGATGCAATGGTTAACAACTTAATAAAGGTTAGTAGTCACATTATTAAAAAAGTTGAAATGTCATCAATCATCATTATTATCTTTTATAATGAATAAATAACAGATGCTTTGAACATCATTTACAAGGAGCCCCAATGCGTGTTTTTAAACATTCCCTTTTATTGGTGATTTTAGTAATCACTAGCTTTAACTCCATTGCCGCCTTACCTAATAACATCAATGGTAAAGCATTACCTACACTCGCACCGCTGATTAAAAAAGTAAGTCCCGCCGTCGTTGATATTTCAGTGTTTGGTGAAAGCACAGCAACACCAGGTGTACCCAATGAGTTATTAGAATTTTTACAACCACAACGCCCTCCACAACAATTTTCAGGATTAGGTTCCGGTGTAATTATTGATGCACAGCAGGGATATATCATCACTAATTATCATGTAATTGAAAATGCAGATGATATCGTTATCAGTCTAACTTCAGGGCATCAATATAAAGCCACAGTGATTGGGCAAGACCCACAAAGTGATATTGCATTATTACAAATAAAAAGTAAGCAGCCTTTAGTTGCGATCACATTTGCAAACTCAGACCAATTGCAGGTCGGTGACTTTACCATCGCTATCGGCAACCCCTTTGGTTTAGGGCAAACGGTTACCTCGGGCATTGTCAGTGCATTAGGGCGAAGTGGTCTTAATTTACAAAACCTAGAAAACTACATTCAAACAGATGCAGCCATTAACAGCGGTAATTCTGGTGGTGCATTACTTAACTTAAATGGCGAATTAATTGGTATTAATACTGCTATTTTGGGTCCTAATGGCGGCAACATTGGTATTGCTTTTGCTATTCCATCAAACATGGTTAAAAACCTCACACAACAATTATTGGAGTTTGGCGAAATTCGTCGAGGTATTCTAGGTATTAAGGGGGGGGAAGTGACACCAGATTTAGCTAAAAGCTTTTCATTAGATGTAACAAAAGGAGCCTTTATCTATCAAGTCACTCCTGATTCAGCTGCCGATAAAGCCGGTTTAAAAGCAGGAGATGTAATTACCGCGATCAATGGAACCGCTATAAAATCATTTGCAGCATTACGTGCAAAAATAGGAACGTTAAGTGCAGGCAAAAAAGTAAGCCTAAGCGTGATTCAGGACAATAAATATAAAAATATTAACGTTATATTAGGCGGCAACACAGCAACTGCAAAAGCAAAATTAACACCTATCCTACCGGTTATTTTTGAAGGTGCGATCTTAAAGGATATAGCACCTGGGCAATCAGTCGTTGGCGTTAATGTAGTTGAAGTAAAACAAAACTCAATGGCAAGCCGTATCGGTTTACTTGAAGATGATAAAATAATAGCGGTTAATAAGACTGCGATCAGTAATCAAGCGGAACTTGTTTCTGCACTGGAGCAAGCCCAAAATATGAGAGCATTAAATATAATGCGGAATAACCGACTCATTTATATTATTTTGGACTAGGCTCAACTAGAAAATGTAATAAATTTACAGAAATTTACAGAAATTTACAAAAACTTAGATAAATATCTGCTTAATTTGGATAAATATCTACTTAACGGAGATTTATTGATCATAAATCATTTTTTATTCAAAAAATTCTTGTAAAATACGCGCCCTAAAGAAAATTAAAGAAAACTATAAATAATATAAGTAATAAAAGCACAATCACTCTTGGAGAAAAGACGGTGAGAAAAACTAAAATTGTATGTACGATAGGTCCAAAATCAGAATCTAAAGAAATGTTAACAAAACTAGTTGAGAACGGCATGAATGTAATGCGTCTTAACTTTTCACACGGTGACTTCATCGAACATGGTACTCGAATTACACGTATCCGCGAAGTGTGTGAAGAAACTGGTAAAAATGTTGCTGTTCTTTTAGATACTAAAGGTCCAGAAATCCGTACTGTCAAATTAGAAAACGGTAATGATGTATTATTAACTGCAGGTCAAGAATTCACACTTTCTACAGACCAAACAATCGTTGGTGATAACACTATCGTTGCAGTAACTTACGAAAACTTAACAAAAGATCTTGTTATTGGAAACACTGTATTGTTAGACGATGGTCTAATTGAAATGACAGTAAAAAGCATCACTGATACTAATGTTATCTGTACAGTAATGAATACGGGTGAGCTAGGCGAAAACAAAGGTGTTAATCTACCTGGTGTTAAAGTTCAACTACCTGCATTGTCTAAGAAAGATAAAGGCGATTTAATCTTTGGTTGTGAGCAAGATGTCGATTTCATTGCTGCATCATTTATTCGTAAGAAAGAAGACGTACTAGAAATTCGTGAGCTATTAAAAGCAAATGGCGGCGAAAACATTCAAATCATCTCTAAAATTGAAAACCAAGAAGGCGTTGATAACTTTGATGAGATCCTAGCGGTTTCTGACGCAATCATGGTTGCTCGTGGTGATTTAGGTGTTGAGATTCCGGTTGAAGAAGTAATCTTTGCACAAAAAATGATGATTGAGAAAGCAAATAAAGCACGTAAGCCTGTTATTACAGCAACTCAAATGCTTGATTCAATGATCAAAAACCCACGTCCAACACGTGCTGAAGCTGGTGATGTTGCGAATGCAATTATCGATGGTACTGATGCAGTAATGCTTTCAGGCGAGTCAGCTAAAGGTAAATACCCTGCAGAAGCAGTGGAAATTATGGCTTCTATCTGTGCACGTACTGACAGTGTACTTCACCCAGTAGTAGAAGAAAAAGATGCGGACCTTCGTATTACTGAAGCAGTATGTAGCGGTGCAGTTAAAAATGCAGAGCAACTAGGTGCTAAATTAATTATCGTTGCGACAGGTGCAGGTAAATCAGCACGTTCAATTCGTAAATATTTCCCATCAATGCCTATTTTAGCACTAACTAGTAATGCTAAAACTCGTCAACAATTAGCATTAACTAAAGGTGTTTCTGCAAAGGTTATCGAACAACAGGCATCAATGGAAGAATTCTATAAATTAGGTATGGATTTAGCTAAAGAGCAAGGTTTAGTAGTTACTGGCGATAAAGTCGTGATGGTAACTGGTGCACTAGTTTCTTCTGGTACAACTAATACTTCTTCTGTACACGTTATTTCTTAATGATTAGTCGCTATTTGAGCGATTGAAATAAGAAAATAAATTAATCAAACATCGCTTCAGGGCGATGTTTTTTTTTGTGCAAATTCCCATTAATTAAAAACTAATTTTCCGTCTGTGCATAGTTTTCTATATACTAAGCTTCCATTTTTTGTATTCATTACCCATTAGTCAAAAATATGAAGCTAATACAATACGTTAATTATCTAGTTAAACCTGTTCTGTGGGGGTTATTTCTTGCCGCGCTGATTATTTATGGGCCAAAAATATATAAGAGCTTAGAAAATGATCGCAGTTATAAACCTGCACTTATTAGTTACTCAGATGCAGTAAAAAAAGCAGCACCATCAGTTGTTAACATTTACTCTCAGCAATACATAGACTCTAGCGTGGGATCCAAACAACAGTTACAACCTACGGGATTAGGCTCTGGCATTATCCTTGATAAGAGAGGTTATATTGTCACTAATCACCATGTTATCTCAGAGGCAGATCAAATCTTAATTGCTTTACAGGACGGTCGCTTATTCACGGCTAATGTCATTGGTAGTGATGTGATCACTGACCTAGCAGTATTACAAATTGAAGCAAACAACCTTCCAGTGATCCCACAAAACTCTGATTATATTGCAGAAATTGGAGATCTAGTCTTAGCTATTGGTAATCCTTACAATCTTGGCCAAACCATTACTCAAGGCGTGATCAGTGCAACTGGTCGCAGTGGAATGAGCAGCACAGGCCGACAAGACTTTATTCAAACCGATGCTGCAATTAATGAAGGTAATTCCGGTGGGGCGTTGATCAATAGTTATGGGGAACTGGTTGGTATTAACACGTCAGAGTTTTACACAGGTACACGAAATGTGACCTACGGCATTAGCTTTGCAATCCCCTACCGTCTAGTAAAATTTGTGATGCAAAGTCTAATTCAAGATGGCCGAGTAATTCGGGGCTCATTAGGCATTGAAGCAGAGAATTTAGATCCCTTACTGGCTCGTTTATGGGGGCTAGAGGCTAAAAATAGTATTATAGTTAAAAAAATAATCGACAACGGACCAGCACAAAAAGCCGGCATGCAAAAGAATGACATTATTCTAAAAATTGATGATAAAGATGCAATTAACTTAATTGTAACGATGGATAAAATAGCTAAAATTAAACCTGGTTCTGCAACAAAAATAACAATCTTAAGAGAGGGTAAGGAACAAGTCCTTGATGTCATGATTGGTGAATTACAACAATAAAAGCTATCAATAATATGTCTGATTTTAGATCAGGCATAAGCAGCTATGGCAACTATATTCACTAAAATAACCAAAGCAGCTAAAGAATCTACGGCAACTAAAACAACCAAAGCAACTACAAGTCCCTCAGTAACTAAAACAACCAAAGCAACTACAACACCTTCACTGACTAAAATAAGTAAAACAGCTACGACAATTTCAGTACTAAAGTAGCCAAATCAGCTACCTCATTCTGTTAATAAGCCCAAGCATGATCAATTATTCGTAAAAATTAGATAATAAAAAAGAAAGCCTTAGCTTTCTTTTTTATCTGTCTCATCAATAGCGAGAATACGCTATATCAATTAAGACTCTACACGACGCATTTTTGCGCCCAATGGAATCAATTTATCTTCAATCGCTTCATAGCCACGGTCTATATGATAAATTTCATCAACAATTGTTTCGCCCTGTGCAATTAAACCAGCAATAACAAGGCTAGCAGATGCGCGTAAATCAGTTGCCATAACGATTGCGCCGCTTAACTTATCATTATCACCACAAATAGCTAAATTGCCATCTAGCTCGATGTTAGCGCCCATACGAATTAATTCAGGTACGTGCATAAAGCGGTTTTCAAAGATATTTTCTTTGATACGACCTGTGCCTGGTGCAACCGTATTAAGTAGCGTAAATTGTGCTTGCATATCCGTTGGGAACGCAGGATGTGGAGCAGTCGTAATATTAACTGATTTTAAAGTGCGACCAGTCATATCTACTTCAATCCAGTCATCACCAGTTGTCACTAATGCTCCTGCTTCTTCAAGCTTAGACAGAACAGCGGTTAATAGCTGAGGATCAGTTTTGACACAACGTACTTTACCGCCACTCACTACACCAGCAACTAAAAAAGTACCGGTTTCAATGCGGTCAGGTTGTACTTGATAAGTGCAGTCACCTAGGGTCTCAACACCTTCAATAGTAATGGTATCAGTACCAGCACCTGATATTTTACCACCCATACCATTAATGAAATTAGCAAGATCAACAATTTCTGGCTCTTTCGCTGCATTTTCAATGGTAGTAACACCTTCAGCTAACGCAGCAGCCATCATTAAGTTACCCGTACCTGTTACGCTCACTAGGTCCATGTATAAATGACAACCTTTTAAACGTCCGTCAACACGTGCTTTAATAAAGCCGTCTTCAACTTTGATTGTGGCCCCCATTTGCTCTAAACCGTGAATATGTAGATTCACAGGGCGAGCACCAATTGCACAACCACCAGGTAGCGAGATATCTGCTTCACCAAAACGAGCAACCAATGGCCCTAATGCTAAAATAGAAGCGCGCATACTTCTTACTAACTCATAAGAAGCGGTGTAATTTTTAACGCCTTTAGCATTAATTTTTACAGTGTGCTTATCTTGTTGTGTGGTTGCACCAAGTTCTTGCAACAACTCAAGTGTTGTAGAGATATCTTTTAATAGAGGTACATTACTTAATGTAATATCACCTTCAGATAATAAAGTAGCAAATAGGATTGGTAATGCGGCATTTTTTGCCCCAGAAATAGTTACCTCGCCATTTAACTGGCAGCCACCTTGAATAATAAATTGACCCATGAAAATCCTTATTAACCTACTAAATAAAATGTTTTTGTTTTTGCCACTCATCTGGCGTTAATGCTTTAATGGTTAACGCATGAATTGCATTAGTAGCAATATCATCCGCTAAATGAGCATAAATTGTTTGTTGTTTTTTAACACGACTCATGTCAATAAACATCTCACTTACTGCGATCACTTGAAAAGTGCCACTTTCCCCTTTAACAATACAAACATCTAATGTTAAAGCTTGCTCCAATTTCTCTTTAATTGTTTCTGTATTCATAATAAACCACTATTTTTCAAAAAGGTTTTCTACACCATAAAGCTCAGCGAGAATGCGTAATTTGTCCGAAGCATTAATCAACTTCAGCGCAGGGTATTTGGTTTTAATTTGCACTAAGTAAGCGACACCAGCGGAATCAATTTTATTTATTTGAGATAAATCGACATTATTAACCGTTTGGTAAGTCTCTATCGCAGGGTAAGTTTGCTCACTTAAATTAGCGAGCAATAAATCTAGACTAAGCAACAGGTCGTTGCTCATGATACAAACTCACTATTTTTCTCTAATAGTAGTTTGATCACTTCATCAATCCCTTGTTTCTGGATCAATGGTCGTAATTCAGATTTTTTGGTGTCTAACATGCTGACACCTTCCGCAATCACATCAAAAACTTTCCATTCACCTGTTTTTGAATTGTTACGCAATTTAAAATCTAATTGCGTTACTTGTCCATTATTGTCGGTCATTCTAACAGGAATACTGACAATTTTCTTACCCTTAAAGTTATTAATATCAAGTATCAACAGTGATTGTTGATCGTATTTCCCTAATATGTGTCCGTAAGCATTAATTAAGTATGCAAGAAAAGCATCGACAAACTGTTCACGCTGTTCAGGGGTGGTATTTTTTAAATTAGGCCCTACCACACTATAGGCAGTGTATTTGTAATCAAAGAAAGGGATAAGTTCCTCTTTAATGATCACTTTAATATATTCAGGCTCACTCTGTAAGCGGCTTTTTTCATCGTTTAAGCGCTTAAAAGTGGTTGTTGAGACTGAATGTAGTACTTGATTAGGGTTGGTAATGTCACTCTCACTTGCAATCAGTGAAAATGATATTGAATATAAAAATGCAAAAACATAAATAAATAAACGCATTAGTCGTCCTTATTATTAATAGAATAAATAAACTGCCCAATTAGGTCTTCAAGCACTAATGCAGACTTAGTATCTTCAACCATGTCACCGTTGGCTAACATTTCAATACCGTCATCGATAAAACCAGGTTTAATACCGACATATTGCTCACCTAATAAACCAGAAGTTAAAATGGCAAGTGAAGAAGTTTCTGGATAAAAACCTTGTTTTTCAAACATTGAAAGTGTCACTAGCGGTGTATAAGACTCTTTATCTAAGGTAATAGATTCCACACGGCCAACAACAACACCACCTAATTTAACCGGTGCACGAGGTTTCAACCCACCGACATTATTAAAATTAGCTTGTAACGTATAACTATTACCTTCACCTTTAAATGATAGTCCTGCAACACTAAACGCTAACACGACAAAAGAGGCTATCGCTGCAACAACAAATAATCCGACCCATATTTCTAATTTTTTCTGTGGCATTTTAGCCTCCAAACATAATAACAGTTAGTAAAAAATCCATTCCTAAAACGAGTAATGAAGCTAACACCACGGTTTTTGTGGTTGCTCTACTAATGCCCTGTGCATTAGGGATAACGTGAAAGCCATTAAATAAAGCAACCCAAGTAACAATAACAGCAAAGATCAGACTTTTGATTATACCATTGAGCACGTCGGGACCGAAATTAACACTGCCTTCCATTACAGACCAGAAAGCACCACCATCTATTCCCATCCAGCTCACACCAATTAAATATCCGCCCCAAATAGCCACCACATTAAAAATAAGTGTTAATAAAGGTAATGCCACCACACCAGCAATGAGTCGAGGTGCAATAACACGTTTTAATGGCGACACCGCCATCATTTCCATGCTCGCAATTTGCTCTGTACTTTGCATAAGGCCAATTTCAGCAGTTAACGCAGATCCAGCTCTTCCCGCAAATAACAATGCTGCAACCACAGGCCCTAATTCGCGTAATAATGATAGCGCGACCATACTGCCTAAACTTTCTTCCGCTGCATAATCCACTAAAACATAATAACCTTGTAAACTCAGCACCATACCAATAAACAAGCCAGCTGTAACAATAATAGGCAAGGATAAAATACCTAAATGATATAGTTGATTAATAAACAAACTAAATAATTTAGGATGAGGTTTAGTAAACAACGTACGATAAAACATCAACGCTGATTTCCCGGCCCCCTCGATTTGTTGTAAAGTAAATGCACCAATATTTTGTAACAATTGCAGTCCCCCTTGTAGCATTATAAATTCGCCTTTTCTAAGTCTGCTTGGTAATCATCAGCAGGCATATGAAATGGAACAGGACCTTGCACTGCACCGGCTAAAAATTGTTGTAATAATGCATTATCTTTTTGCGCTAACACTTCCTCGACAGAGCCTTCAGCGATGATTTTTTTCTCTGCAAATACATACACATTGTCGGCAATTGAAAGTACCTCATTGACATCATGGGAAACAATAATAGAAGTCAAACCTAAGGTATCATTAAGTTGTTTAACTAGTTTCAATAATACATTCATTGAAATAGGATCTTGGCCAGTAAAAGGTTCATCATACATGACCACTTCAGGATCCAGTGCAATCGCACGTGCTAACGCAATACGCCTTGCCATCCCTCCAGATAATTGCGAAGGATGTAGATCCTTTGCGCCACGTAAACCGACCGCATTCAATTTCATTAACACTAATGTTGTTAAGAGCTTTTCGTCTAACTGAGTATGTTCTCGTAGCGGAAAAGCGACATTTTCAAATACCGTTAGATCATTAAATAAAGCACCGCTTTGAAATAACATGCCCATTTTTTTTCTAACTTCATAAAGCGCTTTTTGCGAGCATTGGTGAATAGATGTGCCATTAAAAATGACCTCGCCACTGTCCGCGGGAATCTGTCCACCGATTAATTTTAATAGGGTAGTTTTACCTATTCCACTTGGCCCAAGCACGGCAGTAATTTTACCTCGTTCAAATTGCATATCGAGGTTATCAAATATTTTCTTTTGCTGGCGCGAGAAACTAAGTTGATTAATAACAATGTGTGATGTTGGCATGAATACATTTTCTCTAAGGAAACGAAAGCTCAGTCTAATAATTCAGACAAGAAAGGCAATTAATAATCGACGATAAAGTCAGTAAAGTATCAATTTAGAGCGAATTTACCCCATAAAGTTCTAAATAAGCAAAAATTAGTCGAAGAATAGCGGTTATTTTCAATTATCATAGGCTGTTCTTTGTTTTCATTATTCACTTAGTCAGTAAATTAAATAAATAATCTAAGTATTAGTATTGTTTACGCTATTTAATAATAAGCAGTCTTGTTATGATGACAGTTAAATACTCAAGTAAACAATGCTCGCCTTAATGTACACATTTTGATATTTTTACCCTTAAATCACCACCTATTTAAAAAAGAGCCTATAAATGATCGATACACCCTATGGAAAAATCAGCACAACTAATTTTCAACGAGCACAAAAAATAAAACTTTTTGTTTGTGATGTAGATGGTGTTTTTTCAGATGGTCGGATTTATATGGGAAATGACGGCGAAGAATTAAAAGCATTTCATACAAAAGATGGTTTTGGATTAAAAGCGATCATGCAACAAGGTATTGATGTTGCCATTATTACAGGCAGAGAATCTAACATCGTAAAAAATAGAATGACGGCATTGGGTATTAAACATATTTTTCAAGGTAAAGATGACAAGTTAACGGTTTATCAGTCATTACTTGAACAATTACAATTAACACCTGAGCAAACGGCCTATATCGGCGATGATGTTGTGGATTTGCCTGTCATGGTACTTTCTGGATTAGGTGTTGGTGTCAATGATGCTCATCCGTTGGTTATTCAGCAGGCAGATTTAGTGACAACGACTAAAGGCGGATTTGGTGCGGTACGTGAAATATGTGACCTATTCCTACAATGCCATGGTCAACTATCTATGACGCAAGGTAAAAGTGAATAAATGAATAAACGTCAAAGCATTCCTTTTATTGCTTTAATCGTCGCCTTTGTATTTTGGGTGTATATTAAACCAGAAACAGAGGCGCCCTCATTACCTGAACACCATCCAAGTTATATCGCCGATGATGTTACAAGCCAGCATTATGATCCACTAGGGTTCAATGATTATCGTGTTTTTGCAGATAAGATGACTAACTATTCGGAAGATGAGTCAACTCACTTTGAGTCGCCTAAAGTAATCGTTTATAACAAAAACACACAAACCGGTGTCGTTTCTACATGGCAATTAACTAGCCTAAAGGGTACGTTAACGGATAAATATAAATTAGTACTTTCAGGTAAAGTATTGATTGAAAACTTAAGTAAAGATCAGATTGTACAAACAATGTCTACCGATGAAGCCACGGTAATGCTAGATAGTAAAATTATCACCACGCCATTACAAGTCAACTGGACTGGGCCACAAATGCGCCAACAAGGGGTTGGAATGTGGGCATCGATGGAAACAGAAGAAATGACACTTAATTCGAATACAAAAGCGGTATATTTTAATGAATCTAAATAAATTAGCAGTTTCACTTATTACTATCACATTGTTCAGTACAAGCGCACTGGCATTAGAGTCTGATTTTGATCAAGCGATCCATGTTTCATCGGTAAAACAGCATGCAAACATGAAGAGCAATACTGTCATTTTCACAGATGAAGTTTTACTCACACAAGGCTCGATTAAAATTACAGCCGATAAACTTACTGTTGTGCGTGGTAATAAACCTAACCATGAAACGATGATAGCAGAAGGTAATGTGGCTACTTTTCATCAAACGCAGGATGATGGAAAACCCCTAGATGCTCAAGCAAAACATATTCTCTATGATGTCGCGAAAGGCACCATAACCTTGACTAAAAATGCGCAGGTAAAACAACTAGATAGCCAAATTAATGGCGCTAAAATTGTTTATTTTTTAGAATCTCAAGAACTTAATGTCAGCACCGATAAAGCAAAACAAGAACGGGTTCAAACAGTTTTTTTACCCGCTCAATTTGAAAAAGATAAAACTAAAAAGTCATCTAATTCCTCTACACCAAAAACAATAGAAGAGGAAAAATAACGATGGCTGAATTACGTGCGACGGGATTAGTAAAAAGCTATAAAGGCCGAACTGTTGTTAACGGTGTAGGGTTAACGGTTAAAACAGGTGAAATCGTAGGGTTATTAGGGCCTAACGGTGCAGGTAAGACCACCTCATTTTATATGGTTGTTGGCTTAGTGAAACAAGATCAAGGCTCTATTATCATTGATGATCAAGATATATCCAGTGATCCTATGCATATTCGCGCGCAAAAAGGCATTGGTTATTTACCACAGGAAGCTTCTATCTTTCGTCGTTTAACTGTGACAGAAAATATCATGGGTATTCTGCAAACCCGTAAAGAATTAACGCAGGCTGAGCGAGACGAGAAATTGAATACGCTACTCGAAGAGTTTCATATTACTCATATTCGAGATAATAAAGGCATGAGCTTATCAGGTGGCGAACGACGCCGTGTTGAAATTGCACGCGCACTGGCTACTGAACCCAAATTTATTTTACTCGATGAACCCTTTGCTGGTGTCGATCCTATTTCGGTTATTGATATTAAGAATATTATCCAACAGTTGCGAGACCGTGGGTTAGGTGTGTTAATTACAGATCATAATGTACGTGAAACCTTGGATGTGTGTGAGCACTCTTATATCGTAAGTCACGGAGAAATTATAGCTATTGGGACGCAAGACGAAATATTAGCAAACGATCATGTAAAACGCGTTTATCTAGGTGAAGAATTTAAACTTTAAGGTATAGTTATTTTTAATTGAGCAATAAGTTCTAGGAATATATGTTTTGATGAAACAAGGTTTACAATTGAAAATGGGTCAGCAATTAGCGATGACCCCTCAATTACAACAAGCAATAAAATTGTTGCAGCTTTCAACACTCGATCTACAACAAGAGATTCAAAACGCGCTAGATTCCAATCCTCTTTTAGAACAAGACGATCAAACGGGCTCAGAAGAAACAGTCAAAGAATCTGACAGTAGCCAACTTGATACTTCTGACGCTATCTCACAACAAGAATTTTCCGATGATTTACCGGCAGAGAAAGAGTGGGAAGAGTCTTACACGTCAACACCTATTACAGGCACTAGCTCTAATGCTGTAGCTTATGATGGTGAAGATTCCGTTTACCAAGGTGAGTCCTCAACTTCATTGCAGGATCACTTGTTATGGCAAATGCAACTCACTCCCTTTACTGAAACCGACCAAGTTATTGCCATGGCGATTATTGATTCCATTGATGAATCCGGTTATTTAACAACAAGCTGCGAAAGTATTTTAGAAAGTTTAGAAGCAGATCTTGAAGGCTTAGAGTTGGATGAAGTTGAAGTTGTATTAAAGCGCATTCAACATTTTGACCCGCTAGGCGTTGCCGCACGTTCAACACAAGAGTGCTTGCAAATTCAACTACGCCAATTACCCGTTACCACTCCTTGGCGCGAAGAAGCTATTTTAGTTCTTGAGCTATATATGGAATTACTCGGTAATCGAGACTATCGAACATTAGCCAGAAAAAGCAAATTCAAAGAAAGCCAACTATCTGAAATAATGCGCTTAATTCAGAGCCTAGAACCGAGGCCTGGTAACAGTATTGAAACCAGTGAAACGCAATATATAGTGCCTGATGTTTATGTTAAGAAAATTAACGGCCAATGGCGTGTTTCATTAAATCAAGATTGTGACCCTAACTTATCTATAAATGAACAATATGCTAGCCTTTGTAAAGGTAATATCAGTAAAACAGATTCACAATTTATCAAAGGTCACTTACAAGAGGCAAAATGGTTTATTAAAAGCTTAGAAAGCCGTAATGAAACTTTATTAAAAGTATCTAACTGTATTGTTCAACAGCAACAAGCCTTTTTCGAATATGGCGATGAATCCATGAAACCTATGGTATTAAATGATGTTGCCTTTGAAGTAGAAATGCATGAATCGACTATATCCCGAGTGACAACACAAAAATTCATGCACACTCCTCGCGGTATTTATGAATTAAAATTTTTCTTTTCAAGTCATGTTGCAACCGATGGTGGTGGCGAATGTTCATCAACGGCAATTCGTGCATTAATTAAAAAATTAGTCGCAGCAGAGCCGACAAACAAACCCTTAAGTGATAATAAAATAACACAATTATTGGAAGAAAAAGGTATTCAGGTTGCACGACGCACCATTGCAAAATACCGTGAATCTTTAGGTATTCCGCCTTCTAACCAACGTAAACAATTACTTTAAATAGTGAGCAATGCAAATAAAAATGAGATTAACTATAGTCATTTAATACTAACCTGCTAAACTCGCGCGTTCGTTAAATACAGTTAAATATATTATGAAAATATCTACTTTATTAAATAAAGATTCAGTCTTCTGCCAAACGGCATGCACCAGTAAAAAAGGTGCATTAGAAAAAATCAGTATTGTTGCTGCACAACAATTAAATTTAGATGCTCAGGAATTATTCGAAAGTTTAATTGCCCGCGAAAAAATTGGCTCTACTGGTGTAGGCTCTGGCATTGCTCTCCCTCATGTTAAAATATCTAGCGACTCCCCTGCGACAGCTGTATTTTTGCAATGTGAATCAGGTATTGATTATGATTCATATGATGGTAACAAAGTAGATATATTATTTGCTATATTTGTTCCAGAGGATCTGTGTAAAGAATACCTTGCTGCGCTGTCAGAAATAAGCCAAAAGCTGTTAGATAAGCAATTTCTGCGTCAATTACGTTGCGCAAAGACTAATGAAGAGCTATTTGAGTTATTAACCCTATAAAATTTTAGGAGAACATATGAAGTTAATTGTTATTAGTGGTCGGTCAGGCTCAGGAAAAACAATTGCCCTCCATGTCCTGGAAGATTTAGGTTACAACTGCATTGATGGGGTCCCGTATCAATTATTAGAACAATTAGTTGATACGGTAGCTCCTAAAGATAACAAAGTAGCAGTCAGTTTAGACATCCGTAATATGCCCTCTGACGTTGATGCGATAAAAAAACTGATTGAATCACTGCAACAAAAAGTCGAATTAGAAATTATCTATATCGACGCATTAACCAGTGAGTTAATTAGACGTTATAGCGAAACTCGACGTTTACACCCACTGTCTAAACAAAAGTTATCTTTATCTCAGGCCTTAGAGTTAGAAAATGAAATGCTTGCTCCTTTAAAAGCATTGGCCGCTTTTTCAATTGATACCACCTCGCTCTCCGTCCACAACCTAAATGAACACCTTAAGATTTACTTGCAAGGCTCTAGTAAAAGCAATGTATTAGTGATTTTTCAATCTTTTGGGTTTAAACACTTGCACCCTGAAGATGCTGATTATATTTTTGATGTCCGTTTTCTGCCTAACCCTTACTGGGAAAAGAATTTAAAACAATATTCTGGCAAGGATAAACTGATCCAAGATTATTTGAATACATTTCCTTTAGTCAAAGAAACAATCACGAATATAGAAAACTTGTTTCTTACTTGGTTACCACATTTAGAACAAAACAACAGAAACTATGTAACAATCGCTATCGGTTGTACCGGTGGTAGACACCGTTCAGTTTATGTTACAGAGCAAATAGCAGCCCGTTTCAAACACAAATACCAAGTACAAATTGTACATAAATGTTTAAAGGAGTAATTCCTGTTGGATATCATTAAGCAAACAATTACAATACAAAATAAATTAGGTCTGCACACTCGAGCAACCATCAAATTAGTTGAACTCGTCAATGCTTTTGATGCGCAAATTATCATCACTCATAATGGTAAACAAGCTGATGCTGGTAGTGTTTTAGGATTATTAGTATTAGAAACGTGTTTTGGTCAAGAAATTGAAATTGAAGCGAAAGGCCCAGAAGCAAAACAAGCGATGCAAGCCGTCACAGAACTCATTGAAAATAAGTTCTTAGAAGAAGAATAATAAAAAGGAGTTCGTATGCTGGAAAACACTAAGGTTGATAATACCCAGCTACGACTTAAAGAAGTTAATAAAGCACTCGATAGTGGAATGTTTGTCCGAGCACGTAGTATTTTGGACAAAATGCCAGCCTGTGATGTTGCCTTTCTATTAGAGTCCTCTCCCCCTGCTAACCGTAAAGTATTATGGAATTTAACTGACCATGATCAACACGGGGAAATCCTCGAAGAATTAAACGAAGATGCAAAAGATGGCATCATTAATTTAATGGGCACCGATAATCTAGTCGCAGCGACTGAAGGTATGGAAACCGATGGCTTAGCCTATGTCCTTCGTGGTATTCCCGATACAGTTTACCGTGCTGTATTAGAGCAAATGGATGCTCAAGATAGACAACGAGTCGAATTAGCTCTGGCCTTTCCAGAAGATACCGCCGGTTCAATGATGAATACCGATACGGTAACGGTTCGTCCCGATGTCACTATCGAAGTGGTTTTACGCTATTTACGTTTAAAAGGTTCGCTTCCAGATACTACGGATGCCTTATACGTAGTTGACACTGATAACAAATTACTCGGTGATGTTTCTCTATCAACCTTACTTACCGTTGAACCAACCTCAATTATTAGCGATGTGATGAATCATGACACTGAACCACTACAAGTGTTAATGGAAGAAAATGAAATAGCAAAGCTATTTGAACGACATGATTGGATTTCAGCGCCCGTTATCGATAATAATAAGCAACTGCTAGGTCGTATTACCATCGATGATGTCGTTGATATCATTCGAGAGAATGCAGAACATTCAATGATGGGTATGGCGGGTATGGATGACGATGAAGATACCTTCGCTCCCATTTTACCCAGTGCTAAACGTCGTACGGTTTGGTTATCAGTTAACTTGATTGCCGCTTTTATCGCCGCTTCTGTTTCCAATATGTTTGAAGCCACTTTAGAGCAAGTAGCAACACTTGCTGTATTAATGACCATTGTTCCTAGTATGGGTGGTATTGCCGGTAATCAAACCTTAGCCTTAGTCATACGCGGCATTGCCGTTGGACACATAAGCAGTAGTAATACGCGCTGGTTAATTGGCAAAGAAGCCGCCATTGGCCTATTAAATGGTATGATTTGGGCAGTATTAGTAGCGACTGCGGTTGTTCTGTGGAAAGGTGATATGCAAGTTGGTTATATTATTGCTGGCGCGATGTTCATCAATCTTTCAATTGCAGGTGTTGCGGGCGTATGTATTCCGCTATTGATGCATAAATATAAAATAGACCCTGCATTAGCGGGTGGTATGGCATTAACAACGGTAACGGATGTTATTGGTCTATTCTCATTCTTAGGAATGGCTACATTAGTATTACGCCACTAGTCCTATTTTTTAAAGATTCGATATAGCTTCAAAATTTTAGCAGAAATAAACAACCATTTACTTTTTTAATTAAAGTAAATGGTTGAAATAAATAACTGTCTATTTGTTATCATTTTTAGCGATGACAGGATCAGATAAAGTCTAACCAAGATTCTAATAAATTCAAAAAGTCTTCCAAGCCACATTCAGCTTGGATTTCTTGATCATAAAAATTCAAGTCATTTGCATCCTCTAAATCAGACTCTGAATGATGTAAACTATGATTGATGATACTTGCTTCTTCTGTATTTAAGTATAAACAAAACTCACTACCTATTAATTTATACTCTTTCATTTCACGTTGTTGTAGTTTTTTAATCACAGTAATTAATGTTTCTACCCAGTCTTTCTTTTGACCCTCTTGCTCTAACCAAGTCCCAAATGCTTCATGACCCATGGACAGTTTCACTGTCGCTTTATCACTGAAATAGTCTTTTTTAAAGTCAAATTCCATTACGTTAATCTCTTTTGATTTATTTAATAGCAGAAGTATAAACAGTTTTAGAATAGCTGCATGGAAATTTATGCGAAACCATAAGTTATTAGTTTTGATGAGCAAGAGTTATGGATGCAGTCGTTGATGAATATCAATGATATTTTAGGCAAAAAAAAACCTTTGCTGATGCAAAGGCTTTTTTTATATATACGTTAACTACTAAGAGTTAACTGCTACCTTTAGTTGTGCAGTTGCCACAACATTAGTTGGTATTAATTCATAAGCAGCTTGTGGTTTTAAAACAACATTAGATTTACTTGCTACCATCAACATTTGTTTCAAACGGTTTGATTCAAATGGTTTTAACAATAAACCTTGAACGTCTAATAGGCTATTTAACCCTAATAACTCACGTTGTACGTCGTGGTGAGAGTTTAGGATGCTAATATCAGCAGATGCTGATGTTTGACCAGTACGAATTGATTTAATTAACTCGATACCAGAGCAATCAGCTAATAATGCATCAACAATGATTAAATCGAAATCCTGTAGGGCGATTGAACGCTCTGCTTCTACGCGAGTAGCAACACCTTCAACATAAGAAACATTCAATGCTTCAAGTTGTTCAATCAGTTGAATACGACCTTCAGCTTCACCTTCAACGACTAATACTTTCATATTTGTAATCGCATTTGCAGTTAAATCACCTTGAGCCATTGGAGATACTGTACTTTCAGAAACAGCTAACCCTTCCATACGCGCAATGTAACCACGCTTAGGGATAGTAGAAATGTTTAAACCATGAAGACTTAAAGTACCTACACTCTTGCGTAGTTGAGATATATGTTGGTTGATAGTATGGTCTGTAACTAGACGCCCCCATACATGTTGAGCAAGATCTTCGCGAGTAACCACTGTGTTTACGTTTTTACATAGAAAATGTAAAAGTGATGTACGCAATGGACCTAAATAAACTTTTCGACTTCCGTGTATTAAACTGTTTTGGCTTGTATCAATGTGGAATTCACCCACAACTAAACTTTTTTCTAACATAATAATAGTACCCATTTTTTGTTTTATATAAATGCCAATCTCTGTGGATTTGACCATTTTTTATTTTAATTTTCGGACTGCTTGAGCAATCTCTTATAGAATCTCAAACATATTATCAAATTAACATAAAAACACAAACGTATTTCATGATCATCATAATTTTGTAATAATTTTATCATAAACATTTACTATAGGGTAAGTTTTATATCATGCAAATAAAAAACCAAATTAGTTACCTAAGCACGCTTTTTCATTCTAAAAATAGTATGAATGCCATATTAAAAACTCAGCCTTTCAAGTCACTAGCACTGTATCAGCTTTACTAAATCAGCTTTTTATTTGATCCCTTTTTATCTCAGTTGCTAAGCAAATAATTTCCCTAATATTAGTACAAACACCCTTATAAGACGCTTCATCATGGTGTTTGTTTAAATGCTTAGTGTATGACCAAGAAATAATCACATTTATAACTATTAATAGTTCATAATAAAAGAAAATAAGCGGCGCAGTTATCATTAAGCAGAGCCATTTTTATAGTAAAATCGTACCTTTCTTAGACATTAAATTTTTAATTATGTATGGCCGTTACCATTCAATAAGCAAAAATAAATACACATAGGAGAGATCAAGGAAAAGCGTTAACGGAATGAGTAATAATTTAATAAGATTAATATAAGTGTCTATTCTATCAGGCATAAATCACAAGATTAATGTTAATTTAATGTTAAATTAAGCAAATGATTCTTAGTAGTAGAAAAATAAGGTAAACTACTGCTGAATTTTGTCCTTGCTAATGATGACAATATTGTTAGCACATTATAGCTAGAGAGAGTTTTAAATGAATCTATATATAGAGTACATCAAGGAAATTGAAAGTCGTAAAAAGGATCTTGGATTGGCTCCTCTGCCGATTGATGGTGCTGAATTATTATCTGAAATAATTGCTCAAATTAAAGATGTAAATAATGAGTATCGTAAAGATTCACTGCATTTTTTCATCTATAACACCTTACCGGGCACAACTAGCGCTGCAGGTGTTAAGTCTGAGTTTTTAAAAGAAATTATTTTAGGTCAGTCAGTAGTAGAAGAAATTACCCCTACATTTGCTTTTGAGTTGTTGTCACACATGAAAGGTGGGCCTTCAATTCAAGTTCTTCTTGATTTAGCATTATCTGACGATTTATCAGTTGCACACCCCGCCGCTGAAGTATTAAAAACACAAGTATTTTTGTATGAAGCAGATACAAGCCGTTTAGAGGAAGCCTTCAAAGCAGGTAATACTGTTGCTAAAGACATTCTTGAAAGTTATGCCAGAGCAGACTTTTACACCAAACTTCCTGAAATAGCTGAAAAAATAGAAGTTGTTACTTACATCGCTGGTGAAGGTGATATTTCTACTGACTTATTATCGCCAGGTAATCAAGCGCATTCACGTTCAGACCGTGAACTACACGGAAAGTGCTTAATATCTCCAGAAGCACAAGCAGACATTCAAGCACTGCAAAAGCAATACCCAGGCAAAAAAGTAATGTTGATTGCTGAAAAAGGCACAATGGGCGTGGGCTCTTCTCGTATGTCTGGTGTTAACAACGTTGCTTTGTGGGCAGGTGAACAAGCAAGTCCTTACATTCCATTTGTAAACTTTGCTCCCGTTGTAGCGGGTACCAATGGTATCTCTCCAATATTTTTAACCACAGTTGGTGTAACTGGCGGGATCGGTTTAGATCTTAAAAACTGGGTTAAAAAGACCGATGCCGATGGTAAAACAGTACTTAACGACAATGGTGACCCTGTATTAGAAGAAGTTTATTCAGTAGCAACAGGCACCGTACTGACTATTAACACCAAAACTAAGAAACTATACAACGGTGATAAAGAGCTAGTCGATATCTCTTCTGCATTCACACCGCAATCGGTTGAATTCATGAAAGCCGGTGGTTCTTACGCAATTGTTTTTGGTAAAAAACTACAAAACTTTGCAGCTGAAACACTAGGTGTTCCACTACAACCTGTTTATGCCCCTTCTAAAGAGATTTCTCATGAAGGACAAGGCTTAACTGCAGTTGAAAAAATATTCAATAAAAATGCAGTAGGTGTTGCTTCAGAATCAGATCTACATGCGGGTTCTGACGTACGTGTAACAGTGAATATCGTTGGCTCTCAAGATACAACGGGATTAATGACCTCTCAAGAACTAGAGTCAATGGCAGCAATGGTAATCTCTCCTATTGTTGATGGCGCTTACCAGTCTGGTTGTCACACTGCATCAGTATGGGATAGTAAAGCACAGGCTAACATCCCTAAGTTGATGAGTTTCATGAGTAAATTTGGTCTGATCACCGCCCGTGATCCAGAGGGTGTATACGCTCCAATGACCGATGTTATTCATAAAGTATTGAATGATATTACCGTTGATGACCAAGCGATTATTATTGGTGGTGATTCTCATACGCGTATGTCTAAGGGTGTCGCATTTGGTGCTGACTCAGGTACTGTAGCACTTGCACTTGCAACAGGTGAAGCAACAATGCCTATCCCTGAATCAGTTAAGGTTACCTTTAAAGGTGATATGAAACCTTATATGGATTTCCGTGATGTGGTACATGCAACTCAATTGCAAATGCTTAAGCAATTTGGCGATAACGTTTTCCAAGGCCGCGTAATTGAAGTACACATTGGTACTTTATTAGCAGACCAAGCATTCACTTTCACTGACTGGACTGCAGAAATGAAAGCAAAAGCTTCTATCTGTATTTCTCAGGATGATACATTAATTGGGTCTCTTGAACTGTCTAAGAGCCGTATCCAGATAATGATCAACAAGGGAATGGAAAATAAAGCGAAAACACTACACGGTTTAATCGCTTTAGCTGACAAACGTATTGAAGAAATCAAATCTGGTACAAACCCAGCTTTATCACCGGACGACAATGCGAAGTACTTCGCAGAAGTAGTTGTTGACCTAGATACTATCGATGAGCCAATGGTTGCTGACCCAGATGTAAATAACGACGATGTATCTAAGCGTTATACACATGATGTGATCCGCCCTCTTTCTTTCTACAATAATAAACCAGTAGATTTAGGCTTTGTTGGTTCATGTATGGTGCATAAAGGTGACATACAAATCATCGCTCAAATGTTACGCAACATTGAAAAACATAATGGCAAAGTTGAATTTAAAGTACCATTAGTTATTGCCCCACCAACATACAATATTGTTGATGAGCTAAAAGCTGAAGGCGATTGGGATATTTTACAGAAATACTCAGGTTTTGAATTCGATGACGCTAACCCTAAAGGTTCGGCGCGTACTAAATATGAAAATATTATGTACCTAGAACGCCCAGGCTGTAACTTATGTATGGGTAACCAAGAAAAAGCTGAACCAGGTGATACTGTTATTGCAACATCAACACGCTTATTCCAAGGCCGTGTAGTAGCAGACACTAGCGAGAAGAAAGGTGAGTCATTATTAGGCTCTACGCCTTTAGTTGTGCTAGCAACCGTATTAGGTCGATTCCCTACGATTGAAGAGTACAAACAAGCAGTGGAAGGCATTAACCTAACTGATTTTGTGCCACCTGCACAAGAGATGAACACTAAATACACTGGCAAACCTGTTGCTGTTAGAATGCTGTAACGTATTATTTATTAAAGAGTAACTTGAACAGTCATTAGAATAGTTACTTGAATAATAATTAAAATACTTAAAATAAATATGGGTTATTTATTTTGGTTGATTAAGAGAAATCTTATAATCAACCATAATAAGTAGCCCTTTTTTATAAAATTAATAACAATCTCACCGCTTTAACTCATATTTTCCAACGTCATATCACCTTCGCCCGTCAAGCACCTTATTGCAAGCCAAGCCCGTATAATGCGTTTGTATAACCTAGTTGTATTAAAGCGTTACGAAAGTCGCTTATATTACGCCTATTAGGTTCTGATTCTAGCAATCGCTCTTACTAACTTATTGAAATATTTCGATCAAGGGACTATCAGTCATTACAATATCAAACACTACAATATCGTTCTGTATCAATGAAAACAGCATTAATGAAAACAGGAATGCATAAACCATATGAGATAAAGCGCTGGAAAACCTTCGCCCATAAAAAAAGCTTGCTACCCTAAGGCAACAAGCTTTTTTAATATGCTAGAAATGAAACGAGTATTATTTACGTTTTACTGCTTTAGCATTTGGAAGATCAGTAATTGAACCTTCATAAATCTCTGCTGCTAAACCAACTGACTCATGTAACGTTGGGTGAGCATGGATAGTTAATGCGATATCTTCAGCATCACAACCCATTTCGATTGCTAGACCGATTTCACCTAGTAGTTCACCTGCGTTAGTACCAACCACTGAACCACCAATAATACGGTGAGTATCTTTATCAAAGATAAGCTTAGTTAAACCATCAGAACAATCAGACGCGATTGCACGACCAGAAGCCGCCCAAGGGAATACTGATTTTTCGTAGTTAAGACCTTGCTCTTTTGCTTCTTTTTCAGTTACACCAACCCATGCCATTTCTGGCTCTGTGTAGGCAATTGAAGGAATTGTTTTAGGATCAAAGTAATGTTTTTTGCCAGCAATAACTTCAGCAGCAACATGACCTTCATGCACACCTTTATGAGCCAACATTGGTTGACCAACAATATCACCGATAGCATGGATATGCGGTACATTAGTATGCATTTGCTTATCAACTTCAATGAAACCGCGCTCTGTTACTTTAATGCCAGCTTTTTCAGCATCAATAGTAAGACCGTTAGGTACACGACCAACAGCAACTAATACAGCATCATAAGGTTTTGCTTCAGCAGGTGCATTTTTACCTTCAAAAGAAACGTATAACGCATCTTCTTTTGCGTCAACAGCAGTTACTTTAGTTGAAAGCATGATGTTGAATTTATTTTTAACTTTCTTAGTATAAACTTGCACAATATCTTTATCGGCAGCAGGTACTAATTGGTCTGCAAATTCAACAACATCAACGTCAGAACCTAATGATTTGTAAACAGTTCCCATTTCAAGACCGATGATACCACCGCCTAAAATAAGTAAACGTTTTGGTACTGATTTAAGCTCTAATGCATCAGTAGAATCCCAAACACGTGGATCATCATGTGGAATAAACGGAAGTTTAACAGGGCGAGAACCGGCAGCAATAATTGCGTTATCAAAAGTGATTGTTGTTACTTCACCTTCACGGTTTGTAGCTTCGATAGTATTCGCGCCAGTAAAGCGTCCCCAACCGTTAACGGTGGTTACTTTACGCATTTTAGCCATGCCTTGTAGGCCGCCAGTTAGCTGTGATACTACTTTTTCTTTCCAGATACGAATTTTATCGATATCTGTTGATGGCTCACCAAATAGTACACCATGCTCAGATAATGCTTTTGCTTCTTCAATTACTTTAGACACATGTAGTAATGCTTTAGAAGGAATACAACCAACGTTCAAACAAACACCGCCAAGCGTTTCATATTTTTCAATTAATACAGTTTCAAGACCTAGATCCGCTGCACGGAAAGCTGCAGAGTATCCCGCAGGGCCAGAACCTAATACAACAACTTGTGCTTTAATTTCTTTACTCATGTTGACCTCAATAAACGAACACTCAAAATAGGGTTTATAGTCTATTCAAATGTTATATGAATGTAAAATGAATGGTCGGCACAAATGCCGACCTAGTTAACAAAGATTATAAGATCAGGGTACGTAGATCAGATAAGTAGTTGTTAACAGCTGTAATAAAGCGTGCACCGTCAGCACCATCAATAACACGATGGTCATAAGAAAGCGCAAGAGGAACCATTAAACGAGGCTCAAACTCTTTACCATTCCACTGTGGTTTCATAGCAGATTTAGAAACACCTAAAATAGCGACTTCAGGTGCATTAACGATAGGTGTAAATTGTGTACCACCAATACCGCCAAGGCTAGAGATAGTCATGCTACCACCTTGCATATCTTTAGATGTTAATTTACCTGCACGTGCTTTCTTAGAAATTTCACCAATTTCGCGACAAATATCAAAAATACCTTTGTTTAATACATCTTTAACAACCGGTACAACTAGACCATTTGGTGTGTCTACTGCAATACCAATGTTGTAGTATTTTTTAAGGATCAAGCTTTGACCATCTTCAGATAAAGAAGAGTTAAAGTTAGGGTATAACGCCAACGCTTTAGCAACTGCTTTCATCATGAATACTAATGGGCTAATTTTAACGCCAAGATCTTGTTTTGCAGCGATTGCATTTTGCTCTTTACGGAACACTTCTAAATCTGTGATATCAGCTTCATCAAACTGTGTAACATGTGGAATCGTTACCCAGTTGCGATGTAGAGCAGGACCAGAGATTTTTTGGATACGAGAAAGTTCTTTAACTTCCACTTCACCAAATTTAGCAAAATCTACTTTAGGTGAAGCAGCAACAGCTAAACCACCTGCGCCAGCACCGCCACCGTTTTTAGCAGCTTGTAATTGTGCTTTAACGAATTTTTGTACGTCTTCTTTAGTTGTACGGCCTTTAGGACCAGAAGCAGCGATTGCATTTAAGTCTAAATCAAACTCACGTGCAATACGGCGTACCGATGGAGAAGCCTTAATCGCAGCGCTAACAGGTGCAACTTCAACTTTTGCAGGAGCAGCTGGCGCCGCAGCAGGTGCAGCTTTAGGTGCTTCAGCAGGAGCAGAGGCAGCAGCTGGAGTAGCAGCAGGCGCATCGCCTTCAGCTTCAATTAATAGGATCAAAGTTCCTTCAGATACTTTATCACCTGTTGCGATTTTAATTTCTTTTACAACACCACCAAATGGTGCAGGAACGTCCATTGATGCTTTATCACCTTCAACAGTAATAACATCTTGGTCTTCGGTGATCGTATCGCCAACAGCAACAAGAATATCAGTCACTTCAACTTCATCACCACCGATATCAGGCACACATAATTCTTTAACAGCAGTCGCAGTAGCTACTGCAGGTGCAGCTTCTTCCGCAGGAGCTGGCGTTTCAGCGGCTGCAGGTGCTTCAGCAGCTGCAGAACCAGCAACTTCAACGATTAATACTAGGTTACCTTCAGAAACACTGTCACCAACGCTTACTTTAATTTCTTTAACTACACCAGCAACTGATGAAGGTACGTCCATTGACGCTTTATCGCCTTCAATCGTTAATACATCTTGGTCTTCAGCAATGGTATCGCCAACTGCAACTAAGATATCAGTAATATCAGCCGCATCAGCACCAATATCAGGTAGTAAAAATTCTTTTAATTCAGACATAATAATTTTCCTAATCAATAAAAGTCGGTGTTAGGTTTGACTAACACCGAGACTGATTTATGCAAATAATGGGTTGATTTTGTTTACATCGATATCAAACTTAGCAATCGCTTCAGTAACGACCTTACGTTCAACATCACCACGTTTTGCTAACTCAGTTAACGCAGCTACAACAACGTAACCGGCATTAACTTCAAAGTGACGACGTAAGTTTTCACGGCTATCACTACGGCCGAAACCATCAGTACCTAGTACTTTGTATGAATCAGCAGGGATAAATGCGCGTACTTGCTCTGCATAGTTTTTCATGTAATCCGTTGCAGCAATCGTTGGCTCATCACCTAATACAGATGTGATGTAAGGTACTTTTTGCTCAGCTTCAGGGTTTAACATGTTAAAGCGTTCAACGTCTTGACCGTCACGTGTTAATTCATTGAATGAAGTCACAGAGAAGATATCAGAAGCAACACCATATTCTTCACTTAGAATAGTCGCAGCAGCACGTACTTCGTTCATGATGGTACCAGAACTTAATAGCTGTACTTTGTTCTTACCAGGCAATGAAGTAAATTTGTAAATACCTTTACGGATACCTTCTTCAGCACCTTCTGGCATAGCTGGCATTGCATAGTTTTCATTCATTACCGTTAAGTAATAATATATGTTTTCTTGTTTCTCACCGTACATACGCTCAATACCGTGTTGAACGATAACCGCTAGCTCGTACGCAAATGTTGGGTCATAAGAAATACAGTTAGGGATAGTATTTGCTTGAATATGGCTGTGGCCATCTTCATGCTGTAAACCTTCACCGTTTAATGTAGTACGACCAGCAGTAGCACCTAATAGGAAACCACGTGCTTGTTGATCACCCGCCATCCATGCCATATCACCAATACGTTGGAAACCAAACATAGAGTAGTAAATGTAGAATGGAATCATTGGTAAGTCATTAGTACTGTATGACGTTGCAGCAGCAACCCAAGAAGACATAGAACCTAGTTCATTGATACCTTCTTGTAATACTTGTCCAGACGTTGCTTCTTTATAGTAAGAAACGACGCCACGGTCTTCAGGAATGTAATCTTGACCATGCGGATTATAAATACCCACTTGACGGAACAAACCTTCCATACCAAAAGTACGCGCTTCATCGGCAATGATTGGAACGATATTTTTACCGATACCTTTATCTTTCAACAATATATTTAGAATACGTACGTAAGCCATTGTTGTTGAAATTTCACGTTTTTGCTCGCCTAATAGCGCTGAGAATTTATCTAATTCAGGCACAGCTAGTTTTTCAGTAAACTTAGGAAGACGCTTAGGTGTGTAACCTAATAATGCTTCACGCTTACCGTGTAAGTAGTTGTACTCTTCAGAACCTTCTTCAAGTGTTAAGTAAGGCAGTGTTGCAGCTTGCTCATCACTTAATAAGTCTTGTAAACCTAAACGATCACGTAACGTTTCGATATGCTCTTCAGTCATTTTCTTCACGCCGTGAGCAATATTTTTGCCCTCAGCCGCAGCGCCCATACCGTAACCTTTAACTGTTTTAGCTAGAATTACTGTTGGTTTACCCGCTGTCTCTTCTGCGTTTTTAAATGCAGCGTACAGTTTAGATGAATCATGACCACCACGTTTAAGTGCAAAAATTTGCTCGTCGGTCATATCTGCAACTAGTGCAGCTGTTTCAGGGTATTTACCGAAGAAATGCTCACGAACATAAGCACCGTCTTTAGATTTGAATGTTTGGTAATCACCATCAACAGTTTCTTCCATTAACTGTAATAATTTACCAGACGTATCTTTAGCAATTAAGGCATCCCAGTTACCGCCCCAAATAACTTTAACAACATTCCAACCAGCACCTGTAAATAGGCCTTCTAGCTCTTGAATGATGCTACCGTTACCCATTACTGGGCCATCTAAACGTTGTAAGTTACAGTTAATTAAGAAACATAAGTTATCTAATTTTTCACGAGAAGCAAAAGATAATGAACCACGAGATTCTGGCTCATCCATTTCACCATCACCTAAGAACGCATAAACACGTTGTGCAGACGTTGGTTTTAAACCACGACCGTCAAGGTATTTTAAGAAACGCGCTTGGTATATAGCAGCAATTGGACCAAGACCCATTGATACAGTAGGGAACTGCCAAAACTCAGGAAGTAGTTTAGGGTGCGGGTAAGAAGGTAAACCTTTACCATCTACTTCTTGACGGAAGTTATCTAACTGTTCAGCAGTTAAGCGACCCTCAAGAAATGCACGCGCATAAATACCAGGAGAAATATGACCTTGGTAATAAACTAAATCACCGCCATCTGTTTCATTTGGAGCACGGAAAAAGTGGTTAAAACATACTTCGTAAAATGCAGCAGCTGACTGATAAGAAGCCATGTGTCCACCAAGATCTAAATCTTTTTTAGAAGCGCGCATAACAATCATGATCGCATTCCAGCGAATGATTGAACGAATACGTTGTTCTATTTTTAGATCGCCTGGGTAAACAGGTTGTTGGTCAGATGGGATAGTATTCACATAATTAGTGTTAATGCCGTGTGGCAAATTAACACCTTCTTTACGTGCTTTATCCATCACTTGCTCAAGGATAAACTGAGCACGTTCTGAGCCCTCATCTTCAAGAATGGTTGATAATGCTTCAAGCCATTCAGAAGTTTCTTGCGCATCAATATCTTTTAGGATGTCAGTCATGACACTTTCCTTCTATATCACTAGATAATCTCAGCTCGAAAGCCAAGCGTTGTTTTATAATTATTTACATTAACCACTACCTGCTTCACAGCACGTTTGTATGCCATTTCGGCAATAAGTAATCTAAATAGTTATTTATATAAGTATATTTTCACAGTAAAACTGTGCCCGTTATACTATAAAACGGCAGTTTTTTTCAAAAGCCACCTAACTCGCGTTTAAAGGCACTCTCTTCACGTAACATAACCAAACGTGTTTCTTCAATGTAATTCAGATGTTGATCTGATGCTTCTTTCGCTTTCATCGGTTGCTTTGATAAAATAGCATCCACTAACTGTAAACGATGTTGATGAATTTTTTTAGCCACTTCAGGATATAAATACAATTGTTTAACATTATCCGAGATATTACGATGTAATAATGGATTAATGCCACGCGCTAAATGTAAAAATACCACATTATGCGATGCTTCAATAACCGCAAGATAAAACTGCGCAACCGACGCAATCTCTTGTTCGATGTTACCAGCAGCATTAGCGATATCAATAGCAGTGAAACTTGTTTTTATTTTATTAAAGTCATCAGAAGTGCCACGTAAAGCAGCGTAATAAGCAGAAAACCCTTCAATTGCATGACGAAATTCTAATAGGTCATACTTTGATTCAGGGTGGGTATTTAATAATTCAAATAATGGATCCGTTAATTGTGCTCGTAGCTCTTCTTTAACATAAGTACCACCGCCTTGACGACGTGTTAACAAACCTTTGGATTCTAAACGTTGAATAGCTTCACGCAATGAAGGACGAGATACATCAAACTGCTTAGCCAACTCACGTTCAGGTAACAACTTCTCACCTAGCTCTAAACTCCCCTCTAAAATCATGCTTTCTAGCTGTGATTCAATCACATCTGCAAGCTTAGGTTGTTTAATTTTTGCGTAAGTCATGAAAGCCCTAAATCAGTTAATCGCACAGGTTATTGAGATGCATTAATAACATCAAAATGTAAAATGGTATTACCAATTAATAATTAGGCATAGAAATTAACAAAATTAACAATTTATGTCTAGAATTTTATGATCCAAATCAAACTTAAATGATGAATAAAGGCAGTTATACCTAGAAGTTGCTAGAAAACAAACAATTGGTAAGACCATTTGCATTAATGACAAAAAAAAGAAAAAATAAGATCACTTTTATAAAACAAATAAAGCGTTAAATTAACATTATTTTTAACCTACTTCATGCGCTAAATAATCAATACAAAGATAACGCCAATTATTAATAAGAAAAAGCCCAGCAATCTTTCACTGGGCCTTTATTATATTAAAAAATTAGCTTATGGAACACTTACTTTTTCTCTGCTAGACGCTCTTTCTTTTTAAGCTTAATCGTTGAATAAACCGAGAAGATAGCAAACAAAATAAACGCTAAAGCAATCGGACGGTCATATAAAAAAGACCAACTGCCTTCATACATAATCAATGATTTACGTAAGTTTGTTTCTGCCATCGGCCCTAAAATAATCGCTAATAAAATAGGTGATGAAGGAATATCTAATTTGTTTAATAGGAAGCCTAATAAACCAAAAGTAATAGCAATACCCACATCAAACATAGAGTTATTGATAGCGTAAGCACCGATCACAGACAAAAAGATAATAATCGGGATCATCAGGATTTTTGGCACTTCAATAATTCGACAAAAGAAGCGAATACCCAGAAAACCAATAATCAGCATCACAATATTTGCCACAATCATCGAGCTAAAAATACCATAAACAATTTCAGGGTTTTGTGTAAACAGCAACGGCCCAGGTGTTAATCCTTGTACTATTAGAGCACCTAATAATACAGCTGATACCGCATCACCTGGTACACCTAAAGTGAGTAGCGGCACTAAAGAACCACCAGTAACACCATTATTACCAGACTCTGCTGCCGCTAATCCATGCATTGAACCATTACCAAACTCTTCTGGATTTTTCGCCACACGCTTAGCTTCGTTATAACAAGCAAAGGCTGAAATGTCTGCACCGGCACCGGGAACAGAACCAATTGAAGTACCAATTAAACCACTTTTTATGGTGGTCGGTAATATCTTTTTAAAATCAGCAAAACTAAGTAGTTTGTAACTAAATTTAGGCGGCATCTCTTGTTTATCGCTAGACATTTTTTCTAGCTGATTTAACCCTTCTGCAATCGCAAACAAACCAATTAACACCGGAATAATATTAATACCACTGTATAAGTCCATTACACCAAAAGTAAAGCGGGGCACACTACTAATAGGGTCTAAACCCACCATTGATACCAACAATCCAATGGTCCCTGCTAACAAACCTTTCATTATGTTTTTAGCGGAGACACTGGCAATAATAGTTAAACCAAATAAGGCTAATGCAAAATATTCTGGCGCATTAAAACGTAGTGCAAAGTCAGCTAAAATAGGCGCTACCGCAATTAATACTATGGTACTGATTAATCCACCAATAAAAGAAGCTACCGCGGCAATGCTTAACGCTTTTGCTGCTAAGCCTTTAATGGCCATGGTATGCCCATCCAAGACAGTAGCTGCTGAAGCGGGTGTACCCGGTGTTTTTAATAAAATAGCAGCAATCGAACCGCCATAAATGCCACCGATGTAAACACCAATCAGCATCACTAATGCCGGTGTTGCGTCCATACCAAAAGTAAAAGGTAGTAATATAGCTACCCCCATGGTTGCAGTTAAACCGGGTAAGGCACCTAATATTACGCCCCCCAATACTCCAAACACTAGGACAGGGAAAACCGCCATACTAAACGCAGAAGCAAAACCGCTTAATAAATATTCTGTCATAATAATAACCTAGAAAAAAAGTAAACCTTCTGGCAGTGAAATAACAAAAACTTCACCAAACAGAAAATAGATAGTGAATACAAATATCCACGCAATTGCATAATAAAGTGGTTTTTTCACTCGGTAATAGACCAAGTAATAAGTAAAACCAACCAAACTAGCTGGTAAGTAACCGACTAGCGTTATCAGCGCGGCATAACCAATCAACAGCGTAAAACCAAAAATGGAATGTTTGGATACTAGTGGGATCTCCTTTGTTTCTTGTTGTTTTTGCTTATCTGCCTGTTGATTATTTTGTTTTTGCTTGTATTGAAAAATTAACACGCTACAAATAATGATCTGAATGACTGCTATTACGGCAGGAAAAAAGCCAGCTCCAACGGGTGCATCTTGGTATCGAGGCTCAGGAAATTGAGAAATGAACACTAAGAAGATAAGACTCAGTAAAATAATTAAACTGGGAAAAAAAATATTACGATTAAGCATAATAAACTCGCTAATAAACGCTATTGCGCTTAGTCATGAGAAACAAAAACCAAGGCCTATTCCTTGGTTTTTGTAGTAGGGGTTATTTAATAAATTGACTTAACACTTTCTCATCTTTTTTTACAAAATCAGTAAACTCTTGTGCTTTAAGTGGGTGAATTGTCATCGCACCTTTTGCCATAAAGTCTTTAAATTCTGCCGACGCCATTGCTTGGTCAAAGGCATTACCTAAGATTTCAATGATTTCATCTGGTGTATCTTTCGGTGCACCAATACCGCGCCATGTACCCGTAGTTGCATCAATACCTTGCTCTTTTAATGTTGGTACATCAGGTATATAAGAAATACGTTCTTCCGACATCACACCTAGTGCTTTAAGTTGACCAGAGCGTAATTGTGCGATTGCTTCACCAGGCGTTACCATAGTGACTTGTGTGTGGTGACCTAATACAGAAGGAATCGCTTCCGATGAACCATTGTAAGGAACAGCATTAAGTTTAATATCTTGCGATTGCTCTAGAGCCATTAAGTAGAAGTTTGGTGCAGCAGTTGATGCAAATTTAACTTTACCCGGCATTTTTTTAGCTTCAGCCACTAAGTCATTAACCGTGTTGAATGGGCTATCAGCAGGTACTAAAATAACAGCAGGATCTAAGTTAACCATACGAATTAATTTAAAATCGTCGGCGGTATTTTGCATTAATCCCATTTGCGGTAAAGAAGCAATTTCACGAGTTACCACGGTTAATGTGTAACCATCAGCACGTTGACGAGCACCAAAACTCATGCCCACTGCACCTGCACCACCTGTGCGGTTCATGACTGAAATACTTGTACCTAGAATATCTTTAGCGCTATTTGCTAATGTACGTCCTACTGCATCAGTACCACCACCTGCACCAAACGGCACAATTAAGCGTATGTTTTTTGATGGATAATCAGCAGCAAAAGAGCTTGCTGACATTAACAATCCGGCGCTGATCAAGGCTGTTTTCAATAACTTTTTCATTTTATATCCCTTTGTATTAAATAAATTGTACTAATTAATCTTTATAGGTTTGAGTTGGATTTTTTACTTTTGTCGTTTGATAGTCATGTATTGCTAACTGTTCAATAGCTACAGCAATCCAACCGCTTACTAACATATCAAACCACTGCTCTACGCCACTGCAAGCAACTACAATATTTCCGTAAACAAATGATCCATAAAAAAGTACGTCACCTTGATGCAACGATGTTGGATGCAATGTTTGAAGATTCATATTGGCACTACCTTCTCGCCATGCTTGATGTGCTTTTTTTCTAGCAAGCTGATCAAATGGAATGGTCCATTGTTCAGGATTACCGAGAGAAGACTGATACAGAATGGCGTCTTCAAAGCATGACTCCCACGGTTTTATCGTCGGGTCCATAACGACAATATGAAGCTCTTTTCGATTAGTTCTCTCAAAAAGGCGTTCAATTGCAGGGGTCACTAACTCAACTGCATCAATTGCTAACTGCTTGTGCGATATCACGTCATATTCCTTCTGTTTAGATATTATTTAATAGTATTGTAGTATTATATAATCGAAAGTAAGCGCGGTAATTTTTGTGAGTTGGCTCTTGTTACACAACCGATTATGAGAGCTATACCTCAAATTAGAAGTAATCGTTAGTGACAAGAATTGACTTACTAGAATCTAACTTTTAAAAGCAAATTTACATAAAAAAGTTAATTAACAAGAGATAATCCCTTTAAAAAAAATAAATGCAATAAAGCCTAATAATCAACAACTTAATAAATAATAACTTCATATCTTTAGATTTAATCGTTTAAAAAAGCAATGATTAGGTGTTTCTATAAATTACATTTTAAGTAGGGTGATATTATGATCATATATAGAATAAAGGTAACAACGAGGTATTTATTTAAATAAACAAGTTTTACATCTCGACTCATTATGACAATATTTCTGTACTAAAAAAATTGAAATGTCATACATGACTGCACATTACGATAATTTAATAAATGAAGGTTTAATTGATAAGGGATTAATATATAGGGGTTAATAGGTAGGTCGTTAATAGCCAGTAATTTAATAAGCGCAACTTAATAGTATTAGCCGCGCACGATCAGTGCAGACATCATCTTTGTCTGCACAATGTACGATTTAATGTGCCATAAGCTGCTTTTCTTTTTTAGTGAGTGCATTAATCATCGGACTAGTCACTAAAGTAACGCCTTTATTCGAGACTCGAAAGCCTCTAGCAACATCCTTTTCTTTGTCATAACCAATAATGAACCCTGCGGGAATATGACAGTTAGCATCAACAATGACTCTAAACAATTTACAGTTCTCACCGATATCACACTCCGGCATCAATACAGATTGTTCGATTAAACTGTGAGAGTGGGTATGTACACTTGAATATAATATTGATTTACGAATAGTTGATCCAGAAATAATACAACCACTAGCCACGGTGGAATCAAGTGCGGTACCTCGACGAGTCTCATTATCAAAGATAAATTTAGCAGGAGGTAACTGGCTTTGGTAAGTAAAAATAGGCCATGATCGATCATAAAGATCAAACTGTGGCTCAGGCTCTATTAACTCCATATTAGCTTCCCAAAGTGAATCTATTGTACCCACATCACGCCAATAAGCTTGCTTGTCTGCATCAGGGTCTTCAATGGGATAAGCAAATATATTATATTCTTTAATAATAGAAGGAATAACATCTAAACCAAAATCATGGCTTGAGTTAGGATTAGCCGCATCTTTATTTAAATGCTCAAATAGAAAATCAGTATTAAAAACATAATTTCCCATTGATGCTAAACAGAAACCAGGTTTACCGGGGATTTCATTAGGGGAGCTTGGTTTTTCATTAAATGCAATCACTTTACCTGTTTCATCCACCGTCATCACACCAAAGCTACCCGCAGCCTCTTCAATGCTTGCCTCAATACAACACACCGTCATATCCGCTTTATTATCTACATGTTGCATAAGTAACTTACCGTAATCCATGCGGTAAACATGGTCACCAGATAAAATTAAAACGTACTTAGGTTTGTGAGTGCGAATAATCTCTATATTTTGATAAACTGCGTCGGCAGTGCCTGAATACCAATCATTCATTTTATGTTGCGATGCTGGTAATACCTCAACAAATTCTGATAGATCAGCCTTAAAAGTACCCCATCCACGATGAATATGACTAATTAAAGAGTGTGATTTATATTGGGTTGCAACCCCCACACGGCCAATACCTGAGTTTAAACAATTAGAAAGAGGAAAATCGATGATACGAAATGTGCCACCAAAATAAACGGCGGGTTTAGCACGACGATCCGTTAGCTCAAATAAACGACTACCGCGCCCTCCCGCTAAAATAATTGCATAAGTATCTTTACTCAAATTACTTATATATCGTTGATCGTTATTCAACATACTCCCCTCCCTTTAGCTAAACCTTAATCAATCACAATAAAAGTCAACATTAAAGCAATATATAACTATTTAGCGCTTTATAAGTTAAACAAGCAAGCTGAAAATTGCAACAAAAATTCACCTATTGATCTAGATCAAATTAAAAATATATAAACATTACTTAACAAACAGTTACTAGATAATCAGAATCAAATACAAGCATAGAAAAACTAACAATTAACACCTGAAAAACCATAAAAAATAAATCAAACAATAAGATCTAAACGATAAGGTTGTAGTGGCACTCTAAGACCACCGTTAATCGTGATTTTGATGCCCTAAGTGATGAATGAAGTGTGATGAATTTGTTAGGGAAAGGTAGTTAAAAAAAGATGGTTAAAAAAAGATAATTAAGGAAAGATAGTTAAGGTCAGCTAGTTGATTATTGAATTTCTAATCATAAGGATTCAGGGCAATGCAGCACTTAAATTTTTAATCAAAGAAATGAACTGATTGGTGTTACTCCGCATCAGCGTTGATAACAAATGAAAAGTTTACCATAGACCTAGGTAACTTCATCCACTCTAGTAAACACTGAGATTGTTTTCTAAACACTGCTGATAACGTTCTCTGAACGAGAATTATTTTTCTAAAAATAACTGAAAGTTCTATACGTAATTTAAAGCCCTAAAAATAATTTAAAGCGCTAAACGTAGCTTAAAGGGCTAGGCTTAACTTAAAAGAGTGCCAATCAAATTTACTACCAGGGTCGGTTTTTCGCCCAGGTGCAATATCACTATGGCCAACGATACGTTGCTTAGTAATTAAAGGGTATTGCTGTTGTATTTGTAACGTAACATCAACTAACGCTTGATATTGTAACTCTGTGTAGGCAGTGCAATCAGTTCCTTCTAGCTCGATACCAATTGAATAGTCATTACAACCTGCTACCCCCTCAAAGTTCGAAATACCGGCATGCCATGCACGCTTTGTAAAAGGAACATATTGTTCTATTGAACCGTCTCGACGAATGACACAATGCGCAGACACTTCTAATCCTTGCAAATCAACAAAACTAGGGTCAGCTGCGCAATCTAAACATCCTGTAAATAAGTTCTTAATATGTTCAGTACCATACTGCCCTTCCGGTAAGCTAATGCAATGGATCACTAATAAACTAATGTCAGCCTCAATAGGACGTTGATTATAAAATGGGCTTTTAATGAATTGTGCAGTACTCAATAAACCAAGTGAGTTGATCATTATTATTCCTCATCAAAACAAATCGTAAGCTAAACAGTAAAAAAGCCAACAAAAAAGGTGGCTAAGTAGCCACCTTTTATAGTTATAGATCATAACCTAACTTAACTTCAATAGTACTTTCTAATAAATAGTTACTTTCTATTAATGGTTATTCCCATTCAATCGTCGCAGGTGGTTTACCTGATACATCATAAACAACACGTGAGATACCATCAATTTCATTGATAATACGGTTAGATACGTGACCGATTAATTCATATGGTAAGTGTGACCAGCGAGCCGTCATAAAGTCGATAGTTTCAACACAACGTAATGACACAACCCAGTCATATTTACGGCAATCACCCATTACACCCACAGAGCGTACAGGTAAGAATACAACAAAGGCTTGGCTTACTTTATGGTATAACTCTGCTTTGTGTAACTCTTCAATAAAGATAGCATCTGCACGACGTAATAAATCACAGTACTCTTTCTTCACTTCGCCTAGTACACGCACACCTAGACCTGGTCCAGGGAATGGATGGCGGTATAGCATATCGTATGGTAAGCCTAACTCTAAACCAATTTTACGTACTTCATCTTTAAATAATTCACGTAAAGGTTCAACTAAGCCCATCGCCATATCATCAGGTAACCCACCAACATTATGATGAGATTTAATAACATGTGCTTTGCCGTTTTTAGAAGCTGCTGACTCAATTACATCAGGGTAAATAGTGCCCTGTGCAAGCCATTTTGCATTGGCTAATTTCTTAGATTCTTCATCAAAGATCTCAACGAATACACGACCGATAATTTTACGCTTCGCTTCAGGATCACTTTCGCCAGCCATTTGCTCTAGGAAACGATGTTCAGCATTAACATGGATAATATTTAATCCAAAATGATCACCAAACATATCCATTACTTGCGCGCCTTCGTTTAAACGTAATAAACCGTTATCAACAAAAACACAGGTCAGCTTATCACCAATAGCACGTTGTAATAACATCGCCACCACCGATGAATCAACACCACCAGATAAACCTAGAATAACTTCATCATCACCGACTTGTTCTTTCATACGAGCCACGGCATCATCGATAATTGATGCAGGCGTCCATAGTGTTTCACAGCCACAGATATCAACGACAAAATTACGTAACATACGCTCACCTTGGCGAGTATGTGTTACTTCAGGGTGAAATTGCACACCGTAAAAATGTTTTTCTTCATTGGCAATAGCAGCAAATTGACAAGTCGCAGTATTAGCAACCGTAATAAAATCAGCAGGAATAGCTGACACTTTATCGCCGTGGCTCATCCATACGTCTAATAAAGGTTTGCCTTGCTCTGAAATCGCATCTTCAATCGAATTAAAGAAAGCAGATTCAGCTTGCACTTCAACTTTTGCGTAGCCAAACTCACCCTCGCCTTCACCTTTAATCACTGCGCCGCCTAATTGATGCGACATAGTTTGCATACCGTAACAAATACCTAATACTGGCACACCAGCGTTAAATACATATTCAGGAGCTCGTGGTGAACCTTCAGCGGTTACACTTTCAGGACCACCCGCAAGGATAATACCGTTAGGATTAAATTCTTTGATGTCTTGTTCGTCAACATCCCAGCTCCAAAGCTCACAGTAAACACCAATTTCACGAATACGACGTGCAATTAGCTGTGTATATTGAGAACCAAAATCTAATATTAGGATGCGTTGCTCATGAATATTTGTACTCATCATATTGTCCTTTATCTTACTTAAATTTTTATTGCTAAAAATAATAAAAGACGATAAATATCGTCTTTAAATTGATGCTTTAATGAAGCTAAATTAACGGCATAAGATGTTCAGTGTTATTGTGTAATGTCATTTGCTAACGATTAAGCCGCTTTCTACATTACACAAACCTGAACGCTTATTACATTAATTAACCACCACTACGGTAGTTAGGCGCTTCTTTAGTGATAGCAACATCATGCACGTGGCTTTCACCCATACCTGCACTGGTAATTTTTACAAACATTGCTTTAGTATTCATTTCTTGAATCGTTGCACAACCGGTCAGCCCCATCGATGAACGTACGCCACCCATTTGCTGATGAATAATTTCTTTTACTTTACCTTTATAAGCAACACGTCCTTCAATACCTTCAGGTACTAACTTGTCTGCTGCATTATCAGATTGGAAGTAACGATCCGATGAACCTTGAGACATCGCGCCTAAAGAGCCCATGCCACGGTATGATTTGTATGAACGACCTTGGTATAAAATAATTTCACCTGGCGATTCTTCAGTACCAGCAAACATACTTCCCATCATCACACATGATGCGCCAGCAGCCAGTGCTTTAGCAATATCACCTGAGAAACGAATGCCGCCATCAGCAATCACAGGAATACCAGTACCTTGTAATGCATCCACTGCATCTGAAATAGCAGTAATTTGCGGAACACCTACACCTGTAACAATACGTGTAGTACAGATTGAACCAGGGCCGATACCTACTTTAACAGCGCTACAACCAGCAGCAACCAATGCTTTAGCACCGTCACCTGTTGCAATATTACCACCAATGATTTCTAGGTTTGGGTATGCTGCGCGAGTTGCTTTAATACGATCTAAAACACCTTGCGAATGACCGTGAGAAGAGTCAATTAATAAGACATCAACACCCGCTTCTACTAATGCATCAACACGTTCTTCATTACCTGCACCAGCACCTACAGCGGCACCAACACGTAAACGACCTAATTCGTCTTTACATGCGTTTGGTTTACGCTCTGCTTTACGGAAATCCTTAACAGTGATCATGCCTTTAAGCTTAAAGTTATCATCTGTTAATAAAACTTTTTCGATACGGTGTTTATGCATTAAAGCTTCGATTTCATCACGAGGAGTATTCGATTTTGCAGTAACTAGGTCGGTTTTTATTGTCATTACAGCAGAAACAGGTTTTGTTAAATCAGTTTCAAATAAGACGTCACGACCAGTAATGATACCGACTAATTCGCCAGAGTCTTCAACTACAGGGTAACCGGCAAAACCATGTTTTTCAGTTAACTCTTTAATTTCACCCAGGGTTGTAGAAGGAGAAACAGTAATAGGCGTAGCTACCACACCGCTTTCGTGGATTTTTACTAAACGAACTTGTTCAGCTTGTACTTCAATAGACATATTTTTATGGATAAAACCCATGCCGCCTTCTTGAGCTAAAGCAATAGCGAAGCGTGCCTCTGTAACTGTATCCATTGCCGCAGAAACCACAGGAATGTTCAACGAGATATTTTTTGTTAATTGAGTTCTTAGATCGGCAGTGTTAGGTAGTACTGTCGAGTGGGCTGGCACTAATAATACATCGTCAAATGTTAACGCATCTTTTGCTATTCTTAGCATTGCAATATCTCACTTATAGTTGGGAGCATTTTAGATATACCCAAAATTGCTTGGGTATGATATTGCGGTGGGATTTTAATCGTAAATTATGATAAGTACAATACAATTTATGTTTTTATACACAGTTTTTACTGTGTTAATATTTAGCCCCTGATTTAATTGGTAAAATTTTTTGTTATGGCGATAAAAAACAACAACATCTATAGCGTAAGCTCACTCAATAAAGCCGCAAAATCCTTACTAGAGACAGGATTAGGGGTGATTTGGTTATCTGGTGAGATTTCTAACCTAACTATCGCAGTTTCAGGGCATTGGTATTTCACGTTAAAAGATCATGGCGCGCAAATAAAATGTGCTATGTTTAGAGGCAATAATAGCCGTGCGGGGTTTACACCTAAACACGGGCAGCAAGTATTAGTGCGTGGAAAATTAAGCTTGTACGAAGCACGTGGAGATTATCAGTTAATCGCAGAAACCATGGCACCAGAAGGTGATGGATTATTAAAACAACAATTTGAAGAATTAAAATGCCAATTAGCAGGACAGGGTTTATTTTCTGAAGCGATAAAAAAACCTTTACCTGAGATTATCAAACGTGTCGGCATTATTACTTCATCAACCGGTGCTGCGCTACATGACATACTGAGTGTTTTACAACGTCGAGATCCACGTTTACAAGTGGTTATTTATCCGACTCAAGTACAGGGACAAGGTAGTGCATTCTCCGTCGCTGCTCAAATTGCCTTAGCGAATATTCGTAATGAATGTGATGTGTTGATCGTCGGTCGTGGTGGTGGCTCCTTAGAAGACTTATGGTGCTTTAATGAGCCCGATGTCGCCTATGCCATCTATAATAGCCAATTACCTGTAATTAGCGCTGTTGGGCATGAGATAGATGTAACCATTAGTGATTTTGTTGCCGATCTCAGAGCTGCGACGCCATCAGCAGCAGCTGAGTTAGTAAGTCAACATAAAACCTTTGTTTCTACTCAACTCAATAACTTAGTCGCACGCCTTAAGCAGTCTATACAAAATAGGCTGCAACATAAGACCCACCAGCTAAGTGTATTAAAACAAACCTTATTACAACACGATCCTAAACATAAATTACAACAGCAGGCACAAAACTTAGATGAATTAAGTTTACGCTTACAACATGCTATGCAACAAAAAATGCAATGGCAACAACACCAGACTTCACAGTTAAAAAATCGATTACAACAGGCTAGCCCTGCGCATCACATTAATATTGAACTGCAAAAGCAACAACAATTAAAACGTCAATTAACACAAGCAATGACGGCAAAATTAAATAACGCGGAACAGAACTTACATCATCAAATACAACAACTAAATGCCTTTAGTCCACTAGCAACCTTAGCCCGTGGTTATGCAATAGTTAAAGATGAAAAAGGCAAGGTAAGCACTGATCCTGCAAAACTCAAAGTAGGAGAAACAGTTGAAGTGACCCTTGATAAAGGGCAGTTTAAAGCACAGGTTATTTAGTTGTAGTTATTTGGTTGTAGTTATTTTAAAACTGTCCTGATGTAAACATGTAATTATATGGTTGTTTGGTTGATTGATTGATTGATTGATTGATTATTACAACTAAGTAAATGTATTAATTGATAAAAAACAAAAGGGCTTGATACAAATTGTATCAAGCCCTTTTTAGTTATTTCAGCTAAAAATTTAGCTTCGTATTACATTCCTAAGAACGGATTAAATTATCACTGGTCCCGATCCATTTATAGGTAGTTAATTCAGGTAAGCCCATTGGCCCACGTGCATGTAACTTCTGGGTTGATACTGCTACTTCAGCGCCTAAACCAAATTGGCTGCCATCAGTGAACCGAGTACTGGTATTAACATAAACCGCCGCCGAGTTAACCGCATTGATAAATTTATTCGCCACGGTAAAGTCATTGGTCAAAATGCCATCAGAATGTTCAGAGCTATGCTCACGGATATGCATCAAGGCTTCATGTAAATTAGCCACCACTTTAACGCCTAAGTTTAGAGATAACCACTCACGTGAAAAGTCGCCTTCTTGAGCAAGCTGTGCATCATCACCTAAAATAGCTTTCGCTTTTTCTTCTGCTACTAACGTAACACCTAGCGGTAATAAGTGTGCAGCCAATTTAGGTAAGAAAGACTCAGCAATATCAGCTTCTACTAATAACGTGTCTAACGCATTACAAACACTTGGACGTTGTACTTTAGCATTTTCGATAATCGCTAAGGCTTTTTCAACATTAACCGTTTTCTCTGCAAATAAATGACAAATACCAATACCACCAATAATCACAGGAATAGTACTATTCTCTTTACAGAATTTTTGTAAGCCAGCATTACCACGAGGAATGATCATATCCACGTATTTATCTAATTTTAATAACTCGCCTACTAATGCGCGATCTGTATTTTCTATATATTGCACAGACGTTTTTGGTAAGCCTACTTTTACTAATGCGCTTTGAATAAACTTAACTAGCACTAAGTTAGAGTTAATGGTTTCTTTACCACCACGCAAAATACTAGCGTTACCCGTTTTCAAGCTCAATGCAGCAATATCAATGGTAACATTAGGACGCGCTTCATAAATAACACCTAACACGCCTACAGGTACACGGCGCTTACAAAGTTTTAAGCCATTTTCTAATAGCTTACTATCAAATTCTTCTCCAACTGGGTCAGAAAGTCCAATCACACTACGTAAATCACTAATAACACCGGCTAAGCGGGTTTCATCTAATAACAGGCGATCCAATAAAGCGTCGGTTAATCCAGCCGCTTTACCTGCTTCAATATCTTTTTGATTAGCAGCGACTATTTCTGCCGCATTACTTTCTAATTCAATCGCAATCGCTTCAAGCGCTGCATTTTTTGTAGTCGTATCAGTGATTGCCAACTCGTAACTTGCTTCTTTCGCTTGTTGACCTATTTGTTGTAAATTCATTTCTACTCCTTTAAAACAGACTCCATAATTAACGAGTCTTTATTATAAAATAACTAGGTCATCACGGTGTATAACAACAGTACCGTGTTCATAACCTAATATTTTTTCAATTTGATCTGAATGTTGTCCCTTAATTCGTTCTATATCGACACTTTTATAACGCACGATACCGCGCGCAATCTCTTTACCTTTATGGTTGCAAATTGAGACCACATAACCTCGTAAAAAGTGCGACTGCACAGAGCTAATACCTTTTGCAAGTAAACTACTACCACCGTTAATAATGGCGTGCTCTGCTCCTGGGTCAACAAAAATCAATCCTGCTGGGCGAGAGCCAGCGAAGATCCAATTTTTCCTTGCTTCTAAACGGTTATTTGCAGACACAAATTTTGTGCCAACTGGTAGACCATTAGCGGCGTCTAAAATAACATTTTTACGATGGCCAGAGGCAATCACTACCTCAATACCTGCTCGATTAGCAACCGTCGCCGATTCGATCTTGGTTGCCATACCTCCCGTTCCTAACCCACCAACACTTCCGCCGGCAATGCTATGAATAGCTTCTGTTATTTCAGTTACTTCTGTAATTAATTTTGCATCAGGGTTACTGCGAGGGTCGGCTGTAAATAACCCGGGTTGATCAGTTAATAGTATCAACTGATCTGCATCAGCTAATAAAGCGACTAATGCCGACAAATTATCGTTATCACCTACTTTTATTTCACGTGTAGCAACAGCATCATTCTCATTTATTAATGGCACGATACGATGTTTTAGTAACGTATTAAGTGTATCACGTGCATTGAGAAAACGACCTTTATCATCTAGGTCTGCACGTGTAAGCAACATTTGTCCAACATGTAACCCATATATTTTAAATAGGTTTTCCCATTCCCGAATAAGCTGCCCTTGCCCCACTGCGGCTAGCATCTGTTTATTGGCAATAGTGGGTTCAATATTGGGCATATTTAAATGCTCTTTACCTGCAGCAATTGCGCCTGAAGTGACCACTACAATAGGATGACCTTGTTGATGTAATATCGCGCACTGGCGAACTATTTCAACCATTTGCGCTCGGTCTAACTTAGCTGTTCCGCTAGTTAATACACTGGTACCCAATTTAATTACAATTGTTTTTTTATTCGCGTTCATTTATTTATGCTTCATTTCAGAAAAATAAAAAAGCTCAATTTATATGAGGTGATCTACCAATAATAACCGTCATTGAGCTCAAAAAAAAACAGCAACTTAAATAGCTGCTGTTGATTAGTATACCATTATTGCGCAAATTAAAGGGGCAAAAATAGAGGGAGCTTAAAACTTACGCATATATACCCGTTACCATTCAAGATGCAAAGTTCAGCAAGTTGTGAGGTGATTAGCTTCTAGGCAGAAAGTTGAACATCTAACTAGCTATATCTGCTCTGTTAATTCATAGCCCACTTCGACATCAATCATTTCAGTTAATTTTTCAATAAAAGTATTAAATGATTGATCAATTTGTAGCATTTCTTTTTTAGTTATTTTATTGCTAACCCAATTGCCTTCAATATCATACAGTCCATTAAAGCGCTGATAAGTAAATGTATTACCATTACGTGTTAATTCCGCCCACCAGCCTAAAAAGATTCTTTCCTCTGGCTCTTTTTTATCATCAACACATATTTCTAAACAATCAAAAAAGAACGTTTTTTCATCTGATTTTAATTTACGGAAAAAAGGTCCAAAATCAGTAAATAATTTGAATAAGCGCCCACGTGATGGTCCCTTTATAAGAGTATCTGACATGTTAAGAGGCTTCCTTGTATAATTTAATAGCGAACAATAATATCTTCAATATATCACTTACTCTTGTAAATGTTTTGTTAACCATTGTGCAGAGTACTCTAAAGATCTCAAATAAGAGTCAAAAATGGGAGGTTTATCAATAATCTTAGACTCACTGCCATAGCTTGCCCGTGCAATTAATTTCAAGTCCTGCTCATTACACATAATATCCTGTGAATGGCCAATACTCAGCATCGGCGTATTAATACGTTTGCGTCCCAACAACCCCTGTTTAATTAATGAAAAAGGAACACAAAGTTGATATAAACTTGCCACATCGGAATGACTCATTTGCATACGACTAGCAAGGCAATCTAAGGTCATTGGTGGTAATTTTGAAAAGTTATCAAAGCTATCAAACACACTACCCACAGCTGCGCCAACACTCACCACCGAACGCACTCGTTTCGGCTCTACATAAGCCAAGCGATTTAGTGCATTGCCACCCATACGCATTCCCATTAATGCAACACGAGACTGATCCACCCATGGTACATTATCCATATGATGCAATACCGCTTGGTGTAAATTAGAAGTGTCTTGCTCTAATTTAATATGATTTGAGAAACCAACTCCAGGCATGTCTACCGTTAACATTGCAATGCCGGCAGGTTTTAACTGCTTTTCGAATAAAGGCAATAAATCACACTGTAAAGTATCAATACCACCGCTCACAATAACCACTGGGTGAATAGTTTCATCGTGCGGTAAATGTAAATAACAACGCACAGTTTTGCCTTTAAAGGGAACATCAATCTCTTTAAGCAACGCGTTTTCATCTTGTTCAAAGGCTTTACGATAATTACTAAATGCTAAGGTTTGCGCCTGAATACTGCTTTCATCTCCCTTAAGGTGAGGGTAACTGGCCACACTATAATATTGAGAAGCGAGATAATAAGCATTTTTAGCTTGTTCTTTTTGACCGTATTGAACAAGCTCATTAGCCTGTTTTTGAAATTGCATGGCTTTTTTTGACCATTCATAACTCCAATTACCGGAACGGAACCCAACCACAGTATCTAATAAATCGGGATCACTGCGCTTATTAGTGGAAGCACTTATTTTGGCGAGCACTTCATAGCAGTCAATAATATCTAATCCCTGCCAAGCCCATTGCAGCAATTTAAGCAGTCGATACCACCCCACCTTTTCTTCACCGTCCATGGTTGAGTTATACAATTTTTTATTTTTCTTAGAACCACTATTTGCTATCAAAGTAGAGGTTTCTTGCACATTAAACTTTTCAGAAAATAAAACTTCAGATAAATTCTCAGACATAAATTTCCCATTAAATAACGGAGTTAAAATATTTCAATAAACGAGTTAGTAAACTTAATCTCGAGCTAGTGCTGCATCAACTTATTTGAAAATAGTTCAGAGCAAAAGTTCACGAAAATAATCTCTAATCACACTCAAACAAAGCTTACTGTAATCTGTTTGTCACCCAATAAAACCGAGTGTAGTGACTTAGAATAACATGTTAAAAATTGCCAACAATGACAAAACACAACAATTAATAGCGTACGATCCATTAAGCTGATCTCGAATAAGTAAATTCTACTCAGACTTAACAGTCTTGATTTTATATATACCCGTTATCAATCGAGATGCTTTATTCAGTTCTTCTTCGTTTATTCATTCATCTATTCATCTACAGCTTGCCATTTACTAAAGGCTGTCAATTTCACGACGATTTAAGAAGATATAACAAATAAATGTTATTTATTATCACACTCAAAAAATATGACTTCTATTTTAGAGCATTCGTTCTATAACTACAGTGAAGCTATTACACAAAAGATACCAGTTATCATCCACTTAAAATATAGATGTAAGACACTGTTTTAGTTTACTAAAAAACAAATGACAACAACTTATTATGCGAGCCTAAGATTGATAAATATTAATTATAAATCACTGAAGATCAGCTAAAGATCTTTACCTGTTTGTATCGCCATTGAGCAATTAAAAGTTGGCATAGATACTGCAATGAATCGTTTAAATACTATTCATATAGTAGTAATAAATAAAAGTAGGTGCTAAAAAGTAACAAAGGTTTCGTTACACACTTAGCAAAATACTAATTGTGACATAGATAAGGAAACTCGCATGGAAACCATACCAAACACAAGCCACAGTACTTTCGAACATACTGCGCCGCTGTTTACTGTATTTTCCAATGAACCTTTACTAAGTATTGAAGATAAACTATCTAGTTTAGAATCACTGCAACAAAACTTAGACTTAAAAGAGATGATGAACAATTTTGCCGCTTTAGTGGCAGACTTTATCCGCCCTTTTAATATTCGTTTTCAATCAGCGCATGGATTTTTTAACTTAGTACAAATGCAACGTAATAGTTTTAGCAAAAGTTTTAATTTGGGCTCAATGGGACAATCAACTAGATTAGGTACTATCACTTATCAAAGTGAAGTGGCATTAACCTTAGACGAAGATAAATTATTAACCGAACTACACCAATTATTATTGCCCAGTTTAAAGCATGCTCTCAAGTTCTCAGAGTTAAATACAATGGTCTATCAGGATCATTTAACCAGCATTGGTAACCGAGCTTATTATGAAAAATCTATCCAGTATGCCATTGAGCAAAGTAACCGTACTCATCTAGGTTTGTCATTAATGATATTAGATATTAATGATTTTAAACCTATTAATGATACTTATGGCCACCTCAAGGGTGACCAAGTATTAAAAGAATTTGCACGAATATTAACGCAGAGTGTGCGAGCTTCGGATATGCCATTTCGTTTAGGTGGGGATGAGTTTGCGATCATATTACAACCCTCTGAAAACTGCTCTATAGCTAAAGTGCATAGGCGTATCAATCAAGCGATACTTAAAAATACAATTTTAAAAGAGATAGGTTGTACATTTAGCTTAGGACATAGCCATTGGGAAATTGGTATGAGTTCAATTCAGCTATTTGAATCTGCAGACCAAAATTTATACCATCATAAAGCATCAACAAAAGTGCTGAGATAACTGCATTTGTGGCATGTCTTTGATTTGGCATCGCCACAACCCTAAGGCTTCCAGTAGTTGACCATCGACAACAATAAAAACCACTTGGTCACGTAACCAAGGCGGCACATGGTATTCGTGTAATAACTTCTTAATACTTCGTTTTTTATCTCGCCCTTCAGGTAAGCAAGTTAACTGAGCATTCAAATGAGATCTTAAGCAGCACTGCACTTTATAACGCTTTGACAGAGCGCTATCTACCTGCGAAAAATCAACACTTAAATAACCCGGTTGTAACCATAATATAGGCTCACCGGACCACAAGATGGGATATTCAGGAATATTTAGGGTTTGATCAGGCACAATATATAGCTGGCCTTGATAACGACAAATAGCCACCATAGGTAACTGTAATTTCGGTTGTTTATCACTCTGTGCCAGTGCAACCTCATTCCATAAAACCATTAATTGCTTGCTACTAGGGTATTGCAAGCCATTACTTTTAAGCCAATAACGTAATATATTATTTCGTCTTACTTCACTAAATTGCGAGAGAGTTGCAATAGTTAAAGTTTGCTGTGTAAAGCGTTCTTCTATACAAAGATTTAGGTCCTGCTTCGCCACTTCATCTAATAAACTTTGCTGTTCTTGACATAACTGAGCAGTTCGCGATGCTGACTGTGCAATAGCAGGCCAACGAGCGCTTAGTAACGGTGAGATTTGTTGGCGTATAAAATTACGATCAAAATCGATATTTAGGTTACTCTCATCCTCAACCCATTGCAGGTCGTGATGTTGAGCATAATCCATTAATTGCTGTCGAGAAAAGTTTAATAAAGGCCGTAATAAATAACCGTTAAAAAAAGTCTGAAAAAGACGGATCCCTTGCAAACCTGTACTACCAGATCCTCTTTTTAAAGCTAATAACAATGTTTCAAGTTGATCGTCTTGATGATGACCAGTAACAATCACATCATGAGGTTGCATTTTTTCTTGAAAACATTGATAACGCGCATCTCTAGCCAGCGCTTCTAAGCTAGTTCTATTTTTTTTCTGGATATGGACATGAGAGAAAATTAATTTAACATCCAGCTGTTGGCAATAGGCAGTACAAAAAGCAGCCCAATTTTCAGCATTGTCACTCAAGCCATGATTAACATTGTGTGCTAACACAGTAATGTTTTTATGCTCAAGCTGATAACGAGACAATAAATGTAACAACACAACGGAGTCAACACCGCCACTTAACGCCACTACAATACGCGGCTTAAGGGCCCCTAAGATAACGTTATCATCACTGTTGTTAATACTTTTTGCTGAACTAACGGTTAGCATAGCCAGTAACTCAGTAAAGTGTTTATCAAAGCTTTTAAATATATCTGCCTGCATTGCTAACATCAACCTTGGTCAAAATGCAAAGTCACATTGTCTTCGCCTAACCATCGCCCTAATTCAAATAACAGATCGTCACTTGGGGTAATAGACCACTCAATGCCGAGTTCAATTTCAACTTGTGCCTGATGATTTTGGTAGTTAATAAAAACCGGACATAAACCACCTGAAGCAGGCGCTAATATTTCATTTAAACGAGATTGAAATTGTGGCAATGATTGCTGTTGCAGAACGTTAGAAGTAATTGTTAAACGTAATTTACTCGCAAAACGTTCACGAGCATGGTCAATACTCATTATTTCACGGGCATTCATTTTCAAGCCGCCATTGAAATAATCTTCACTTACCTGACCTTGTAAAACCACAATATTGTCAGTGAACAATAACGCTTCATGCTGGTCCAGTAAGTCAGCAAAAACCGTCACATCCATACGCGCACTTTTATCATCCAAGGTCAAAATTCCCATGCGCTTACCCGCTTTGGTAACCATCACTCGCATTGCCAACACTAAGCCACAGACTCGGCTATTTTGACCTCGTCCATTAACCGTTAACGCACCTAGTTTGAGACAGTTAATCGCACGCAGATGTGGTTCATATTGATTGATTGGATGTCCAGTCAAATACAATCCTAGGGTGTCTTTTTCACCTTTCAGCCATTGTTTTTCAGGCCATTTTTCAACTGCAGAAAACTTATGTTCGATTTCATCGTGGTCAGTGGTTAATACGCCAAATAAATCCGATTGTCCCGATGACTCTGCTTTTTTGTATTGTGATGCAGCAGTCAGTGCATCACTCAAGTTACTCATTAACGCCGCACGATGTGGCCCTAAGTTATCCAATGCACCGGCTAAAATTAGCTTTTCAATAATACGTTTACCACAACGCTTTAAATCAACCCGTGTACAAAAATCAAATAAATCTTTGAATTTTCCGCCTTCAGTTCTAGCTTCAATAATGGCATCAATGGGCCCTTCGCCAACGCCTTTGATCGCCCCTATTCCATAAATAATACGCAGGTCTTTGTCGACGTTAAATTTAAATAAACCTTCATTAACATCCGGCGGGCACAGAGTTAACCCCATGTTTTGACATTCATCCACTAAGATAACGACTTTATCAGTGTTATCCATATCCGCAGACATTACCGCCGCCATGAAATAGGATGGATAAAATGTTTTCATCCATAAGGTTTGATAAGACACCAATGCATAAGCAGCGGAATGGGATTTATTAAACCCGTAACCGGCAAATTTTTCTACTAAGTCAAATATCTTCATGGCTAGCTCGCCATCAATACCATTTTCAATCGCACCCGATTCAAAAGTCGCACGTTGTTTGGCCATTTCTTCTGGTTTTTTCTTACCCATTGCACGACGTAACATGTCGGCACCACCAAGCGTATAACCCGATAATACCTGCGCAATCTGCATTACCTGTTCTTGGTATAAAATAATACCGTAGGTAGGTGCAAGGATCTCTTTTAAGGATTCATGCTGCCACTTTTCATCTGGATAGGACACCACCTCTCGGCCATGCTTACGTTCGATAAAGTTATCTACCATGCCCGATTGAAGTGGACCAGGACGGAATAATGCCACCAAGGCGATCATATCTTCAAAGCAGTCAGGCTGTAATCGACGGATCAAATCTTTCATTCCGCGCGACTCTAATTGGAATACTGCAGTAGTTTCATAACGCTTTAACAGCTCGAAACAAGCAGGTTCAGTGAGATTTATTTTTTCAATAAAAATAGGTTCTTCACCACGATCATGTTTATGTGCATTTGCCATGTCCAAAGCCCACTGCACAATCGTTAAAGTACGTAATCCTAAAAAGTCGAATTTAACTAAACCGGCTGTTTCTACATCATTTTTATCGAATTGTGTGACTGGGTTACGGCCTTCATCATCACAGTACAGGGGCGCGAAATCAGTAATAGTGGTTGGTGATATAACTACACCACCGGCATGTTTACCTGCATTACGAATGGTACCTTCCAAGGTACGACACATATCAATTAATGCGCGTACATCTTCACTCGCATTATAACGTTCTTGTAAACGGGGCTCTTCTTCAAAGGCTTTGCTTAGCGTCATACCTGGTGTTGGTGGCACTAACTTTGAAATGCCATCAACAAAACCATAGGCGTGACCTAATACACGCCCCACATCGCGAATAACCGCTTTTGCCGCCATGGTTCCAAAGGTAATAATCTGTGATACCGCATCACGCCCATATAACTGTGCAACGTGGTCGATCACCTCATCACGTCTATCCATACAAAAGTCGATATCAAAATCGGGCATAGAAACACGTTCGGGATTCAAAAATCGTTCAAACAGTAACTCTAATTCTAATGGGTCAAGATCAGTGATTTTTAATGCATAAGCCACTAACGATCCGGCACCTGAACCACGGCCAGGTCCAACTGGAATAATATTATCTTTACTCCATTGAATAAATTCCATTACGATCAAGAAGTAACCCGGAAAGCCCATTTTGTTAATAACCGACAGCTCTATTTCTAAGCGTTCATCATAGGGTTTTCTTATTTCTGCAAAATCTTTACTATTTTTATCAAACAAAAATTCTAAGCGAGCTTCTAATCCTTCACGAGAAACTTTACAAAAGAACTCATCGATCTCTAAATCACCGGTTGGAAAGTCGGGCAGGAAGTATTCACCTAAACGTAACGTCACATTACATCGTTTTGCTATTTCAACACTGTTCTGCAAAGCTTCGGGAATATCAGAAAAGAGTTCACACATCTCCTCTTCACTTCGTAAGTACTGTTCAGGACTATAGTCTTTGGGACGTTTTTCATCACCGAGTGCATACCCTTGATTAATACAAACACGAATATCATGTGCATCAAATAATGAGCGGTCTGCAAATACGACTTCATTAGTCGCAACAACCGGGAGTTGGTATTGAGCAGCCCAATCAATGGCGAGATGTAAATAATTTTCTTCAGCAACACGATTGGTACGAATTAGCTCTATATAATATCTGTTTGGAAAATACGTTTTATAGAATTCAGTGATCTCAACAGCGGCCGCAGTATTCCCCTTTAAGAGCATTTTTCCTAAGTCACCGTCTTTGGCTCCCGATAGTAAAATAACACCTTGTTGATGTTCGGCTAACCAAGACTGCTCTAATACCGCACGGCCTTTAACATGGCCACGTAAATACGCTTTTGAAATAAGCTCAGTAATATTTTTGTAACCAACAGCATCCATCGCTAATGCCGTTAAACGAAACTGTTGATCACCTAATAACTCACTTTTAACCCAAAAATCAGCACCCACAATAGGCTTAATACCTGCACCATGTGCCGCGGTATAAAATTTAACTAAGCCACAAAAATTAGTTTGATCAGTGATCGCTATGGCCGGCATTTTTAATGCAGCAGTCTTAGCAATTAATGGTTTTATTTTAGTTAAACCATCAACCATTGAAAAATCACTGTGCACACGTAAATGCACAAACTTAGGATTGATTAAAGGTGCAGTTGCTTCTACAGGTAATAACTCAGATGCTTCGGTACTCATTTCAGACATAACATTATACTTTCAAGAACCTATTTTGAAGTTAAAGCTAAAATAGCTTTAACAGGTTTAAAACTTTGTCGATATTCAGCAATCACACCGTGCGCTTCTAAGGCGGCAAAGTGCGCTTTAGTAGGATAACCTTTATGCTGAGCAAAACCATAATTTGGGTAGCGTTTATCTAACTCGACCATTTCTCTATCACGGGTAACTTTAGCAATAATCGATGCAGCACTGATTTCAGCAACACGTGAATCGCCTTTCACAATCGCTTCACTAGGCATTGCTAATGAAGGACAACGGTTACCATCAATAAAAACAAATTCGGGAGTTATTGTTAAACCTTGCACTGCTCGTTGCATGGCTAACATAGTCGCATGCAATATATTTAGCTCATCGATTTCAGCCGGTGATGCTCTGCCAATACTCACTGCTAACGCATTGTCATTTATCTGTTCAAATAATGAAGCTAATTTTTTTTCGCTTAATTTCTTTGAATCAGCTAGCCCCGCGATTGGCTTGTTAGGATCTAAAATAACAGCCGCAGTGACAACATCCCCTACTAAAGGACCACGCCCAACTTCATCTACTCCAGCAATAAAGGCAACGTCTGGGTAAATAACGTCTGGGTATTGTATCTTTTTAGCAACCATTATTTATTATCTCTATTTAATAACTCAACCACTGCATTCGCAGCCTGAGTGTCCGCATCACATCGAATAAGTTTATGTAACTCGGTAAAGGTTTCAACCATTGCTTGTCCGTCATGTGCAATTAAACGCTCTAATTCAGCCACTATGTTCTCTACGGTACAATCATCTTGACTTAGTTCTTTAACCACTTCCCTATCAGCAATTAAATTGGGTAGTGAAGTATATTTAACTTTTATTAACGCTTTAGCGATCAGGTAAGTGATTGGTGAGACTTTATAGGCAACCACCATCGGAGCTTTAGCTAACATAGCTTCTAATGCGGCAGTACCAGATGCTAACAACACAGTATCCGCGGACTGCAACACAGCACTGGATTGACCATCTATCAGAGTAATAGGGAGTGTTTCTGACAACGCCTCTATTTGCAGTTGGAATTGCTGTTTGCGACGATCATTGACCACCGGCACAATAAATCGATAGTCGGGGTATTTTTGATGGATAACTTGTGCCACTTGCAAAAATATAGGGCCAAGCATCTCTACTTCAGCCTTACGACTGCCCGGTAATAAGGCTAATATTTTTTCATCAGGATGAATATTTAATTGCGCACGTGCGCTTGATTTATCGCGCTGTAACGGCAGTTGATCCGCTAGAGTATGCCCCACAAATTGGCATGGCACATTAAACTTATCGTAAAAAGCTTTTTCAAAAGGTAGAAAAGCTAAAACAAGATCCGTTGCTTTGGCAATTTTATGGATACGCCATTGCTTCCAAGCCCACACCGAAGGGCTCACATAATGAATGGTTTTAATGCCCTGCTGTTTAAGTTTTAATTCTACCGTCAAATTAAAGTCAGGTGCATCAATGCCTATAAATATATCAGGGGGATTATTGATAAAATGTTCAATAATTGATTTTCGAATACGTAAAATACTGCGTAATTTACCTAATACCTCAACAAATCCCATTACTGATAAAGCTTCTAAAGGATGCAAAGCAGTACACCCTTGCGCCATCATTCGAGGGCCGGCAATACCTTCAAAAATAGCATTAGGATATTGTTTTTTTAGGGCTTTAATTAACCCTTCACCTAAGATATCTCCAGATGTTTCACCGGCTATCAATCCAATACGCAATGGTTTAGTCATGATCTACTCTTATATAATGAAGTTAAAAAAAAAGGCTCCAAAAGAGCCTTTTTTTACGATATTTTAAGAAAGTGGCTTATCTAACAATACCGCGATTTTCATCTGAAATGAAATCTAAAAGCGTTTTTAATTCTGGGCAATCTGCAGCATTTTCTGCTATTTCAGCTTTGGCTTGTGCTAACGTATTACCGTTACGACATATTGATTTATAAGCGCGTTTAATTTGCATAATTGTCGCACTACTAAAACCATGACGCTTTAAGCCAACGGAATTAATTCCTTGAGCTTGAACGTAATTACCCGATGCCATAAAGTAAGGCGGAATATCTTTATTAACTGCAGAACAACCACCAATCATTGCATACTCACCCACTCGAGTGAATTGATGCAAGGCCGTTAAACCGCCGATAATCACATTATTAGACAGTTTACTGTGCCCAGCTAAAGTTGCGTTATTTGACAGGATAATATTGTTGCCCAGTATACAGTCATGTGCGACATGTACATACGCCATTAATAAACAATTATTACCAATCTTAGTTAAGCTTTCATCTTGCGCTGTGCCACGATGAATAGTACAGCTTTCTCGGAAAACATTATTATCACCGATTTCAAGATAGGTAACTTCGCCATTATATTTTAAATCTTGGCAATCTTCGCCGACCGAAGCAAATTGGTAAATTTTATTATTTTTACCCATTTTAGTGTGGCCTTTAACCACAACATGCGGACCGACCCAGCAATCATCACCAATTTCAACATTATCGCCGATGATGCTATAGGGACCGACCTCTACGTTTTTGCCAATAATTGCATTTTCATGAACTATCGCTGTTGGGTGAATTTTTGCTGTAGAATCAATCATTAAATTTCTCTTCTTGCACACATGATCATTGCCTGACAAGCGACTTCGCCGTCAACTTTAGCGATACATTCAAATTTGCCCATACCGCGACGTTCTTTAAGATAAATAACTTCTAACTCTAATTTATCACCAGGTACAACCGGTTTACGAAAACGTACTTGGTCAATAGACGCTAAAAAATATAGCTCATTTTCTGCAGGTTTGCCGTAAGTGGCAAATGCTAATACACCCGTTGCCTGCGCTAATGCTTCTAAAATCATCACTCCGGGGAAAACAGGTGTGCCTGGAAAATGTCCTGTGAACTGTGGTTCATTAAAAGAGACATTTTTGTAACCTGATAGTGTTTTACCAGGTACATAATCAACTACACGATCGATTAATAAAAATGGGTAACGATGCGGTAGAAGATCCATGATCTCCTTAATATCAAGACTGTTTAATTCGTTAGACACGATGATTTTCCTTAATTTTTATCTTCAATTTGTTTTTCAAGTTGCTTAACGCGCTTGAATAACTCTTCAATTTTTAATGTATAAGCAGTTGTTTTACGCCATGCTTTATTTTCTTGAGCAGGTACACCAGATGAATAAACACCTGCTTTTTTAATACTACGCATAACCATACTGTCACCGGTGATAATAACATTATCAGCAATGGTAATATGACCATTCATCGCAACACTACCACCTACAATACAGTTCTTACCTATTTTGGTACTACCAGCGATACAGGTACCGCCAGCCACAGCAGAGTGGTCGCCAATTTGTACGTTGTGGGCAATTTGACACTGGTTATCAATCTTAACGCCGTCACCAATAATAGTATCCGATAACGCACCTCTATCAATTGACGTATTCGATCCAATTTCAACATTATCACCAATAATTACTTTACCAATTTGTGGGATCTTAACCCAAGTCCCTTGGTAAGGGGCATTACCAAACCCATCGGATCCTATAACAGCATTCGCATGAATAATGACATTTTTGCCAATTTCACAAGCATGGTAAATAGACACATTCGGGTAAACTTTACAGCCCGAACCTAATTGACAGCCTTCTCCAATCACAGAATTCGCAAATAACTGCGTATTATCTCCAATCGTAACGCCTGCTCCAATCACCACATTTTCTGCAATAGCCACATTATTGCCGATCACCGCTGTATCATGAATTTGAGCTGACTCAGCGATAAGCACTGGTAAATTGGGTGTGGTATCAAACAAACGCGCTAACAATGCATAACCAACATAAGGGTTATCCATAAATAACGCATTGCCTTTATAGCTGTCTTGCATTGATGAAGGCAATACAATTGCGCTCGCCTCACACTCATCTAAGCGAGCCAATAACTTAATGTCAGATACAAAAGTAATATCACCTTGTGTAGCGGACTCAAAGGTCGCTAAACGTAATATTTGTAGATCTTCTTCACCGCTTAATTGCGCTGAAAGTTGAAGTGCCAAATCTGCTAATGAATAAGCCATAATAATCTAAACCTACTTAGTACTAATTTTTTGAATAACTTTGTCTGAAATATCTAAAGCAGGTTTTGAGAAAACAATTTGTTCGCCGTTTAAAATCAAATCGTATCCGCCTTCTTTAGCAACTTCATTAATCACTTTGCTAACTACTGCTAGGACTTTTTGATTCTCTTCACCTTGGCGACGACGGTTATCTTCTTCAAAAGCTTTACGTTTTAATTTGTACTCAGAAATTTTACCTTCGATGTCACGTTGTAAGGCAGTGACTTCACTTTTATTTAATAGCTCGCCATCTTTCTTAATTTTAGTCTCTATTTTTTTAATACTTTTTTCTAAGCTCTGTAACTCTTCGTAACGGCCTTTAAACTCACCTTCTAACTGTTTAATAATACGTGCACGTTGCGGAGACTCTTTCATCACTTTTGATGGAAATACAACACCAATTTTTGATGTTTCTGCGGCTTGAACTGCTGATACAGATACCATTGCAGCGGCTAAGGTAATTACTTTAAAAAAGGTCTTCATGGTTTTCATGCTATAACTCCGTATTAATAAATCTGTAATAAAATAAAAAAAGAAATCGTGCACAGCGTGCACATTTTAATATCGATACAATGGTGTTATTCAAACATCCATTAAATATATTTAGAAAACATCACCGATGTTGAATGAAAACACTTCGGTTTTATCGCCTGCATAATCTTTTAATGGAACAGCCAGTGTAAAGATTAATGGTCCCATTGGTGAAACCCAAGTCAACTGAGTACCGATCGATGCACGTATACGTCCAGGTTTAGAGTAGTCGCCACCGTAATCACAATTAGATGCACAATTGTCTTTATACGTATCATAATCAAACTCGGTATCCCACGCTTCACCGGCATCAACAAACAAACTACTACGCACTTGACGTGCATAGGCTTCATCTAAGAACGGCACAGGGAAGATAAGTTCCGCACTTAATGTATATTTTGCATTACCACCCACGGCACTATCAGTATATATAGCACTATCCCCAATGCCTTCAGTATATAAAGCTCGTGGCCCTACTGTATTACTAGAAAATCCACGAATTGTACGGTAACCACCTACGTAATAATTTTCAAAGAAAGGTAATATTTGATCACTCCCTTCAAATTTACCGTAGCCATTACCATATCCTAAACTACCTCGTAATAAGGTAGTCCAATCACCATCATCAGTAATACGTTGGTAATTACGAATATCAAAATTAAGTTTAAAGTATTGTAGATCTGAACCTGGAATAGTTATTTTACCACGTAAAGTGTGCGACATACCTTGCGTAGCTAATTGACCACGGTCTAAGTTATTGCGCGACCAGGTAGTCGTAAGGTCAAAGTTTCTAAAGTCAGCACCACCATCATCATCTTGTAATGAACCATAGATATCCCAAAACGTATTTAATTGTTCATAACCTTTCAGCTGAGAAATACCGTTATTTTCCCAGCCAACACTGAACCCTAAACGATTTATTTCATTAACAGGAAAACCGGTACTGAAACGTAAACCATAAGTCGTATTGGTGTAATCGACAATATTCGCATCGCCCGCTTCAAATTTGTCATAATAAATTCGAGCCCCACCACTAACACCATCTTTGGTTAAATAAGGAGTATCGTAGCTGATGTCTGCACTGACACTGTAGTCATTAAACTTAGTTTGAAAGCCAATTTTATCGCCACTACCTAGGAAGTTATTTTGCTGAATACCACCACTCAAGCTGATCCCAGACTCTGTACCAAAACCAATACCGGCATTAAAACTACCTGACGCTTGTTCAGCTACATTAACACTCACATCAACTAAATCATCACTGACACGTTCGGTATTTATATCAACGGTTGAGAAGAAACCTAAACGGTTTAAACGCGCGCGCGATGCTTCGATTGCTTCACTAGATAACCATCCGCCTTCCATCTGGCGCATTTCACGACGCAACACAACATCTTTGGTAGTGGTATTACCTGAAATATTAATATGTCTAACATAACCACGCTGCCCTGGAGCTACGGAGAAATTAACCACAACGGTATTAGTTGCATCATCGATTTCAGGGTAAGTATTGATTTCAGGGAATGCGTAACCTAAACGACCAAAGTACTTACGAATACTTTGTTCCGAAGCAGCCACGTCAGATGCGGCATAAGTATCTCCATTAGCAAATGCAACAAGGCTTTTTACTTCTGCATCGTGCCCTAATAGATCACCAATAAAGGTCACATCTGACACTTTATAAATATTACCTTCGTTAACATTGACCGTAACATAAACCCCTTTTTTATTAGGTCTAAGTGCTACTTGCGTCTCATCAATTTTAAAACGAATGTAACCGCGGTCTAGGTAATAACTTTTAATAACTTCCAAATCACCGGCTAACTTTTGTTTTTGGTAGTTATCGTCGGCAAAAAGATCCCACCAACCAGCAGAATCACTTAATGTTAATCGCTTTAACAAGTCTTCATCGGAATAAACATTATTACCAACAATATTGATTTGTTCGATTTTTGCCGTCAACCCTTCACGAAATACAAATTGAATAGAAACACGGTTTCTAGGTAAAGGTGTCACAATCGTTTCTACTTGTGCGCTGTATTTACCCACACTGTGATAGAAATCTTCTAAGCTTTTTTCAATACTGGTAAGAACGGTTCTATCTAACGCATCACCAACTTGGATAGAAGAAGATTTTAATGAATCAAATATTTGCTCTTCAGTAAGTTTGTCATTACCTGTTAATTCAATGGCACTGATCGTTGGGCGTTCTTTCACTTTAAAAATAAGTACAGACTCATTTTTGAATAGCTGAATCGATTCGAAGTAGCTACTGCTATACATTTTTTTAATTGCCTGCGATAGATCATATTCATCGACCACATCACCTTCACGGATTGGTAGACTCAATAATGCTGCGCCCAGTGTTACTCGTTGAAGTCCTTCGAACTGTAGGTCAGAGACGGTAAATTTTTCAGCTAAAGCAAGGTTAGAAAAACAGCTGGTGACAGTAAATGTCAATGCTAACAAATATTTCTTAAACATTATCTACAAAATCCTTTACTGCACATCAGTGCAAAACAATTTAAATATCCAGGTCAATGGGGAGTGAATATTACTTTCAAATCGTGTTAGAAAGTAGCACTACCTCATTGTTTATATTCTATAATAAATTTTATTGTTTCTTTTACAATAAATTAAAGTCGTTCAGCACAGCAATTGACATAAATGTGAATAAAACCGCAGCACCAATTTTAAAACCAAACTCTTGGATCCTTTCAGGAACTGGTTTACCCGTAATCGCTTCAACAAAGTAATACATCAAATGACCACCGTCTAAAACAGGTAAAGGTATTAAATTCATAATACCTAAATTTACGCTAATTAAAGCAATAAACCCTAGGAAGTATGCAAATCCATAGTCCGCACTCATTCCGGCACCTTTAGCAATTCCAACAGGCCCACTGAGATTTTTTACCGATAAATCACCGGTCACTAATTTAACTAATGTCGAAAAAGTTAACTCACTGAGCTGCCAAGTTTTATCAACTCCTTTTAAGAAAGAGTCAATCGGTCCATATTTTAAGCTTACTCTAAGCTCTTCAGGGTAAGGGTCAACCTTTGGAGCAACACCGATATAACCTCGTAATGTACCGTCAGCACTTTCACGAGCGTCGGGGACAAGTGTTAGCGTGTGTTTTATCGCCCCTCTTTCAATCACTAGTCGTAATGGTTGATTTGCATTTTCTTGAATCAACTTAACAAATTGTTGCCAATCGTCTAACTGGATCCCATTAATGGCGATTAATTTGTCATTAATTTCTAACCCACTTCGTTGTGCGGCACCATTTTCAGCGATACTGGCGGCACTTAAATGTACTTTGGGAGAGTAAGGAATAAGTCCTAAGCTACTAATAATCGACTCTTTTTTAGGGTCAAATTTCCAATTAGCTAATGAGACTGTATAAGTTTGACTTGGTTCCCTATTCTCGCTCAGTGTTGATTGAGAGTTTGAACTCAGGTCAAACAAATTAACAGGCGTTACGCTGAGCTCGACACTTGGCTCTCCAATCTGTGCAACTAAAGCAAGGTTTAGCGCTTCCCAATCATTAACGGTTCGGCCATTAACCGCACTCACCTGAAAAGGGGATTGAGTTGTGATCACACTAACTGGTGAATTTTCAAGTACACCATTAACAACGGGTTTAGCACTTCCTACACCAATCATGTACATTAAAAAGAAAGCAATAATAGCTAATAGGAAATTGGCAATAGGCCCTGCTGCAACAATGGCAATACGTTGCCATACTGACTTTTTATCAAAAGAGAATTCAGATAATGCTTCAGGCACTTCTTCAACCCGCCCATCAAGCATTTTCACATAACCGCCTAATGGAATAGCTGCAATCACAAACTCAGTACCATACTTATCCAATTTTTTAAAAAGGACTTTACCAAAACCAATGGAAAAACGATGTACCTTTACTTTACAGCGACGAGCAACCCAAAAATGTCCATACTCATGAATGGCAACTAGAATACTTAACGCAATAATAAATGCCGCTGTATTCCATATAAAATCTAACAAACTCCACCTCGATTAATCAATTTTATCGCATCGGCTCTAGCCTGCTTATCAATTTCTAATAACTGCTCAATGGACGAGACTTTTTGATGTTCTAATGTATTTAAAATACTATCCACAATACGTGGAATATCCGTGAACTTAATACGTTGTTCTAAAAAGGCTTGCACTGCTACTTCATTAGCCGCATTCAGTGATGTGGTCGCATGCTGCCCTTCATAACAAGCCTGTATCGCTAATTTTAAACAAGGATAACGGTCATAATCAGGTTCAGCGAAGGTAAAGTTTGCCGTGTTAAAAAAATCAAACTCTGCAGCCCCACTTTTAATGCGTTTTTTACCACCCATAACATGTGCAATAGGTATGCGCATATCTGCGTTACCCATTTGTGAAATGACACTACCATCTTGGTATTGCACCATAGAATGGATCACTGATTGAGGATGAATAATCACCTGTAACTGATCTTTATTGGTATTGAATAACCACCTTGCTTCAATATACTCAAGGCCTTTGTTCATCATGGTTGCAGAATCGATAGAGATTTTAGGGCCCATGCTCCAATTAGGATGCTTAATCGCCACATCAGGGGTAATACTTGAAAACTCGTGCAACGGCTTAGTTAAAAAAGGTCCACCAGAGCCAGTTAATAAAATCTTAGAAACACCCTCAGCAGTTAAATCACAGTGGCCAATGGTTTGTTGTAAGTTCGGCGACATAGATTGAAATATAGCGTTATGTTCGCTATCAACGGGCCACAGTGTTGCACCCGACTTTTTAACCGCATCAATAAATAATGCACCGGACATGACTAAAGATTCTTTATTTGCTAAGAAAACCTCTTTCCCTGCATGTACAGCTGCCAGCGTTGTTTTTAAACCCGCTGAACCTACAATTGCAGCCATCACAGAATCAATCTCAGCACTGCCTAATAATGCCAGCACTTCAGACTCAGGTAACACTTGGCAATTAAGCTTGTTTTCTTGTAATGAGATTTTTAGTTGTGATGCTGCTTGCGGATTTGATAACGCAACATAGGCAGGTTTGAACTCGATACAAAGAGCGAGCATTTTTTCAATATTGCTTGCCGCATACAAAAACTGCACATTATACAGCTCAGGATTATGACGACAGACACTCAGAGTACTATCACCAATTGATCCCGTTGCACCTAATACGGCTAAGTTTTTAGCCACTGATTGCTTTAGTGCGTTATTGTTGGTTGTATTGTTGGTCATCATTAAACAAGCCAATAAATATAAATAAGAGCAAACACCGGAACAGCAGCTGTCAAGCTATCTATGCGATCTAAAATGCCACCATGTCCAGGTAATAAATTACTACTGTCTTTTAAACCAGCTTCTCGTTTAAAAATACTTTCGGTTAAATCACCTAATGCAGAGACTAAAGTAGTGATCACTGAAGCCGCAAAAAACAATCCTAATTTTTCAGCCGGAATAGCAAAGTAATGACTCGCAAAATAAGCAACGATAACGGCACTCACTAAGCCACCTAATAATCCTTCAATGGTTTTACCCGGACTTACATTAGGTGCTAACTTATGTTTACCAAATTGTCTTCCCGCAAAATAAGCACCAGAATCAGCAGCCCACACCAATAAAAATACAAACATCAATAATTCCGCACCAAAATAGAAGTCGTGATGCATATTCACTGAACGTAATACTACTAATCCCCAGAAAAAAGGAATTAAAGTAAGTAACCCAAAAATGCTTTTTAGGAGTTTACTGTTTCGCCAAAGTGTTGCTGAAGTCGGATAACGCACAACCATCACTAAGGCAACACACCACCAAGCCGCAGCCACAGTTAATCCAGTAATTATATATTGATGAGGCAATTCAGGGCCCCAGATCAAGCCAATAGGCATCAACATCAGCGTAATGCCAAGTATCAAACCAAAGATATAAAGGGTAGCTGAAGAAGGTTCTTTACTAACAAAACCGGCCCACTCTTTACTAGCGAGTAAAAAAATACCAGCAGCAAACAGCATAAAAAATTGAAGAGGTAAAAAGAAAATAGCCGCAATGGCTAGTGGCGCTAATATAAGCGCGGTAATAATTCGTTGCTTCACAGAGAAATCCCGTTATATCTGTTGGGTAAAAATTAGTTATTTACTTGTGCACTGGTTTGTCCAAAACGTCGCTCTTTACCTGAAAATACATCTAGAGCTAATTGAAAGGCTTTGGCATCAAAATCAGGCCATAATATATCGGTAAAATATAACTCCGCATAAGCAAGTTGCCATAGTAAGAAATTACTTATTCTGTAATCTCCTCCCGTTCGTATCATCAAATCAACATCAGGTAATTCACCTAAAGACAGTGTGCCAGTCAATAATTGTTCATCGATACTATCAACTTCTAGGGCACCTTCTTTTACTTGTTGCGCTATTTTTTGGGTTGCATTAACAATATCCCAACGGCCGCCGTAGTTAGCAGCTACATTTAATGCTAAACCGGTATTATTTGCAGTTAATAACTGTGCTGCATGTACTTTTTTTTGCAGGCGATCACTAAAACCAGAGATATCACCGACAATAGTTAGCTTAATATTATTTTTATGGAGTTTTTTTACTTCACTTCCAAGTACGGTAAAAAACAGCTCCATCAGCATATTGACTTCCTGTTCAGGACGTTTCCAATTCTCACTACTAAAAGCAAAGATGGTTAATGCTTCAATATTTTTTTCAGCGGCAAAAGCAATACTTTTACGTAGCGCTTTTACGCCGTGTTTATGACCAAAAACTCGGTGTTTTCCTTTTTGTTCTGACCAACGGCCATTTCCATCCATTATGATGGCAACATGTCTAGGGAAATTACTTTTAAGTGTTTCTGATCTCACAATAATCCTTTATTAACAATTAAATGCACCGACTAGTCACTAGAGGGTGCATTTTTGAACACTAGTTAGTTTTATACTTCTAACAATTCAGCTTCTTTAACCGCTAATACTTCATCCACTTTTTTGATGCTTTCATTAGTTACTTTTTGTACTAACTCTTCACCTTGACGTTGTTGATCTTCGCTGATTTCTTTTTCTTTTTCTAGATCTTTAAAGTCACCATTAGCATCACGGCGAATATTACGAATAGCAACACGTGTATTTTCAGCTTCACCACGAACCACTTTAATTAAGTCTTTACGACGCTCTTCTGTTAATGGCGGTAAAGGAATGCGAATAACAGTACCAGCAGACATAGGGTTTAAACCTAAGTTAGATCCCATAATTGCTTTTTCTACTGCTGCAATTAAAGTCGCATCAAATACTGTCACTGTTAATGTACGTGAATCTTCAGTTGATACATTACCCACTTGACGTAACGGTGTATTAGAACCGTAATAAGGCACCATGATGCCATCAAGTAAACTAGGGTGTGCACGACCTGTGCGTACTTTAGCTAATTGGCTTTTAAATGATTCGATGCTTTTATTCATTCGAGTTTGAGCATCATCTTTGATTTCGTTAATCATATTTAGTTCCTAACTTATTAGTTCATTATCAAATTTTGTTATCTACATTGGCAACTATTTTTAACTGGCACGCTTTTTAACCAATATCGCTTTAATAATAACCACGATATTTTATATCGTCATATATTACAAAAGTCATACTTTACAAATAGTCACTTTTTTTATCGATTACAACTTTATTTAGTATTGTAATCGTTAAATAAATAATTAAATATTTTCCTGTGCGTGTGTGATAGTTGTACCTTCATCACCACCTAAAACAACACGACTTAATGCACCGGGTTTATTCATATTGAACACACGAATTGGTAGACTATGGTCACGTGCTAAGGTAAATGCAGCTAAATCCATTACTTGTAGCTCTTTCTCTAGTACCGTTTGGTAATCTAATACGCTGTATAATTTCGCATCTGGATTTTTTACTGGGTCTGCATCGTAAACACCATCAACTTTAGTACCTTTAAGTACGGCATCAGCTTCAATTTCGATACCACGTAAACAAGCAGCAGAATCGGTAGTAAAGAAAGGATTACCTGTACCCGCAGCAAAAATAACCACAGTGCCTAATTTTAAATATTTAATTGCTTCGGCCCAGTTATAATCGTCACAAACACCATTTAGAGGAATAGCAGACATTAAACGAGAATTAACGTGTGAACGGTGTAATGCATCACGCATTGCTAATCCATTCATCACTGTCGCTAACATTCCCATGTGATCGCCTACTACACGATTCATTCCAGCTTGAGCAAGGCCCGCGCCACGGAAAATATTACCACCACCGATCACTAAACCAACTTGTACACCAGATTCAATCAAAGATTTAATCTCTAAGGCCATACGATCCAATACTTTAGGATCAATACCAAACCCTTCTTCACCAACGAGGGCTTCACCGCTCAGTTTTAATAAAATACGACGATATGCTGATTTAGGGTTAGTGCTCATAATTTCATTCCTTAAGTTGAAATAATACCGATTTTTTAAAAAATCATGCAAGATATTTTAAAAAATAGGTCTCAAATTGGTTTATTAAGCAGCTATATTCACTTTCTTCTGAATATAAAAGAACCGCAGGCATGCCGCGGTTCTTTTTTACAACGGAACAATGCTAAAAAACATTACCTATTGTTTATAAAGTAGATTACTTAGAAGCAGCCATAGTTGCAGCAACTTCAGCAGCGAAATCTTCTACTTTTTTCTCAATGCCTTCACCAACTTCTAAACGAACAAAAGAGACAACATCTGCATTTGCACCTTTAAGAAGTTTAGCAACAGTCATTGATGGATCTTTAATGAATGATTGACCAGTTAAGCTTACTTCACCAGTAAATTTAGCCATACGACCAGAAACCATTTTTTCTGCGATTTCAGCAGGTTTACCGCTTTCGATAGCAATTTGTAACTGGATTTCTTTCTCTTTAGCAACAACGTCAGCAGGTACATTCTCAGGTTTAACAAACTGAGGAGCCGCTGCAGCAACGTGCATCGCGATATCTTTAGCTAGGTCAGCATCACCGCCAGTTAGCACAGAGACAACACCGATTTTACGGCTGTGTACGTAAGCGCCAAGGTTTTCACCTTCAACGATTTGTAAACGACGTACAGAGATGTTTTCGCCGATTTTAGCAACTAACAATTCACGCGCTTCTTCAACTGTAGAATCGTCATATGCTAGTGCGTTTAATGCTTCAACGCTTTCTACTTTATTTGCAAGCGCGATATCAGCTACTTTTTCAGCAAATGCTAAGAAGCTTTTATCCATTGCAACGAAGTCTGTTTCACAGTTAACTTCGATGATTAATGCAGTAGTACCGTTAGTTTTTGCAAAGATAGCGCCTTCAGCAGCAATACGGCCTGCTTTTTTAGCTGCTTTGATAGCACCTGATTTACGCATGTTTTCAATTGCAAGCTCGATGTCGCCATCTGCTTCAACTAATGCTTTTTTACAATCCATCATACCCGCAGCAGTGCGGTCACGAAGTTCTTTAACTTGCTGAGCTGTAATAGCCATTGTTCGAATTCCTATTTTTATTCTATAAAAAAGGGGTCATATAGACCCCTGATAACCAACCAATGATTGGTTAATAAGAGCTTCTATTATTAGAAGAACTTATTTCTCAGCTGATTCTTCTTCAACAAAACCTTCAGCTACTACTACTTCTGCAGTACGGCCTTCTTTAACAGCTGTAGCAGCTGCACTTAAGTAAAGCTTAACTGCACGGATAGCATCATCATTACCAGGAACGATGTAATCGATGTTATCTGGGCAAGAGTTAGTATCTACAACAGCGATAACAGGAATACCTAGGTTATTCGCTTCTTTAATTGCAATGTGCTCGTGATCTGCATCGATTACGAAGATTACATCTGGGATACCACCCATGTTTTTGATACCACCAAGTGTTTTTTCAAGCTTCTCTAATTCACGAGTACGCATAAGCGCTTCTTTCTTAGTTAACTTGTCAAAAGTACCGTCTTGGCTTTGAACTTCAAGATCTTTCAAACGTTTGATTGATTGACGAACTGTTTTCCAGTTAGTCAACATACCACCTAACCAACGGTGATCAACATAGAATTGGTCACAAGCAATAGCTGCTTCTTTAACCGCTTCTGATGCAGCACGTTTAGTACCAACAAAAAGGACTTTACCTTTTTTAGATGCTTTAGCTTCTAAGAAGTTAAGCGCTTGGTTAAACATTGGAACTGTTTTTTCAAGGTTGATGATATGAACTTTATTACGAGCACCAAAAATGAATGGTTTCATTTTTGGGTTCCAGTAACGAGTTTGGTGACCGAAGTGAACGCCTGCTTGTAGCATATCGCGCATTGATACTGTTGCCATTTGAATTTCCTTTTAGGGGGTTAGGCCTCCACACATCCCATACACTCGACCATTAATTTCTTATACAGAAAAAGGCACCCCGAGTGACGTGTCGATGCGTGTGTGTTATTTAAGTAATAATCCTTATTATTCAATACATTGAATGTTTTGAATGGATTATATTGATTATTTGAGAAAGCGATTAAAAAATTAATCTATCAATCTCGGTGCGCTTTATACCACAGTTAGCGAATTAGCTCAATAAATAGCGTGCTAAATAACATATTTTCTAATCCCTTATATAACATTCAAATCCTTGCCCATTGTAAGGCTTTCTGAAATAGATTTTATCTAGCACCATCGCCTAAAATTCTTTATAGTTGTCCTATAACAATTTATTCAAAGTATAGAGATATAATATGTCTGGACTCATTAAAACTGCTCAAGAAATAGAAAAAATGCGCATCGCAGGACAACAAGCTGCTGACGTATTAACCATGATTGAACCTCATGTTAAGAAAGGGGTAACTACTAACGAACTAAATCAGCTTTGCCATGATTTCATCGTTAATGAACAAGGAGGCATTCCCGCTCCGTTGAACTACCATGGTTTTCCTAAGTCTATCTGTACGTCATTAAACTATGTTGTATGCCACGGCATTCCTAACGATAAAGCACTGAAAGACGGCGATGTATTAAATATAGACATCACTGTTATTAAAGATGGTTACCACGGTGACACCTCTAAAATGTTCATGGTCGGAAAACCATCTATTCTGGCTGAACGTTTAGCACGTGTAACACAAGAATGTTTATACATTGGGATTAATATGGTTAAACCTGGTGCTCGTTTAGGTGATATCGGTGCTGCAATTCAAAAACATGCTGAAAACCACAACTACTCAATCGTTCGCGAATATTGTGGACACGGTATTGGTGCTGGTTTCCATGAAGAACCACAAGTATTGCATTACGGTAAAAAAGGCACTGGCGAAGTATTAAAAGCAGGCCAATGTTTTACCATTGAACCAATGCTGAATGCGGGCAAACGTGATTGTAAAGTATTAAAAGATGAATGGACTGTTGTGACTAAAGATAAAAAACTATCTGCACAATGGGAACATACTCTATTGGTAACTGAAACAGGTGTTGAAATTTTAACATTACGTCCAGAAGAAACCATTGAGCGAATCATTAACCCAGCGTAAGTAGCATTTAAAGAATGAACGTAAATAGCCAGCACGTTGTCAATAACGTACTGGCTATTATCAAGGCGCTAATATCGGGCCGTTAATATCGAAGCATCTCGTTGAGGCACAACGTTGATATATTACGTTAAGGCACTACGCTAAGGCATAACGTTAAGGCATAAAATCGAGGCATTAAATGGACTTTGAACAGTATTCCCCGCTACAAATTCAACAACAAGATCTCACTATTCCTTTCATCAAAAAACATCTAAAACAATTTTCTGACTGGCAACTTGAACAATTCAAAGCGAAAAAAAATATTAATAAAATTGTGTCGTTACGTGCACGTTATGTTGATGAACTTTTAAGTCGTTTATGGAACTTAGTCGGATTAGATGAAAGCTATGATTTAAGTCTTTTAGCTGTCGGTGGATATGGCCGTGGTGAACTACACCCCAAATCTGATATCGACCTGTTAATACTTTCAGACCATGGTTTTAGTAAACAATCAGAAGAAAAAATAGGGCAATTAATCACCCTACTCTGGGATCTAAAACTGGATGTGGGTAATAGTGTTCGTACCCTAAAGGATTGTTTAGAGCAGGGTAAAGCCGATATTACTGTTGCCACCAGCATGATTGAATCTCGCTTGATTAAAGGCAATGAAAGTACCTTTGAAAAACTACAAGAGCTGATTAGTAAAGATGACTTTTGGCCATCGGATGAATTTTTTACGGTTAAAAAAGAAGAACAGTTTGGACGCCATAAGAACTGCCGAGGTGATGGATATAACCTAGAGCCAGATATTAAAAATGGTTGTGGTGGTTTACGAGATATTCAGACTATTGCCTGGGTTTCGAAACGTCACTTTGATGCCCATAGTCTATTAGAGTTAACCACTTACGGTTATATCACACAGGGTGAATACCACGAAGTTAGTGATTGCCAGTCGCAGCTTTGGACCATACGCTTTGCATTACATACTGTCACAAATCGCCCAGATAACCGCTTACTATTTGATTTCCAAAGTGAAGTAGCAAAGCTATTAGGTTACACAGGTCAGCGCAATGAAGCCGTAGAACAGATGATGAAGATGTTCTATCAAACTATTCGCCGTGTAAAAGAGCTTAACGAAATGTTACTACAATATTTTGATGAAGCGATTTTAGGTAATGTAACGACCACCGAATTTCATGATATTGATGACAATTTTCGAATCCGTGGTAATAAAATCGAGCTAACCACCTCCGGTTACTTTCAGGATAACCCTGAAGCGATATTACAACTGTTTGTGCATATTGCCGATGACTCACGTATTAAAGGTATTTATTCAAGCACGCTACGCGAACTGCGTGAGGCAAGACGCTGCTTGACCCATTGGTTGCAAAATATTCCAGAATGTCGCGCTGTATTTATGCAAATTATTAGGCATCCTCGCGGCATGGGTATCCCTTTTACCTTAATGTATGAATATGGTGTGTTAGCCGCTTACATTCCTCAATGGAGCCGTATCGTCGGGCAAATGCAGTTCGATCTATTTCATGCTTACACGGTGGACGCACATACGCATAAGCTCGCTAAATTCATCTATAACTACCCAAGAAGCAAAGCCGAGCATCCACTAGCCCATGAAATATATAAAAAGTTAGAAAAACCTGAGCTGTTATTCTTAGCCACTATTTTCCATGATATTGCTAAAGGACAACAAGGTGATCACTCAACATTAGGTGCAGTGGATGCCTTAGCGTTTTGTGAATTACATGGACTTACTCGCCACGAAGGAAAAGTAGTTGCTTGGTTAGTAGAGCAACATTTAACCATGTCTGTCACCGCCCAGCGCCGTGATATCAGTGATCCTAATGTTATTATTACCTTTGCCAAAACCGTGCGTGATGAAAAATACCTTAACTTATTGTATTGCTTAACCGTGGCTGACATTTGTGCAACCAACGAGGAAACGTGGAATAGCTGGAAAGGCACTTTATTACGTGACCTCTATTACAAAACCTTGACCATGTTACGTCGTGGTTTAGAAAATCCACCGGATATTCGTGATCGTATTAGAGATCGCCAATTAAAAGCATTGGGTATTTTAGCTGAGTTAGGAATTAGCGAAGAAAAAGTGAAGCCATTATGGAAACGCTTTAGGCTCAATTACTTTTTCCGTTATACCTCGGCACAGATTTGCTGGCACACGCAGAACTTATTACATCACCAAGACCACACTAAACCTTTGGTTTTGATCAGTACTAATAACGCACGTGGAGGCAGTGAGATATTTGTTTATCATAAAGATATGCCATTGTTATTCTCTTCCGTTGTGACTGAAATAGATAATAAAAAACTAAGTGTTCACGATGCAAAAATTCTCTCTAGCCGAGATAATTATTCACTCAGTACCTTCACCGTATTAGAAGAAGATGGTGAACATATTGATGACGATAAAATTCAACGTTTGCGAGAAGCGATCACGGATACTTTATTAAAACCAGATGTGGTTAACTCCAACATCATTAGACTGGAGCGAGTTAAGCGCCCCTTTAAATTTGAGCCTAAAATAACGTTTCTACCGACACGTCGTAAACGCACTCAGATTGAAGTAGTAGCATTCGATGCGCCCGGTATTCTGGCTAATATAGGAACTGTATTTGTTGACCATGGTTTAATGCTTGATACAGCGAAAATATCGACCATAGGCGAACGTGCAGAAGATTTATTTATCGTCTCCACTGCTGATGGAGATTCACTGACAAAAGAGCAAGAAGAAAGCTTAAAGGCGAGTTTAATGTACGAGCTAAGCCCAAGTACTTAATCGCTTGCATTTACTTTCTCTTTTACTTTTACTTTTACTTTTACTGTCATAGCCATAGCATATTAGAAACAAGCGCACTTTAAACACGTACGCTTTAAAAACAAAAAAGCCAGCGATACATTGCATCGCTGGCTTTTCTTATTCTGCTCACTATTAAGCTATTAATTAATTTACTAGCGTAAACCTGTAACCCAGTAATCTATAAGCTAGTAATTCACTAAGCTATCATCTAGTACATCAAAAATTAAAGTCAGACGATACTCAGAGTCAGTGCCGGCTAGCAATTCTCAAAGGTAACAAATTCATGGTTCAATATTGTCAAAGAAACTCTATCACCAACATTAAACGCTAAACATTCGCTACTACTATTACTGTATCTCACGGTGAACTCTTGCCCAGCGAATAGCACACTGATTTGTTGTAATGCACCTTGAAAATCAACCTGTTTGACCGTAGCTTCACCTTTTAGGTCAGGGGTTATCTCAATATGTTCAGGGCGTAATAATAAACGTAGCTGCTTACCAATCGTTTGTTCAATCACGCTATTACTGCCTAATAAACCAAAACAACTTTGGTAACTGTATTTGTCCACCACTTGCACATCAATATAGTTAGCTTGTCCCATAAAATTAGCGACATAGGGAGAGTTAGGTTTACGATACAATTTTTGAGCCGTATCTATTTGTACAATTTTTCCCGCTTGCATCAATGCAATACGGTCAGCAAAAGCAAAGCCTTCTTCTTTAGAGTGAGTCACAAATAAAGCACTCATTTGACGCTGTTTGAATAATTGACGGATCTCATGGATCAATTGAAAACGCACATGCTGGTCTAAATTAGAAAAAGGTTCATCTAACAACATTAGATCTGGCTGATAAGCTAAAGCACGGGCAATAGCAATACGCTGTTGTTGTCCGCCAGATAATTGATGCGGGAAACGCGCACTAAGGTCGCTTAATTGCACTAGCGCCAGGACTTCCTGCACACGCTGTTGTTTTTCTTGCTTAGTCATTTTGGTAAGTGAAAAAGCGACATTATCAAAAACATTTAAATGCGGGAAAAGTGCATAATCTTGAAAAATAAGGCCAATTTTTCTCAGTTCAGGGGGGACATAAGTTTGTGGATCATTTAATATTTTTTGACGAATACTAATTTGTCCGGTTAATTCTGTTTGTAAACCGGCAACCGCTCTTAGTAAGGTTGTTTTACCACAGCCACTTTCACCTAATAAGCACACAATTTCATTATCATGTAAGTTCAGATCCAAGTTTTCTAAGACCGCTGTTTTTTGATAAGAACAGCTTAAATTTTGGATATTTAACGCACTCATTAAGTTTTTTTCTCCAACAAACGATTTACCACAATAAAAGGAACTAAGCCTAAGCCAATAATCATTAGCGCAGGCAATGCTGCTAGCTCTATCATCTCATCGGATACAAATTGATAAACGTAAGTGGCTAATGTTTCAAAATTAAAAGGTCGCAATAATAGCGCCGCAGGCAATTCTTTCATAGATTCAATAAAAACTAAAATAAAAGCCGTAAGCATGCCTTTTCTAATTAACGGAATATTAACCCGCCAAAGTGTTTTAACAGGGCCATTACCTAGGGTTCTAGAAGCAAGATCTAACGACGGTGAAACCTGTACTAAACTACTATCGATACTGCCCACCGCAATAGCACTAAAACGTACTAAATAACCTAATACTAAAATAACCAGTGACCCAGATAACAGCAACCCAACAGGTTTAAGCTCCCAAGCTAGCAACACATCATTTAACCATAAATCGATATTAGTAAGCGGGATCAACACACCAATCGCAACCACAGTCCCCGGTACCGCATAACCAAGTGAAGACAGGCGAATGCTAGATTTTGCACCTAAGCCAGGGCTTAAACGTTGATAAAAGTTAACCAGCAGCGCCACTAATATAGCCAGTATTGCAACTAAAAAAGCTAACCACAGACTATTTAGGGTGTAGTGCATTAAGTCATTGTTTAACGAAGCATTAAAATAGTTAACCGCATAATATAAAAGCGTCGCAATCGGTATAAATAAAGAGAAAGCTAATAACGACCAAGTGAATGCTAATACGCCCCACTTTTGCCACCCCGTTAATACAAAACGTAACTCGGTATTGCCGCTGCCATTACGCTGATAAACTTGTTGTTTACGACGACTATAACTTTCTAAGGAGATTAGAATCACAATCGCTAACAGCATTAAAGACGATATTTTGGCGGCGGTAGTCAAACTGCCTAATTCTAACCAAGTATCGTAGATGGCGGTGGTTAGCGTATGCACAGCAAAATAGTTAACCGTGGCAAAATCACCTAATGTTTCCATGGCAATTAATGAGACGCCCACTGCCATCGCAGAACGAGATAAAGGAATGCTGACTCGCCAAAAGGCACGTAAAGGAGATACACCTAGGGTTCTTGCCGCTTGAAATAATCCCGCAGATTGCGTTAAAAAAGCGCCACGTAATAACAGATATAAATAAGGAAAAAGCGATAACGCTAAAATAACAGAAGCACCAAATAAGGTGCGCACTTCAGGGAAATAATAATCGCTCGGTTGCCAATCAAACAAAGCCCGTATCGTTAACTGTACAGGGCCAGCAAAGTCTAATAAATCGGTATAAACAATCGCGATAATATAGGGAGGCATAGCGAGGGGTAACATCAGCATCCACTGTAACTTCTCACGAGTAGGAAACTCACAACAGGCCACAAACCAAGCACAGGGCAAAGCAAACAGAATACTTAATAGAACAACATACACAATAACTAACAGTGAGTTACTAATATAAGTTGATAAAACCGTATCAATTAGATGTTGAAAACTACCACTTTCGTCGACAGAGAAAGCGCTGAAAAATATAGCAAGAACAGGGGATAACAAAATACAAGTTACTACCCAAGGCAGTAACTTGTACAGGTTGAACGACTTAGAGATCAAATTTCACTTCATCCAGTAACTTAATGGCGGCTTGATGTTGCGCAGCAATATCAGATAGTTTGATATCGTCTGCTTTAAACTTGCCCCATGATGCAACCAATTTAGAAGGTTGTACATCTTCTTTTACAGGATATTCGTAATTGATTTCAGCATACATCTTCTGTGCAACATCACCCGATAGGAATTCCATCAATTTGATAGCATTGTTTTTATTCGGTGCGTACTTAGTCAGTGCAATACCACTTACGTTAACATGTGTGCCCGTCGTAGCTTGATTAGGGAAATTGATATGAACCGATTCAGCCCAAGCAACTTGTTTTGGATCGTTTAACATTTTACCCAAGTAGTAACTGTTAGTTAAAGCGTAATCACATAAACCTTCTTTAACGGCTTTAACTTGTGCACGGTCATTACCTTGTGGTTTACGTGCTAAGTTTGCTTTTAAACCTTCTAACCAAGTTTTTGCTTTTGCTTCACCTTCGTGAGCAATAATAGACGCTAACAAAGAAACATTGTAAGGGTGTTTACCAGAGCGCATACATACTTTGCCTTTAAAAGCAGGTGTCGCTAAATCTTGGTAAGTAATAGTAGGAGCAGGACCCACGCGTTCTACAGAAGAATAAATATTACGTGCACGGCTAGTTAATGCGTACCACTGTTTTTCAGCGCCATGAAATTGACTCGGAATGTTTTTATTTAGAATGTCGCTATCAACTGGCTGTGCTAAACCTTCTTCCGTAAACATAGTTAGGCGGCTAAAATCAGACGTTAACATAAGATCAGCTGTAGATAATTTACCTTCACGCTTAATACGCTCAATCAGGCCTTTTTTAGCAAATAGAATATTCACTTTAACGCCTGTTTCAGCGGTGAATTCTTTCATCATCGGTTCAATTAAAAACGGTTGGCGATACGAATATACGTTTACTTCTTCAGCAGCAAAAGACATTGAACTCGCAAGTGCCGATGTACCTGCTAACAAAACTGTTAAACTTTTTTTAATAGACATATTGTTTCCCATAAATAAGCGTGATGATCAATAGAACGGCATTCTAATGATAACAATTCTTATTTACAAGTGTAATAGCCCAATTAATGCATAAAAAGTGTCATATTCTGTCAAAGATCGTTGTATGTGATCTAAGGTTATTATTTTTTTACGCAGGTAAAGCAATGCCTTGCTCTTTCATCCGCGCAATTTTATAACGCAATGTGCGAGGACTAATACCCAGTAACTCTGCCACATCTTTACGCTTACCACGACAGGTCTGTAATGCTTCTAATATAATCTTTTGCTCTTGCTGTTTGAGACCTTGCCCTAAAGCTTCTGGCTCTTCAGTTTCAGTCCTTACTGCACTACCACTTATTGCTGCGTTCTCAGAGTCGATAGAGAGGTTTTTAATAAGGTCACCATCAAAGTTGCTATTATTATTGTTGGTACTATTACTATGCACTAGCCCCTCTGAGAGAGAATCAACGGGACCTGTCGAAACAGCATCCATAGCTGCTGATTGAGCTTGCGCTGTGGTCGTTGAAATAGTTGGTTGTTGCATATGTTCAAATTGTTGATCTTCTAAAATCAACGCATCACAGTCAATCACATCATCATTACCTAAAATCAAGGCTCGTTGCATTACATTATCTAATTCACGCACATTGCCTGGCCATGAATAAGCAAATAAACATTGCTTAGCTGCTTCCGATAATGAAGGGATCGCAGAAGACTGCTCCTTTGCGTGACGTGATAATAAGTGTTCAGCAAGTGGAATAATATCGCCTTTACGTTGCTTTAGCGGTAACCACTGTAGTGGAAAAACATTCAAGCGATAATACAAATCTTCACGGAAAGTCCCCGCTTCTACCGCTTTTTTGATGTCACGATTACTGGTCGCTAATACACGAATATTTAATTTAATCGTTTTACGTGAGCCTAAACGCTCCACTTCTCTTTCTTGTAAAACACGCAGTAGCTTAACTTGTAACTCTAAGGGCATTTCACTAATTTCATCTAATAAAATCGTGCCGTTTTGCGCTTGTTCAAATTTACCAGGGCAAGCTTGAACGGCGCCAGTAAAGGCCCCTTTCTCATAACCAAATAAAGTAGATTCAAGCATCGTATCGGGAATAGCCGCACAGTTAATCGCCACAAAAGCTTCATCTTTACGCGATGATTTATCGTGTAAATAACGTGATAACACTTCTTTACCTGAACCACTTGGGCCAGTGATCATCACCGATGCATCGGAAGCCGCTACTTTTTCAGCCATCTTAAATAAAGCCGCAGTATTAGGGTCGCCAAATATAGGCGTACACGAAGGCACTTTATGCACAGGTGCATAGCGACTAACTTGATTTAATAACACCTCAGGTGAAAAGGGTTTTGCTAAATAATCAATGGCACCATCGCGAATAGCTTTGACCGCATCATCAATCGTCGCGTAGGCTGTCATCAATAAAACCGGTATTTCAGGGTGAAGGCTTTTAATATTTTGCAATAAAGTTAAACCACTCATGCCGCCCATTTGAATATCACTGATCACCAAGTCGTAACGTGATTTACCAAGTGCCGCTTTATTAAGTTCAACCAACGCCGCTTCGCCACTGTCGACTTCTTGACAGTCATAACCTGCTAATAACAAGGTATCAATTAACGCTTCACGTAATCCAGCGTCATCTTCTACCACTAATAATCGACCTTGTGATTGATTATGCGACATAATTAAGCTCCTATTACCTTGCTCAGTGCATTACTTTCTTCTCTAAACTCAGCAATACGGTGTAAGGGCAACACTAAAGTAAAACAGCTCCCCTTGCCGACTTCCGACTTTACTTCCACCGTGCCACTATGCGCCTGAGCAACACTTTGCACCACCGCAAGGCCAAGACCTGTGCCTTGAGATTTAGTAGTATAAAAAGCTTCCATCACTTGTGCTAAACGTTGTTTTTCAATACCAGGCCCATTGTCCATCACAGAGATTTCTAAATGCGAAGCGCCTCGTTGCACAGCACTAATATATAATTGAGCCCCTTCACCGGTAGCTTCAATTGCATTTGAGATAAGGTTGGTCATGGCACTGGTTAATGCATTTTTATTAGCCAGAATAAATAGATCAGGATTAGGTAAACGACACTGCAAATGGCCATTAACACTTAATAACATGGCATCACTGGCTTCTTGTACTTCTTCTAATAATGTTGCAACGGAGACTTCCTCTACAATTTTCTGCTCACCACTACGGGCAAATAACAGCATATCGTTCACTTGTGTTTCTAAATCTTGCAGGCGGTTCATTAACTTGCCTTGAAAGCGAGCACGAGAGCTTTCATTTAAAGTTTTGTTGGCAAGGTTAGCGCCATATAACATAGCCGCCGATAATGGAGTGCGGATTTGATGCGCTAATGAAGCCACCATTTTACCTAAAGAGGATAAACGCTTTAATGTTGCAACATGCTCTTGTAGTTGACGAGTATGGGTAAGATCCGTAAGTAGAATAAGCTGCCCAGGCTGGCCTTGCAAAGAGGAGATAGATAACTGAATACGGCGACCATTCTTCAATGATATTTCATGGCCATCGTCATTTTTAGGGCTAAAGGAGCGTTTAATCACATCACCCCAAAGCATATTATCTAAGGGTTCACCTAACAACTGCACCGCAACACGGTTTGCTTGTTCCACAATCCCATTACCATTAATCACAATCAACCCAGACGGCAACTCTTTATACAATTGATCCATGTAGTTCGCTTGAGCACGTAACTGCTGTAGCTCACCGACATAACGTTCAGTTTGTAATGGCGTATTATTTGTTGATTGTGAAGTTGTCATAGCAACACCTAAAAATTAAGATAGATATCACTACTAAGCAGTTATTATGCCAACCGAATAAACCGATTACTTTACAGTAAGATAAAAGCAAATAGCCATAAAAATGACAGTGCTAAAAATGAAAAAACCGCACAATTAAAAGCGCGGTTTCTGATATAAAAGTATCGCTAAATACTCAGCTTATTTTTTGATGTCACTTTGTGATATTACTTTTGATGTCACTTTTTGAAGATGACTTTAATGCTTAGTTTGGCTAATCAGTTTGATGATTAGCTTAATAGATAGCTTAGCCTTCTTTATTCAACCCATATTTTTTCATTTTTTCTACCAAGGTGGTTCGACGCATCGATAATAACTCAGCAGCATGTGACACCACACCATCTTGAGAGTCAATCGCTTGACGAATCATCTCAATTTCAAACTCGACTAACTTATTCTTTAAATTCATGCCTTCCGCAGGCAAATGCCCTAAAAAACCAAGTGATTCATCGTGCATTTCACTTTCGTCGGATAAAATAGGCGCATCACCAAACATACCCGATAACGCATCACGTTCCATCAATGCTTCTTCTTCTGGGTTATAGTGAATATGTTCAACCGCCTCACCCTGCTCATCTAAGTAACGATATTTAACCGGTAACTCAGTCACATCCACTATTTTATTACTGTGTAGAATCAATAAACGCTCTAATAAATTGGACAGCTCACGCACATTTCCAGGCCAAGCATGTTTCATTAATGAATCTAATGCACGTTGCGTAAAACGTAGCGTCGCTTTATGTTCTTTTTCTAATCGAGATAACAACTCCTGTAGCAACAAAGGAATATCTTCTTGGCGATCACGTAATGCAGGCTTCTCAATAGGAAATACATTTAAACGATAAAACAGATCTTCTCGAAAAGAACCTGCAATAATCATCTCTTCTAAGTTTCTATGGGTTGCCGCTACAATGCGCACATCCGCCTGCAAAGATTTATTGCCACCGACTCTTTCAAAGGTTCTTTCCTGTAGCACACGTAATAATTTCACTTGCATCGGCATGGGCATGTCGCCAATTTCATCTAGAAATAGCGTACCGCCTTCAGCTAACTCAAAGCGACCTTTACGAGCAGAAAAAGCGCCAGTAAACGCGCCTTTTTCATGCCCAAATAATTCACTCTCTAATAGTTCAGCGGGAATAGCACCACAGTTAACGGGTACAAAAGGCCCTTTATTTCGACCAGACACTTCATGGATAGCACGCGCAACCACCTCTTTACCCGTTCCTGATTCGCCTAGAACCAACACATTGGCATTACTTTCAGCTACTTGCTCTACTAAATAACGAATTTCTTGAATACGTAACCCTTTGCCCACTAAAGAGGTAATTAAATATTTATTGGCTTTACTTAATTTATGATTTGGATTCGAATAGGTTTGGCAATAATGTAATAACTGCGTCAACTCTGAATAGACGATAGGTAAATGAAGCACACCGATGTGATTACTGTCCACACTCGCCACTTGCCCAGAGATACTAATAAAAGGAGTCTTAGCAAAGCTATTTAGTAGTGCATCCAATTGCTGATGTTGATTGCCATAAATAACGCACAAAGGCGCTTGTTGCTCTACCTGTTGCGCTAATTGTTCAACAGCAACCGTTTGATAAGCTTCACCAACAAAATGTAAAACAGTTTGTAATATCTCTACTTGTTGAGCGGTTGTATCGACTAAATAAATCGGCGGGCGTTGTGGCATAATCAGTACTCATATCAAAGAAACCAAGATGTGAAGGTTATGATAGAACAATTTTTAATATTTGCATTGAAAAATCGTCAAAAAGATGACGATGCCTGTAAAATGACACAATAAACCTTTAGAGGTAGTATAAATAACAACATTTATGCGACTGTCATTAGTAAAATAATTGAAAATCATTAAAAAAATAAAAATGGTATATATTTTGCTTTATTAAAAGCAGTGTTTAACTTTTGGCACTATCATGATTGCAACCATTACATAGCTTCAATTAGCGGCTAAAATGTAACTTGGTAAATAGATAAAAGGTGAATAGGTAAATAAATGGCTATTTCGTTAAATAGCACTCACTTAATGATCCGAATAAACTAATAATCGAACCAATGTAGAATTAAAAAACAAGTTAGCTAAGGGAATTTTATGACTCGCTCATCGATCAGACAATATCAAAATACCGGCTTATCCCAAGTCGAGAATGCAGACCCTCATACACTTATATCCTTAATAATGCAGCATATATTAGGTAATCTGGCAGCGGCAAAAGGTGCAATTTCTCGAAAGGATATTGTAATAAAAAATAAAACCTTAGGTAAAGTAATCGGATTAATTGGTGAACTGCAAGATAGTTTAGATATGGAAAAAGGCGGAGAAATTTCAACCAACTTATTTAATCTATATGCCTACATGCTAACGCTAGTAACACGCGCAAATATCAAGAATGATCCGGAATTATTAACAGAAGTTAGTATGTTACTAAGTGAAATCAAAGCAGGTTGGGACGGTATTCCTGACGATATTCGTCAGCAGTACAGATGATGAATATAGAACAAGAGATAGACCAACTATTTGCGTTAATAGAAACAATGGATCAATGCATTGCCGATCAGCAATACATTGAGTTCTCTGAACAACAAGCCTTTTTTTCCAAAAAAATGCAACAAGTCCTAACTCGCGCCAGTGAAGATGAATTACTTTCAGTACTAACACAGCTTAAAAGTATCAAAAAAACAGTTGCCCAAACACAAGCAAAATCAGCAATATTACAAACTGAATTAAAAGAAAAATCATTAGCACTAAAACGAGGAAGAAAAGGCGTTAAAGCTTATAAATAGCCTTTTTAAATATCCAAAACCCATTAACCACGAAGCCCTTAGGCTGCACAGAGAACACGAAGAAAACCTTAAAAATATTAAGACTTTATAAAGTTAAAAAGTTAAATATTAAAAATTGGTTTTATGTTTTTGACCTTACTTCTTTACCCTTCGTGCCTTCGTGGTTAATCCGCTTTTGACCTTAAAACCACAAAACCCATTAACCACGAAGCCGCTGCGCTGCACAGAGGGCACGAAGAAAACCTTAAAAATATTAAGACTTTATAAAGTTAAATATTAAAAATTGGTTTTATGTTTTTGACCTTACTTCTTTACCCTTCGTGCCTTCGTGGTTAATTGCTTTTGACTTTAATCTTGATATTTACCACCCATAATTTCGTAGTTAATCGCTTTGATTCCCAAGGAAGGCCACAGAGTCGCTATCGCCACACAAAGAAGACGAAGAAAACCATTAAAAAATTTAAAAATGTTTTGGGTGTCGGTGTTTGACCTTACTTCTTCACCCTTCGTGCCTTCGTGGTTAATTGCTTTTGATTTTGATATTGACCTTTACAGCCCTCAACTTCGTGGTTAATTAGCCTTTGATTTTAGTTTTGACCTTGATCTTTACCACCCACAATTTCGTGGTTAATCGATTTGATTCCCAAGGAAGTCCACAGAGTCGCTATCGCCACACAAAGAATACGAAGAAAACCATTAAATAATTTAAAAAATCTTTTGGGGTTTGACCTTACTTCTTCACCCTTCGTGCCTTCGTGGTTAAATTGCTTTTGACTTTGATATTGATTTTGAACTTTACAGCCCTCAATTTCGTAGTTAATTAGCTTTTAACTTTAGACTTTGGCTTTTAACCGTAAGGCTAGTGGTGAAATACTATTGATGCTTTGGAATGTAACTTTGAGGAGGAAAGCAGCTATATATTGAGTAATACATAGCTGCTAATACTAATCGTTGGTATAACCTGGTAACGCATCTAAGGTTGCTTCTAAATAACTCATGGTATTATTTAAACTCGATACCGCAATATCCATGGCATTAAAATCTGCATATAAACGAGTTTCATAACTATCCATGCGTAATGTTAGCGCCTCTTGCTGCTCACCTAATGTTTCTATTCTTTTATAAAATGAATCGATTTTACTATCAATAGTGCCAGAACTTGAATCTACATCAACACTAGACTCCGACACACTTAAATCAATAATACTATCTAAAACATTATTCATCGTCTGCGCAATGCCTTCGCTATAGGTCACCGAGCCACGACTGCCTAATAAGCTACCTTCAATAAGCAGTTTTATGCCCTCTGCATCACCAGCGGAAGATAATAAATATTGACCGCTACCGGTCGCACTTTCGCCACCAATCGTGCCTTTAACATTTACTCCATCTACACTACTCGCACCTGTAAATCCTAGGTTAGATATAAAATCTGCGTCGCTATTAGTAAATGACACATTGGAGAAAGCACCGTACTTAGTCGAGTTGATTGACAACTTACCGTCTTCATTAGTGATATTGACAGCAACACCATTACTCACAAAATTGGGATCTGAATTTATTTTAGACTGTAAGTCGATAATCATTTCATCAATGCTGACATAAGAGCCTATCTGCAAATCGATTGAACTTGATTCATAACCATCCACTTTGATTTGAAAACTATTATTACTGTCATCAAACAACAAACCAGGCTCTGCTAGGCCAGCCAAAGTACCTTGGGTGGCAACTTGAGTCACCTCAACATCATAGGTCCCCGGAGTAGTGGCACTGGTATGGCTGTCATATAAAATATTAGCGTCGCTAGCGGCTCCCGTCGCCGTAAAAAAATCAGCCACGCCAGCTAAATCATTTTTAAGTGCTTCAGCAAACTTATCTTCATCTAACTCTAAGGTACCGTCCCGTTGCGTTAACATACCCAGGTCAGCGAAACTATGAATAGAGCCTTCAATATGATCCATCGGTGTATTCAAAACACTACGCATCATATTTTGAATATTTCTGACCGTCGAGTCACCATTCAAAATACCATTACTAGAAGAATCTGCACTGTTATAAGCCGTTAACTCCGTCATTTTAGCAACGGTACTGTTATAACTTTCAAAAAAAGCATTAATCTTTTCTTTAACTTCAGTGGTATCACTTTCTATTGTTAACGTAACAGTTTTACCAATTTCGGCAGTTTTTAAGTTTAAGGTTACCCCTTGAATAACACTGCTAACTTCATTACTTGCACTACTGATGGAGATATTATTCATCATTATCTCTGCATCCTGTGCCACTACCGTCTGCGTCATATTTTGATTATCAGCACCATAGGTAAAACGATCGAGCCCTGTGCCTGCATCAAGAGGGTCACCATTAAGGTCTGTTGCGGTTATTTCAACAGCGCTTTGTTCACCGGTCTCTTTACTGGTTAAGATTAAACGGTAGTTACTACCATCATTGATAATCGATGCTGATACGCTGTAATTATTCTCATCGTCATTAATTTGATCTCTAAGACCTTCCAACGAGTTATTACTTTGCCCTGTAGCGGGGTCAATTTCATTACTAATAGTGATGCTTTCAAAGGCTTTATCTGGATTAGCGGTAAAAGTCGTACCGTCTTCGCTATAGGTACCAAATGATAGTTTAAGGATCCCCTCGCCCACTTCATCGTTAACAGCAGTAAATTCATTACTTTCAGCAGAGACTAAGGTTTGTGCCTGTGCACGCTGATTAACTTCAAACTCCCATTGACCTGTTTCAGCACCAAACCCTAATGTTGCATCTAAAATATCACTGTCGCTGCTGGTTGAAGTCGTGGCTGAAAAACTAGAGGTATAAGCCAGCTCTTTATAAGAGGATTTAAAGGAAGTTAATTCGCTATTAAGCAAACCATAGGCAGAAATTTTAGCCGTTGCTTCTGCAGTACCTTTTGTGATCGTCGCTAAAGCAGGATCTTTTTCTGCATCAACAATAGCAGTAACGATACTGTTAATATCTAGCCCTGAGCCTAAACCTGTTGATGTAATGGAAGACATACCTACTCCTTGATGACAATTAACTTAACGTACTGTTTCACTTATTTGTTAACACTGATTTCAGTGCAGCTCTTATTGGTAGAAATATTGAAAACATATGAAGAATAAGAAACAATAATGACTAACAACCAATAATTAAAAGCAATAATCGAGCCATATAACTTTGTGGCAACTGATACTCTCGAGCTTTATCAGCACTTTTATCAATAATTTTATCGATAGCTTTGACTGATACAACTTTACCAATAAGTATTTTCACATAACGCTTTGAATAACATAAGGGTGAACAATATCAATTGTAAATATTATTTACCTTTTTGTTATTTACCTTTTTGTTATTTATTTTCACTGTCTTTCTATTATTAACAAATGCAATTAGCGAATAGCTCCTAAATTCTGCCGACCTATTAAATTTAACAAAAGAAATTGATTAACCTTACTGCGCTTACCACATTAAAAACAATAAGGTTATTGTTAAGCCTAAGCGACTTATTATCAATAGTGTCAACATATTTAATAAACTTACCGCTGCTGTGATAGTTAAGCCTGCTGTTAAAGCCATGGTCAAAACTTTTGTTGGAATCCAAGCTAAAATATTAACTAAAATAGTAGCCAAAACACTTGTTAAAATCCAAGCTAAAATAGCAATTTAAATAGTAGCCAAAATAGTAAACAGGGTAATCCTTTATTTTTTAATTAATCAAACGCTCATTGATACAGTGTAGATACTGGCGTTAATATGACGCCCCCTCTGCTACACTTTTTTGTCGAACAATATCCCAGCGACATCATCCATTTTTTTAATTAATACAACCAACTCTTCCGATGGGATTTGACGAATCACTTCATCACTTTCAATATCTTTAACTGAGACTATGTCTCGCCCTAGGTCATCGTCAAAGCTGAAAGATAAGTTACGCTGCATGCTGGTCATAAAATCATTCATTTCATTTACGGCTTTTTCAGCTTCTTCTGCAGACACTTTTTTTTCTTGATGTACATTTTGAACCGGCGCGTTGTCAGTTACTTTTGTAGCAGCATCTGCGCTAAACGATGATTGACTAACATCATTAGTCGCATTAGTAATATTGTGTTGAGATGTATTTTTATCAGAGCTTGTATCAACACTCAACGAGCTAATGGATGCACTATTAACACTTAAATCAGGCATACTACCTCCTACTTTATTGTCTCTTTAATGGCAAAAAAGCCCCCTATGACTAGGGAGCTATATTATTTAACTAGCGACCCTTCGTTGATTAACCAAGAAGAGATAATACACTCTGTGCAGACGCATTAGCTTGCGACAACATTGACGTACCTGCTTGTTGTAATATCTGCGCTTTACTCATTTTAGACGTTTCAGTGGCAAAATCTGCATCTTGAATACGTGAGTTAGACGCTGATAAATTTTGTGTTACATTTTCTAAGTTAGAAATAGTAGAGCCTAAACGGTTTTGCACCGCACCAAGGTCCGCACGAGCAGATGAAATAGTGCTTAACGCTTTATCAATCATCTCTAAACTACGACCTGCATGCTCAGCAGTAGTAACATCAATGCCTAAGTCATCGGCTTTAGCACCACCTGTGGCAACTACACCTAATTTAGCGAGTGCATCTGTTTGACCTTGCACGCTATCAGCATCACTGGTGATAACGATTTCTGTACCTTCAGCAGCAGTTAAAACAAGTTTTTCTACTGCTGGATCTCCTTCTTCGTCCGCACCTACAGAAATATCTGAACCTGTAGGTGTTCCAAACTCAGTATTTAATGTGGTCAAAGTGGCATTAACAGGTGTACCTGTAAGTGAAAAAGCGGCTGGTGTTACATCACCAGCTATAACAGATGTCGCAGAAATACCATCTTCATCACTATTTACAGCAAAACTGTAATCGTCTCCAAATTGAGTGTTTAATGCATTGACTAAACTTGCTCTATCTGTAACGTCAGTAAGATCAACATCAACACCATCCATTTGAAGTGCGCTTACACTTCCAGCTGCAGCGGCTGCTATTTCAGCATTTAAGTTTGTAATTTGTGTATCTGAAATTTTAACGTCATTTACATCTGCAGTTGCATCCTTAAAATCAGAAGAAGCTGCAACGTCAGTCACTACAGTTGCTGTTACGCCTGTTTTTTCTGTCAGTGCATTAATGGCATCCGCTTTCTCAGTCATGGATGCACCAGTATAATCAGTTGTTGTACCTGTTACAGTTAACGCTTCACCGTTAATTGAAATTTGATCATCTTCGGTAAGATTAGAGGTACCACTAACATCAGCTCCTGTTAAACTACCTGCGCCATTAGTTTCGTTTAAACCAAACTCTGTTGTCGCACCTGTTACTTTAATTGGCTCATCTGTCGTGCTTGATAAAGCAACATAACCTTCATATGTGCCAGCCTCAAGACCAGAGCCTGCAATGTCGCCGCCGGATGCTACTGCAATAGTGATATTTTCGCCGGTATCATTTGTTAATTGCAATTGACCTTCAGAACTGATAGTTGCATTTACACCTGTCACTTCTTTATTGATGGTATCTTTTAAGTTCTCCATACTATTAGTAGAACCTAAGCTGACCTTGTCACCATTACCAACAGTGATTTCTAAACCATTAGTAACACCATCAACATCATCACCATTTGAACCTTCGATAGAGTTATAAGCATTAGCGGTGACATTAGTCTCACCTGATTTTTTATTAATCGCTTCGGCAATACCCGCTGCGCCTAATTTATTAGCGTTATCCACGGCACCAATATCGATATCATTAATTTGTACTGTTCCTGCCGTTATTTTTTCACCAGAAACTCGTCCACCATTTAAGTCGCCTTTAGTGACTCCGCCATCAATACCTAACGCGCCAGCAGATACATCGGCAATACTTACTTGCATAGTATTACCATTATTAGCACCAATTTGTAGTGTTATGTCTTCTGCAGAGCCATCCAACAGTTTAATACCATTAAACTCTGTTGCTTCAGAAATACGACCTAATTCAGAGTAAAGTTGGTCCACTTCAGTTTGGATAGACTGTCTGTTTTCAGATGAGTTAGTAGCATTAGCAGATTGCACAGAAAGTTCACGCATACGTTGTAGGATGTTAGTCATTTCATCCATTGAACCCTCAGCGGTTTGTGTCATTGACACACCATCATTGGCATTACGAACGGCTTGTGTATTACCTTTAATTTGTGATTGCATGCCGGTTGAGATAGCAAGACCTGCGGCATCATCTTTTGCGCTATTGATACGTAAGCCAGAAGATAAACGTTCCATTGCTTCATTTTGTGTTGCTTGTGATTTGCCTAATTGACGCTGAGCGTTGATTGACATTACATTTGTATTTACTACTGAGGCCATGATGTGCTCCTTGGTTATTTATTTCATTATTTATTTCTGATTCAATAAGTTGTTTTTAAAACTTTTAATCAGTTTGATTAAGTATGTAATTAGTATCGACCGCTTAAAAAATAACTTTAATGTTTTTGTTTAATTAAAAATTTTCTAGCTAAACGGTTCATTTTCAAAACAGTCGATGTTCGGACTTAATAACTTTATCGACCGACAAAACAATTACTTTAGGGGTAGATTAAAAAAAGGTCGTTTTATTTTTGAAAAGGATCTAAAGCCCTTAACCACCGAGGGTTTCTGGGGTGAAAATCAAAAGCATTAACCACAAAATTTTACGTGTAAAAGCCAGGTCAAGGTCAAAAGCTAATTAACCACGAAGGCACGAAGGGTGAAGAAGTAAGGTCAAAAACCTATAAAAATCTAATTAGGTTTTTCTTCATGTTCTTTGTGTGGCGATAGCTACTCTGTGGCCTTCCTTGGGAATCAAAGCCATTAACCACGAAATTATGGTTGTAAAGGTCAAGGTCAAGGTCAAGGTCAAGAGCAAATTAACCACGAAGGCACGAAGGGTGAAGAAGTAAGGTCAAAAACCTAAAAAATAATTTTATTAGGCTTTTCTTTGTGTTCTTTGTGTGGCGATAGCTACTCTGTGGACTTCCTTGGGAATTAAAGCGATTAACCACGAAATTATGGTTGTAAAGGTTAAGGTCAAGGTCAAGGTCAAGGTCAAGAGCAAATTAACCACGAAGGCACGAAGGGTGAAGAAGTAAGATCAAGACCTAAAATCTGAATACCCTTTTATTTATTTTTTAATCTTTTAACTTTTTTAAGGTTTTTCTTCGTGTCCTCTGTGCAGCGCAGCGGCTTCGTGGTTAATGGGATTTGCGGTTTCAAGGTCAAAAGCAATTAACCACGAAGGCACGAAGGGTGAAGAAGTAAGATCAAAACCTTAAAATACTTTATTGATTTTTAACCCTTTAACGTTTTTTAATTTTCTAAGGGTTTTCTTCGTGTCCTCTGTGCAGCGTAGCGGCTTCGTGGTTAATGGGTTTTACGGTTTTAGCTTTTTAAGTGTTTTCTTCATGTAAATGGATCTTTAGGTTAATGGTGGGATTAGCATTAGCTACCTACACTTATATTTACTTTAAATACGGAGGATATGAATATGGATTTTGATGATTTATCGTATCAAGTGATTGGATGTGCGATTGAGGTTCATAAACAATTAGGCCCAGGGTTACTGGAGTCTAGTTATGAAAAATGCCTAGCCTATGAATTATCATGCCTCAACATACCTTATCAACAACAGCTTACTTTACCCATCAAATATAAGACCATTGAAATTGATTGTGCTTATCGACTTGATTTAGTCATTGCGGGCAAGCTTATTGTCGAACTTAAAAGTGTTCAGCATTTAACTGCGATACATGAAGCTCAAATTATCACTTACATGAAGCTAGCCAATATACAAACAGGGTTATTAATCAATTTTAATACCGTTGCTTTGAAAAATGGTATTAAGCGATTTAAGCTTTAATTTATCTGCAATCGGATGACTCTGATATACCAAACCAAAAGCTATTAACCACGAAATTATGGGTGGTAAAGTTCAAGGTCAAGGTCAAGAGCTAATTAACCACGAAGGCACGAAGGGTGAAGAAGGAAGGTCAAAAACCTAAAACACTTTGTTTATTTTTTAATCTTTTAACCTCTTTAAGTCACTTCTTCGTGCCCTCTGTGCAGCGCAGCGGCTTCGTGGTTAATGGGGTTTGCGGTTTTAAGGTCAAAAGCGATTTAACCACGAAGGCACGAAGGGTGAAGAAGTAAGATCAAAACCATAAAACCTATTTTTGTTATTTAAGCTTTTTAACTTTTTTAAGGGTTTTCAATCTTTCTAAGGCTTTTCTTCGTGTTCTCTGTGCAGCGAAGCGGCTTCGTGGTTAATGGGTTTTGCGGTTTCAAGGTCAAAAGCAATTAACCACGAAGGCACGAAGGGTGAAGAAGTAAGATCAAGACCTAAAATCTGAATACCCTTTTATTTATTTTTTAATCTTTTAACTTTTTTAAGGTTTTTCAATCTTTCTAAGGGTTTTCTTCGTGCCCTCTGTGCAGCGGAGCGGCTTCGTGGTTAATGGGTTTTGTGGTTTTAAGGTCAAAACCTTAATATATTGTTTATTTTTAACCCTTTAATGTTTTTTAATTTTTTAAAGGTTTTCTTGCGGTTAATGATTAACGGCTTTGGTCGTAGTAACTAGAATAGAAAAAGGCAGCCTAGGCTGCCTTTAAATGGGTGGGAACTGAGGAGAAAATGAGAGTAAAAACCTGTAAGATATTCACCCATTTTACTTGTAATGATAAATCGAATTAATTAGGCAATAAATTGCCTTTATTAAACGAACTTATCAACTCACTTTATCCTTGCAGTAATGACAGTACGTTTTGTGTACTTGCATTCGCTTGCGATAACATTGAGGTACCTGCTTGTTGTAATATTTGTGCTTTACTCATTTTAGACGTTTCAGCGGCAAAATCTGCATCTTGAATACGTGAGTTAGACGCTGATAAATTTTGCGATACATTTTCTAAGTTAGAAATAGTGGAATCTAAACGGTTTTGCACCGCACCGAGGTCTGCACGAGCTGATGAAATAGTGCTTAACGCTTTATCAATCATCTCTAAACTACGACCTGCATGCTCAGCAGTAGTAACATCAATGCCTAAGTCATCGGCTTTAGCACCACCTGTGGCAACTACACCTAATTTAGCGAGTGCATCTGTTTGACCTTGCACGCTATCAGCATCACTGGTGATAACGATTTCTGTACCTTCAGCAGCAGTTAAAACAAGTTTTTCTACTGCTGGATCTCCTTCTTCGTCCGCACCTACAGAAATATCTGAACCTGTAGGTGTTCCAAACTCAGTATTTAATGTGGTCAAAGTGGCATTAACAGGTGTACCTGTAAGTGAAAAAGCGGCTGGTGTTACATCACCAGCTATAACAGATGTCGCAGAAATACCATCTTCATCACTATTTACAGCAAAACTGTAATCGTCTCCAAATTGAGTGTTTAATGCATTGACTAAACTTGCTCTATCTGTAACGTCAGTAAGATCAACATCAACACCATCCATTTGAAGTGCGCTTACACTTCCAGCTGCAGCGGCTGCTATTTCAGCATTTAAGTTTGTAATTTGTGTATCTGAAATTTTAACGTCATTTACATCTGCAGTTGCATCCTTAAAATCAGAAGAAGCTGCAACGTCAGTCACTACGGTTGCCGTTACACCTGTTTTTTCTGTCAGTGCATTAATGGCATCCGCTTTCTCAGTCATGGATGCACCAGTATAATCAGTTGTTGTTCCTGTTACGGTTAATGCTTCACCGTTAATTGAAATTTGATCATCTTCGGTAAGATTAGAGGTACCACTAACATTAGATCCTGTTAAACTACCTGCGCCATTAGTTTCGTTTAAACCAAACTCTGTTGTCGCACCTGTTACTTTAATTGGTTCATCTGTTGTACTTGATAGGGCAACATATCCTTCGTATTTACCGGCTCCAATACCTGAACCTGCAATATCTGCTCCGCCAATTTCAATCCTTTCACCGGTTGTATTTGTTAGCTGTAATTGCCCTTCAGAGCTAATAGTGGCTTGAACACCTGATACATCTTTATTTATAGTGTCTCTGAGGTTTTCCATACTATTGGTTGGGTTTAGGGTCACTGTAGCGCCTGTTCCAACAGTTATTTCTAAACCAACGGTCATACCGTCGGCATCGTCGCTTATTGCACCTTCTATAGAGTTATAAGCTTCAGCAGTTACATTTGTATCATTGGTTTTTTTATTAACCGCTTCAGCAATACCTGCCGCGCCTAATTTATTCGGGTTGTCCACCGCGCCGATATCAACGCCATTAATTTGTACGGTACCTTCAGCTATTGTTCCGTCAGCAACACGGTCACCGTTTAAATCACCTTTGGTCACTCCACCATCAATACCTAAGGCATGAGCGGTGACATCGGTAAAATTAACCTGCATGGTATCGCCATTATTTGCGCCAATTTGCAGTGTGACATTCTCTGAAGAACCATCTAGTAAATTAGTTCCATTAAACTGTGTCGATTCAGAAATACGTCCTAACTCAGCGTATAGTTGGTCCACTTCTGTTTGAATCGATTGTCTATTATCAGATGAATTAGTGGCATTGGCAGATTGTACTGACAATTCTCGCATACGTTGCAGTATGTTAGTCATTTCATCCATTGACCCTTCAGCAGTCTGAGCCATTGACACACCATCATTAGCATTACGAACCGCTTGATTCATGCCTTTAATTTGTGATTGCATTCCCGTAGAAATAGCAAGACCCGCCGCGTCATCTTTTGCACTGTTGATACGTAAACCAGAGGATAAACGCTCCATGGCTTCGTTTTGTGTGAGTTGGCTTTTATTTAATTGGCGTTGCGCATTTAGCGACATGATATTTGTATTAATTACCTGGGCCATAAATTACTCCTTTGTTCCTTTCAGTCCCTTATCGGGAAAATCGGCAAGATTTGTTCGTTTTGCCGTCAATTTTTACTCTCAAGGGTTATAAAGCGATTTTTATGCCAACTTTTATTTTAAATATTGCATCGAAAACATGAAAAATAAATTTATTTAATATTAATAACTTACAATCAAAACATTAAGTTATTAATATTAAATAAATACTCAATTCGGTGAAGATATTCAGAAAGTCAAAAAATCGAGGCGGTGTGTTGTTACCGCTACTAAAAATGACGCGACTGCTTGTAGCAGCTAAAAGTATAGAAATTTAAAGGGTGAATTAAAGAAGGGACAATGGAATTAGTGGAATATTATCAAACTACTTATGCGAATTCAGGAGTTCTATAAAGTCCGTGAGTATTAACAATAAGTATTAGTATCAATCACTGGCACTAGTGATAAATAGGCGAACTGAAACAAACAGATCTTCAATAGATCTTAGATAGCGGGAGTTTTAGGGGTTTCGTACGTTCTGAATGAATTGGGGCTGAGTGTAATCATATGTTTTTAATAAGTAATAAGTAATAAGTAATAAGTAATAAGTAATAAATAATAAATAATGATTAGCTTGTATAAGGTGGCAATAATGTCCTTTTATCCGCTTATTGTTTGAATTCAAGCGCTTTATAATCGAACTAAATTTAGATTTAGGCTCAGATAAGTAAGTGGTAACAATAACAAGTGTCAATTTATTGTAACCACTCAGTTTAGTTGGTCTTAGAAAACCAATTAGAAATAAACCCTGACCACGGAAACGGCCACACAACCTGGGCGGCGTGTACCTTGGATTTCTACAGAGATCTCTTTTTCGATCTCTAAACCGCGTTTGATCGGTGATACTTTAATTAAGCGGCTATGTGCACGGATCACACTACCGGTTTTCACTGGGTAAGGAAAACGTACTTGATTAAGTCCGTAATTCACTGTCATTTTTGCATTAGGGTACGCAGGACGACTGGCATCCACACTGTCAGTTAAATGCGGCAGTAAGGATAACGTCAAAAAACCGTGAGCAATGGTGGTTTTAAAGGGTGACTCTTTTTCAGCACGTTCTACATCATTATGTAACCATTGATGATCTTCAGTGACATGTGCAAATTGATCCACACGATCTTGAGTGATTGTTAGCCATTCACCAACGTGCACCTCTTCTCCGATTCTGGTTTGTAAACATAAAAACAATTCACGGGCTTCCGAGGAAACTTGTATTGGTTTTTGCGCTACTTTAACGGAGCGGCCATTCTCTAGTACTGAGTATTCCTTTACCCACGACAATAGCTGTTCACGATTTTGATGGGCGTTTTTCAAAAACAATGAATAATAATCACGTATTGCCGGTGACATCCATTGTTTGAAATCAAAAGCAATTTTTTGTATAAAATCTGCTTTGTATTTAGTTATATCTATTTTTTTCATAAAAACTGGCGATCCTTTAACGGAGCTTAATTAACCTAGCGATGCGTTAATTTCATTTAATACGGCAACGGGATCTTGCGCTTGAGTAATAGGACGTCCAATGACTAAATAGTCGGATCCACTGTCAATTGCCTGCTTTGGTGTTTTAATACGGCGTTGATCACCGGCTGCCGAGCCTGCTGGGCGAATACCCGGCGTGATCAATTTAAATGACTCGCCTAACAAGGCTTTTAACTGTTGTGCTTCGTGTGATGAACAAACTACGCCATCTAACCCTGATGATTTAGCTAATGTAGCAAGACGTATCACTTGCTCGGCAGGTGTTAACTCAATGCCTAGTTCTGCGAGGTCGCTTTGATCCATGCTGGTTAGTACAGTAACGGCAATTAATAGAGGTGCTTTATCACCGTAGGGTATCAATATTTCTTTTGCGGCTTCCATCATACGACGGCCACCACTGGCATGCACATTAACCATCCACACACCTAAGTCTGCGGCTGCTTTGACTGCTTTTGCGACTGTGTTAGGAATATCGTGAAACTTTAAATCTAAAAATACATCAAAGCCTTTAGCCACTACTAACTTAACAAATTCAGGCCCAAAGTGAGTAAACATCTCTTTACCAATCTTTAAGCGGCAAGTACTAGGATCAAGTTGCTCAATAAAAGCGAGTGCTTGTTGCTTGTTATCGTAATCTAATGCGATAACCACTTTAGGGTCGGTAAGCTGAGTCATTTTTATTCCTATATCAAACGGATGTAATTAAATATTTATAATGTGTGATTGTGAATTTACTTTGTGTGATCGTGAATGAAAGCGACGTGATTGTAAATGCACAATCGACTATTCGCCATCTAAACCTCGGATCGGTTTAATGCGTCCCCAGCTTTTACAAGATGGACACTGCCAGAATAGTTTTTTAGTGGAATAGCCACATTTTTGACAGCGATATTGAGAACGAGATTTAATTTGTTCACTGACTAAGGTATGCAGAAAGACTAAACTTTCTTTCTCATTATCTGACTGTGCTAATCGCAAGTGATAGGTCATTAAGTGATTAAAGCCTTTCATGGTCGGATTACGTCTTAGCTCTTGCAGCATAAATGCCTGGGCTTCTTCAACGCTTTTAAATTCCGCAATTAAGCTAGCTAGCAGGATAACCGCGCTTGCGCCTCCACCTAACCCAACAATGTGATACAAATAATCCATTAACGCTTGTTCTGTATGTAGCTCTTTGTGCAGCGCATATAACTTTTCTAATATCACTTCGGTAAAGTCGATATCTAATTCAGGCACACGTTGTAATACTTCTAAGGCTTTTTTCTGCTGGCGTTCTTGATCGTAATAATCGGCTATCGCGATACAAGCGCGTATACACTTAGGGTAAGTCACTAATGCTTTTTGATATAACTTGATGGCTTGCTTTTGTTGATCAGGCTTTTTCAATTGATCCGCTAAGCTGCAATACAGGTAAGATAAGGTTCTTGGTTTGGCTTTATCTTGGCCCATTTTATTTAACTGTTCGGTACAGTTAATCGCCTCTTGCCAATCTTTTAGTTGTTGGTAGATAAGTAATAGGTTTTCTAGCGCAACTTGTCTGTACTCAGGAGATTCCTTGAGTTGAATAAAGGTTTCTTCACTGCGGTCAAATAAACCCGCTTGATAGAAGTCTTTACCCAATTGCAACATAGCGAGGTCGCGTTGCTCAAGTGTTAAGTTAGGACGTGCAATTAAGTTTTGATGAATACGGATCGCACGGTCGACTTCGCCATTTTGACGAAATAGATTGCCTAGAGCGAGGTGTGTTTCAATAGTTTCATCATCAACATCTAACAATGCAATAAAATGATCAACGGCTTTGTCGGGTTGTTCATTTAATAAAAAATTTAAGCCTTGAACATAATCACGGCTTAATTTATTGCCTTTCTGCTGTTTTTTCTGATAAACGCTGCGCACGCCCATGTACCAACCATAAAAGGCAGCCACGGGCAGTAAGAGAAAGAATATTTCTTGCACTAAGAATTAATCTTTTTCAATATTGGCGCGCAAATCATTCAGCTCTCTACGTTGTTTAACGGTTAATTTACGTAGCTGACGAGCCTTCATTTTTAATGCTAAATAAAAGTAGCTAGCAATAAATATCGCCATTGAAAAACCCATTGAGAAAACAATCGCTAATAATGTTGATAAGCGTAATTCATTTTGCGCAATGAGATAATTTAAGGTGACGAGTTGTTGGTTTTTTAAACCTATTACAATCACAATAATAAAAAATACCACTGTGATTAATATAGTTAGAAAGCGTTTCATACTGATACCCACACAAGAATAAGAAGTGATGAGTGTATTATAAATCAAGCAGGGAATAAATCATTGATATGATTCCTTTGCTATTATCCTCTAGGATATTGATCAAATTAATACTATTAGGGATGAAATGGTGACAGAAGTGGACTTTAAAAAAGATTGGAAGCAATTAAGAAGAAATAATAGACAAAAAAAATGGTGCTTTTCAGCACCATTTTTATTTAGGCATTTATTGCATTAACACGTTCTCTCAATGCTTTACCCGGTTTGAAGTGAGGAACATACTTCCCACCTAGTTCAACCTTATCCCCTGTTTTAGGGTTACGGCCAATGCGTGGAGCACGGTAATGTAAAGAAAAACTACCAAAGCCTCTGACTTCAATACGCTCGCCTGAGGCAAGGGAATTGGTCATCAACATTAATGTTTCTTTAACACTATCTTCAACTTCTTTAACCGACAATTGAAAGTGTTTGCTGGTTAGCCTTTCGATCAAATCAGACTTAGTCATAACTTACCTCGTATTATGTGAATACAAATTAAAAAAGACACCAGTTAATGCTATTAAAGGTGGCTGTTGCCAGCCACTTTTAATTATTTGCCTTTAGCAGCGTTAAACGCGTCAAGCATTGCATTACCCATGCTTGCTTCATCTTGTTGCTTCAAGCTATCGATAGCATCTTTCTCATCTGCTTCATCTTTAGCTTTGATAGACAAGCTGATTACGCGGTTTTTACGATCAACACCAACGTATTTAGCTTCAACAGATTCGCCAGCTTTTAATACTGTAGATGCATCTTCGATACGATCACGTGAGATATCTGCAACACGGATGTAACCTTCAACGCCTTCAGTAAGAGTAACTGTAGCACCCTTAGCATCAACTTCAGAAATAGTACCAGTAACAATAGTTCCTTTCTTGAATTCTGCTAAGTAATTGTTGAATGGGTCAGCAGCAATTTGTTTGATACCTAGAGAGATACGTTCGCGCTCTGGGTCAACTTGTAATACAACAGCTTCGATTTCGTCGCCTTTTTTGTAGTCAAGTACTGCTTTTTCGCCTTCAACTTCCCAGCTAATGTCAGAAAGGTGAACTAGACCGTCGATGTTGCCGTCAAGACCGATGAAGATACCGAAGTCAGTGATAGATTTAATCTTACCAGAAACTTTTTGGCCTTTATCGTGTGTTGAAGAGAACTCTTCCCACGGGTTAGCTTTACATTGTTTAAGGCCTAGAGAAATACGACGACGTTCTTCGTCGATGTCTAGAACCATAACTTCAGCCATATCGCCTAAGTTAACAACTTTAGATGGGTGGATGTTTTTATTAGTCCAATCCATTTCAGAAACGTGAACAAGACCTTCTACGCCTTCTTCAATTTCTACGAAACAACCGTAATCAGTTAAGTTTGTAACTTTACCAGTTAGACGAGTTGATTCAGGGTAACGCTTAGCGATTGCAACCCATGGATCTTCACCTAATTGCTTAAGACCTAGTGATACACGAGTACGCTCACGGTCAAACTTAAGGATTTTAACGTTGATTTCTTCACCAACAGTTACGATTTCGCTTGGGTGTTTAACACGTTTCCAAGCCATATCAGTGATATGTAGTAGGCCGTCTACGCCGCCTAAGTCTACGAATGCACCGTAGTCAGTAAGGTTCTTAACGATACCTTTAACTTCTTGACCTTCTTGAAGGTTCTCAAGAAGCTCATCACGTTCAACACTGTTTTCAGTTTCGATAACAGCACGACGAGATACAACAACATTGTTGCGTTTTTGGTCTAGCTTGATCACTTTGAATTCAATATCTTTGTTTTCAAGGTGAGCAGTGTCACGTACCGGACGTACGTCAACTAATGAGCCAGGTAGGAAAGCACGGATACCGTTTAATTCAACAGTGAAACCACCTTTAACTTTACCGTTGATAACACCGATAACAGTTTCTTGGTCTTCGTACGCTTTTTCTAACTGGATCCAAGCTTCGTGACGTTTAGCTTTTTCGCGAGAAAGTTTAGTTTCACCGAAACCATCTTCTACAGCGTCTAGAGCTACATCACAAACATCGCCAACTTCAACTTCAATTTCGCCAGCAGCGTTCTTGAATTCTTCAACTGGGATAGCAGCTTCAGATTTAAGACCAGCATCAACGAATACTAAATTATTGCTAATACGTACGATTGTACCTTTAACAATTGTTCCTGGGCGAGTTTCTACTTGTTGAAGAGATTCTTCAAATAGTTCAGCAAAAGATTCCATCATCTATTTATTCACACTTATTTTATACAACCACATACAATCCATTCGTACGGGAGGCAAGAGAGTTACCACTTCATCCATAAAGTAGTATTAGTAAACAACTGATTATTCAGTTGAAATTTTTAATTTAAGTTCAGTTAAGGTTAATACTTTGTCTACAACTTGATCAATCGTTAATGTCGTTGAGTCAATAACCAATGCATCATCAGCAGGTCGTAATGGAGCAACAGCTCGGTTACGATCTCGATAATCACGCTCTTTAATCTCGCTTAAAATTTGCGCGATGCTAACATTAAAGCCCTTATCTTGCAACTGATTAAAACGGCGTTGGGCTCGCTCCTCGGCGCTTGCATCTAGGAATATCTTGACCTTAGCCTCTGGAAATACCACTGTGCCCATGTCTCGGCCATCGGCAATTAAACCAGGTTGCTGTAAGAATGCTTTTTGACGTGCTAGCAAGGCTGATCGTACCAGCTCAATAGAAGCGACCTCCGATGCAGCTTGCGCAACCACTTCAGTGCGTAACTTATCACCGACATTTTCATCGTTTAATAAGGTATCTACACCGCTACCATTAGAGACAAATGAAACATCTAATGTTAACGCTAAATCTGCTAATGCTTGAGCATCGTTTAGTGCGACTTTTTGTTGTAATGCGGCGTAAGCTAAAATACGATAAAGCGCTCCACTGTCTAATAAATGCCATCCTAGCTTTTTCGCTAAAATGTGACATACGGTCCCTTTACCTGAACCACTTGGTCCATCAATGGTAATTAAATTTTCAACTGACATATCGACCCCGAGTCTTTGATTAAATTAGTTTTTAGTCTTTTTTTATTTATATTGCTAGTACTTATATTACTAGTATTTATATTGTTTTTGCTGTGCTGTAACAACTCATTTAAGTGCTTGATCAAATATTGTCAGGAGCAAAGGTTGCCAAGAACAATCAAGCAATGAATTGTAACCAAGAAGCATGATCTGCTATTAGGTTGCACGGCTATTAATCAATTTCATCTAGGAAATCATTCAGCTCTTGTTCTGTTTGTTTTTGTGAACGTTGTGATTTTTGCTGTTGCAGTTTGATAAATTCATCCGAGCTCGCTCCCTGCGAATAAAATTTAAAGGCTTCGTATTGTATGTAAGCTTCTTTCACAAATGTATAAGGGTCTAGAGATTGATCGATTAACGCTTCTTGACCTAATAACCCTTCGCGCACGTCTAAGCCATTTAAACCCCATACCACGCCTGATTGCCATAAATTCAAATAGCTCATTGGAAAGTACAACCCATCCACTACATTGCCCACTAATATTCTGGTACTACGCGGTCCAATCACGGGCACCATAAGATACGGGCCGTGCGGCACTGACCAATGCCCTAATACATTACCAAAACTTTCTCGACGGCGTTCGATGCCACCGTACTTAGCGATATCAAATAAGCCTAGCAAGCCAAACGTTGAATTAAAGGTAAAGCGGAAAAAGGCATTGGTAGCCTGTTTAAACTCTAACTGTAATAAGTTATTCACAATGTTTGAGGGTTCGTCTAAGTTAAGCACCATGTTATTCAGCGCCGTTCTGCCGCCGTCGGGCACCCAATCAACATAGGTTTCAGTAACGGGTCTATAAATGTAACCATCTAAAACATAATAGTTAAAATCCCACACCAAGCGATTGACTGGTTCAATAGGGTCACTCATATAAGTTTCTTTGTCGCCCTGCACGCTTTGCGCATACACAGTGTTGCTAGCTAAAAACACCAGAGAAAGTAGAAAAGAACGTTTAAGCATATGCTGTACCTTGCGACAAATTAAGTAAGAGATAACTTATTATAAGAAATAACTTCTTGTAAGAAATAACTAAGTACCCACTTTATTGAGGTTAAAAGTTAAGTCTTATGAATAGCCAACAGATAACAGTATGTAATGAATACTGTTATCTGTTGACGTTAATTGCTTATTTTAGACTGTTATTAAGTTATCGGTAATTAAAGTAACTGTTATTAAAGTAACTGCTATTAAAGCACCAGTATAAATCATCAACTATAAAGGACCGATAAATGTGAGCGATCAAGATTGTTGATTGATCTCGATATTAACCGCCGCTTTCTGACCTGCTTTTATAACCTGACTTACACCAGACCACTGTCCGTTAGTTTTATTTACGGTGCCATCGGCAGAAATACGCGCTTTGATAATAAACTGTTTATGATCACTTAATTTAATACCTTGCATCATGGCATTAGCATCGGATAAAACAACCTTCACAGGAAATTCATTAACCGGTAACTTAACTGCCGCAATCGGCATAGCCGGACCATTCACCGCCTGTGCATAAACAAATAATGTACTGTTTTCAGTATAACTAACTTGTTGTGCAACAGTAATATTAACTTGGTAAGCAGCACCTACTACAGCAGGCGAAGCTTGTGCCTTTGCAGTCTCTTGATTTGTGTTCAGCTTCTGCTCACTATCAACACCCTCTGCTTGCGTACCAGTAGCAGCGGCTTGTTCTGACTGTTGCTGTGCTAATTGTTGCTGTGCTAATTGCTTTTTGGCGTAATCAATACTGTTACTCAGCATGATCGCTTTTTCGCTTTTAGGATCAACTAAACTCAACATTTTTTGCCAACGCTCAACTGCTCCTGCAAAGTTTTCCTGTTGCAGCGCCATAAAGCCGTACATTGACCATGCATCGTAATTATCAGGGTACCTTTGTAAGAAGTTTTTAAGCATTAAAGGAGCCGTTGCTTTTGAATACTCATCACCAATTTTCATTTTTAGTTCAATGTATTCTAATTCTATCTCAGGATTTTCTGGCGCAACATCTACTGCCTTTTTAATGGCATCTAACGCTAACTCTTTATCCTTAAAAACACGGCCTAAGCGGCTGTATAAAACCCAACCTTCGGCATCATTGGGTTGATTAGCTAAATGTGTGCGTAGCCCTAACATTAAATCTTGTAATTCTTGCTCGTTAGGTCGCGCATCATTTTCTTCAAATAATTTTTTATGTATTTCAGGGTAACGCTGTAACGTCTGCTGCCAGTTGTTCACTTCTTGAAACGCACCGACTGACCAATACAAAGCAACCGTGGCTAAAACAAGAAACACAACCCCAGGTACCCAAATACGTTGTGCATTATTTTGCTTACTTTGCTTATCTTCATCGATATCATCGAGTAGGTTATATTGCAGCTCAGCCACCATCGCTTCTTTATCAACCACTACACCTTGACTAAGATCGTCTTCAACTTCTTTTAAACGAATATCGTAAAGCTCATGGTTAAGCTGATTACGGCGATCTTCATTTCCACGATGCTGCGCTTTGTCACGAACAAAATGGGTTACCATCACCACACTAAATACCAGCAGTAATAACAATGCGGCAATAACAAACTGTAAAATCATGATTTTGTATCCTTAGCATGCTGTTTTAATAGCTGCTGTAACTTTTGCTGTTCTTGATCGTCTAAATTGTCTTCTTTTGTCGGCTGTTTTTTAATTTGTCTAATTAATACTAATAAACCAAATACAACAAACAACAGTGGCCCTAACCAAAGAAATATAGTCGCAGGTGTAACAGGCGGATCATAACGCACAAAATTGCCAAATCGCGCTACCATATAGTCCACAACTTGATCTTTGCTTTGCCCTTGTTTGACTAACTCATAGGTTTTATTACGTAAATCCTTTGCTAATTCAGCATTAGAGTCGGCAATGTTTTGATTTTGACATTTAGGACAACGCAATAATTTAGTTAATTCGTGAAAGGTTTTTTCTTGCTGCGCATTTTCAAACTCAAATGTATCAATAGCCGCTTGACTGGCATGAGAGAATAAAATCATGCAAGCCGCTAGCAATAAAGGGATCAATGTATTTACTTTATTTAATTGAATCATTGCATATCCTCATAAATAGCCAGCAGTTTATCGTTCCATACTTTGTCGTTTAAGTCGCCCACATGACGATATTGAATGATGCCATTACTATCAATAAAAAAGGTTTCAGGTGCGCCATAAACGCCCAAATCCATGCCTAACATGCCACTTTTATCAAACAGGCTAATTTTGTAAGGGTCATTTAAGTCTTTTAACCAACGAATCGCTTTTTTACGATCATCTTTATAATTCATCCCAACGATATACAAACCTTGTTTGGCTAATTTATTAAGATAGGTATGCTCCGCATAACAAGTGGGGCACCATGTAGCCCAAACATTAAGCAACATTTTCTGACCTTTAAAGATACTCGCATCATATTGTTTATCTGCATCGTAGATATCTTGCAACGTAAACGCAGGCACAGCTTGCCCGACTAAAGCAGAGTCCAATTTGCTGGGATCACTGCCTTTTAATAACGGTGTTGCTAAGAAAACAGCGCCAATGATAAATATAATAAAGGGCACTAATAAGGTTAATACGCGACGTTTATTAAGCATCGGCTCCTCCTGCTGGTGCTGGTTTATTTTCACTATCCACAACGTTGTCTTTTTTGCTTCGGTAACGACGGTCACAGAGCATTAACAAACCACCAAATGCCATCAATAATGGTCCTAACCAGATCCAACGAATAAAAGGTTTGTAATAGATACGCACTGCCCATGCACCATCGGGTAACATTTCACCCATGGCAATATACAAATCACGCGTGAAACCAGCATTGATTGCAGCTTCCGTCATTGGCATACGCTGTACCGTATAGATACGTTTTTCAGCTTCCATCACAGCAATGGTTTTTTGATCTTTTTTCACCGTAAATACACCCACAGTGGCAGTATAGTTTTGCCCATTATGTGGTTTAACTTGATCAAAATGAAAATCATAATGCTCAAAGGCAATATGTTGACCTACAGCTAATTTGACATCTTTTTCGATTGAATAATTTTGTGTCATGGTAATACCGATAATCATCACCGCTAAACCAAAATGACCAAAACTCATCGCCCAATGACTGTTGCCTAACTTCATGACTCCTTTGCTAAAGCTATGACGATGTGTTGAACGCAAATAAATTTCATAGATCACACCAACGATGATCCAAAATCCTAAAAACGTCCCCATTACCGCTAACCAAGTCAACGAAGGTGCAAAGGTAAACAGAAATACAACCGTCGATAACACACTTAAAATAAGGATCATCGTTAGCGGTTTTTTCAGGTCATTAAGTTGCTGACGTTTCCAACGGAATAATGAACCGACACCCACAAATAAAGCAAAAGGCACAATAATAATGGTGAACATACGATTAAAGAAAGGTTCGCCGATAGAGATACTACCAAGCCCAATTTCTTTATGTACTAAAGGTAACAAGGTCCCTAATAACACCACGATTAAAGCAGCGATTAACAGTATATTATTAATCAGTAATACACTTTCACGCGAGACTAACTGGTAACGACCACGGCTTTTCACTTTTGATGCTTGAATTGCATACAATAATAACGAGCCGCCAATCACTAATACCAAGAAACCTAAAATAAATAGACCACGTGTAGGATCACTAGCAAAAGCATGTACCGAGACCAACACACCAGAACGCACTAAAAATGTACCTAATAAACTTAAAGAGAAAGCGCTTAAGGCTAGTAGCACTGTCCATGATTTGAACACACCACGTTTTTCACTAACCGCGAGAGAATGGATCAATGCAGTACCCGCTAACCATGGCATAAATGATGCATTTTCTACTGGATCCCAAAACCACCAGCCGCCCCAACCTAGTTCGTAATAAGCCCACCAGCTACCTAATGCGATACCAACGGTTAAAAACATCCATGCAGCCATTGTCCAAGGACGAGACCATTTTGCCCAAGCACTATCTAAGCGCCCTTCTAACAAAGCGGCAATGGCAAAAGCAAAGGCAACAGAAAAACCCACATACCCCATATAAAGCATAGGTGGATGTATGACTAAGCCAAAATCCTGTAACAAAGGGTTTAAATCACGGCCATCGATGGGGAAATAAGGCAAGGTTCGATCAAATGGATTCGAGGTTAAAATAACAAATAAGTAAAATCCAAAGGCCAGTAAACCTAATACCGCTAGCACTCGAGCCACCGACTCAATCGGCAAACGTTTACTCATTAAAGCAACCGCTATACTCCAAGTCGATAGTAAAAAGACCCACAATAATAAAGAACCTTCATGTGCGCCCCATACCGCAGATAAACGGTAGTACCAAGGTAAGGCTGAATTAGAGTTAGTCGCAATATAACCAATGGTAAAATCATTGATTAAAAAAGAGTAACTTAAAATAACAAAGGAAGTGGCGACGGCTACAAATTGTAAAATAGTAAATATTTTAGCACTACGAATAGCACCTTGGTGCCCCGTATGAACACCGTAAAGTGGATACACAGTTTGTAGCAATGACAGTATACATGCCAAGATTAAGGAAAATTGGCCAATTTCAGGAAGCATTAATCTAACCCTTTAGTTTGATTGTTGTGTTTTTAAATGATCCATACCCTTTAGCGCATCAGCAACTTCAGGTGGCATGTATTCCTCATCGTGCTTAGCTAAGACTTCAAAAGCATCAATAGCATTACGTGATTTTAACACTCCCTGTGCCACGATCCCCTGACCTTCACGGAAAAGATCCGGTAAAATTCCATCAAAATAAACAGTGACTTGACCTGCTTTATTATCAATCAGATCAAAACTCACTTTCAAGCTTTCTGGATCGCGTTGTACGGAACCATTTAAGACCATACCACCAACGCGTAAGCGCTGACCGACTTCTGGTTTGATACCCGTTTCGTTTTTACCATTAATGATTTCATCGGGTGTATAAAACAGATCAATATTTTGCTGTAGTGCAAATAACGTCAAACCAATTGCGACAGACAACCCAACAATTAATGAAGAGGTGATTAATAAGCGCTTTTTACGTCTTGGATTCATAGGGTGCCTTCTCTATTTTCAGCTGCTTTAATACGTTGTTCACGCAGTAGGCGTTGTTCAACATGCTTGAATATTTTTTTACGCTTGGTCACTGTGCTAATAACTAATAACAAAACACTGAGTAGTGACACGCCATAAGCTAACCAAACATAAAAACTATAACCGCCCATGGCGATAAAATCGGACCAGGATGCAAATGCCATATTAACCTCGTTTATTAACTGAAGAGCTGGATTGCTGTACTAATGCTATCACCCATGGGCGATGGCTTTCTCTTTGCAATATTTCATTACGGAAACGATATAACACCATGAATCCTAAGAAGGCTGCAAAGCTGACAATCATGATCAGTAGTGGAACCAACATGTCGGTTGCCATGGAAGGCTGATCAAACTTAGTGATGGTTGCTCCTTGATGCAAAGTATTCCACCATACCACTGAGAAATGAATAATAGGCAGATTGATCACACCTACCAAGGTTAAAATAGAGGCTGCACGACCTGCTAACACTTTGTCTGAGAAAGCGTTGTATAAAGCAATAATGCCTAGGTATACAAATAACAAAATCAACTCTGAGGTTAATCGTGCATCCCAAACCCACCAAGCACCCCACATAGGTTTACCCCATGCGGCGCCAGTAAATAGAGCGATAAAAGTATAAACAGCACCAATCGGTGCGGTCGCTGCAACGGTCATCTCCGCTAAACGAATTTGCCATACTAAGCCAATAAAAGCGGCAATAGCCATAGTCGAGTATGCGCCCATCGCCATCATCGCTGCGGGTACATGTATGTAGATAATTCTAAAGCTATCACCCTGTTGATAATCCGCTGGTGCAAATGCTAAGCCCCATATTATGCCCACTACAAAAGTAGGCAATGCAACGGCCAAAAACCACGGCATTAACTTACCGGATAATGCATAACTTTTTTCCGCTTTTGCATAGGGGTGTAACCATTTCCACATAATCGAATCTCTATCTTGATCTTTACATTAATAAAAAAGTTTAAATAATACCTGATATTGACTTATCAGTATTGATCATTAACAAACACAACAGTCTATACGCTGACATTTAGCAAATAGATTAACTAACACTGACCCTTAATGAAGCTGCAATAGCAAAAGGCGCTAAGGTAATTGCGCCAACTAACATGGCACCTAATAACGCCAATAAACCGATATACGATTGTCCAAACGTTGCAGCATCAATCGCCATCGTTGAAAAAATCAAAATAGGAATACTCAAAGGCAGCATAATCAAACTTAGCAATACACCTCCTTTACGTAAGCCAATTGTTAACGCAACACCAATTGAGCCCAGTAAACTCAAAATTGGCGTCCCAATCAACAGAGTCAAAAATAATGCCCAGAAAGTACTTTCTTGTAGTGACAAAAACACTGCCAATAAAGGAGAAACTAATAATATCGGCAATCCTGTTAGTAGCCAGTGCGCAAACACTTTAGCACTGACTAACCAGGTTAAAGGTTGTGGTGCTAGCATCATTTGCTCTAGTGAACCGTCGATGAAATCATCTTTAAATAAACGCTCAAAAGATAACAACGCAGCTAGCAAGGCGGCAACCCAGATAATCCCCGGTGCAATACGAGCTAATAAAGCCGGATCGGTACCAATCCCTAATGGGAATAAAGTCACGACAATAACAAAAAACCAAATCGGATTTAAAATATCACTTTGTTGGCGGAAAGCGCCTAATAATTCTTTACGTACAATTTGCAAAAAAGCATTAAACATATTGCTCTCCTGCCGCTGGCTTTTGTAAGGTTAATTTTTTGTATAATTGTGGTGGCAATAATAAATCTTGATGAGTGGTTAATATTACCATGCCACCCTTTTCAGCATGTTTGATTAATAATTTTTCAATCACTTGTACGCCATTTTTATCGATGGCTGTAAACGGTTCATCTAAAATCCATAACGGGCAATCACTAAACCACATTCTAGCTAATGCCACACGACGTTGCTGACCCGCTGATAATTGTGCCGTTGGTACATTCTCGTATCCCGCCAAACCTACTAAAGCCAAAATATCCCATGCATCAAACTCAACCTTTGGATTAAATAATTGATGAAAATAATGCAGGTTTTCAAGTGCGGTTAATTCAGGTTTAACACCGGACTTATGGCCAAGATAAAGCATATTTTGATAATAAGCATCGCGATCTAACGCAATACTTTGATGTTGCCAGTGCACTTCACCTTCATAGGGGGTTGATAACCCAACCAGTAAACGGAATAAGCTGGTTTTCCCCACACCATTAGGTCCCTCGACCTGTAAGATTTCGCCGGGAGCTAGGGTAAAATTTAGATTATTGAACAAAACTCGCTCTTCACGCACACAAGTTAAGTTTTTACACTGAAGCATTCAGGCTTACCCTTATATCAATCGTAATAATTAAGTGTTCTACTTTAGTAGACTAAAGCACTTATTTTTCTTGTATCGGCTTTTCTAAATCGCTTTTATTATATAGAAAGCATTCATATCACTAAGGAATGATGAGCTAAAGAGTATGACCAAAAAGTTATACTTTAAAAAGAACAATCGTCATAATATGCCATTTAATGTCATATTAAAATGTTAGCGGATCCTAACATAGAAAAAGCAGACGGGTAACTATCTGAGATCAGGTAATACAGGAAAAAATGGGGGAGATAAGATTAACAGTCAATTATGTTAAAAATGGAAAGTATTCGCCTCTTTTTTAGTTCTCTATGTAAGGTAATGATATGTAGGTTAATGATATGCGGGTTAATGAATTGATAGATGGCAGTATAGGAATGTGTCAGTGTTAATTGAACAATAAGGCTTAATAACGTTACTTTTCAACTTATGCTCACTCTCATAGTATTAATCTAAACTAAGCCATAACAGGCAGCACTGCATTTTAAAATTCATTTAGACACTGTGCCTGTGCTTTTATTATGTCTGCTTTTTTATTATTGCTAGTAGTGATTATGCAGTTAAAAATATGCCGCTGAACTTATTTAGCTCAATTTATTTGGACCAAGCTATTTTTGAATCAAGCTATTTACGGTGTAGATTAACTAGCAACTCTGCTTCAGCACGAGGTAATTCACAATCAGTCATTAACTCTTCAACACTTGCACCAAGCTCAACCATTTTCATGGCACGTGTATAAAGTCTATTTTCTGGCGCAGAAGCCACTAAGTTAACTTGGTTTTCCTGGGTTTTTCTCACCACTACATCTAACTGTTGCAGCTTCTTACCCATTCCTACGGCACCAGAGTGAATCTCTATAAATTGTTTTTTATTAGCCTCTTGCTGTGCAAGTAAAGACTTCACTAATACTTCTAAAGAGTGTGCTTTTTTACTCATTTTTTTAAATAAAAATAGCATAGTAATAAAAAAAATAATGGCTAACAAAAGTGCTAGCCAAGGAATATATTGTAAAAACATGTGTTACTCGATACAGGTCATTAAAGTAGGTTTAATTCGTCCCACTCATCATCACTGAGTAATTTGTTTAAATCAACTAAAATTAACAAGCCATTGTCTCGGTTACAGACACCTTGAATAAATTGAGAGCTTTCTTCAGTACCTACATGAGGAGCTGGTTCCATCTCTGATTTTTTCAAATATACGACTTCAGCAACACTATCTACTAAAATACCAATCACTTGTTTTTCAGCTTCAATGATAACAATACGGCTATTATCAGTGATCTCAGCAGGCATTAAGCCAAAGCGAGAGCGAGTATCAATTACAGTAACTACATTACCGCGCAGGTTGATAATCCCTACCACATAATCAGGTGCACCCGGTACTGCTGCGATTTCGCTGTAACGCAAAATCTCTTGCACTTGCATTACATTGATACCGTATGTTTCATTGTCTAAAAGAAACGTTACGCGTTGAAAAATTTCATCTTCTGATGTTTTATCAGACAGTTTAGATTCTATATTCATTTTGCCTCTGCTTAAATGTTGTAAATTTTAATTTAGCTTAGTAGCAAATATTTAAATTTCCATGCTAACCTAGCCTCGAATGTCCATTCCTTGATTCAATAGCTTAATTAATTCTTGTACGTGGATCAAAGCGCACATTTTATTCTTAACCATCCCCGCTAACCAAGGGCGAGATCCTTTTTTGTCGCGCCACCTAACCTGATCTTTGCTGAGATTTTCTGTGCCTAACAATTTCTCACAGGATAATCCCCACGCTGTACTACCCAATAAAATATAATGACTATACTTAAGATCCTTGGCGCTGCAACCAAGCTGCAACCATAATGATGTATCGACGATATTATAGAGTTTATTATTATGTTTTGTGACGCCAGAAAACCAAGCTGGTTTGCCCATCAAAAAATTAAGTTCTTTATCAAGGTGATAGATACCACCTAAATCAGTCAAAGGTACTGCAAACGTAACATGATTAAGCTCAAAAAATAACACTTGAAACTCATTCTCTACGTCAATATTTTTCCATTCTTCGGTGGTTGCTGATTGTTTTTGTATTTCGGCTTCTTCTGATACTTGTAAATGCAATTGCGCTTTAGTGCTTGAATTTGAAAACACTAATTCTTCAGGCAATGTTGGTAACTCTGCAAATTCAGTCGAGGCCTTTTTTTCTGGTTTATCTGATTTTTCTGACGCCGGCGTTGTTTTTTCATTATGAAGCATAGAATCAAAATAGTTTTTCATAGCCTCGTCATTGTTGTTTTTCATTTAGTTATGCTCAGTTTGTAGCAAGTAATTTAATAAAGTTTCATAGGCAAAAGACCCGCGACAGCTTTTTATAAAATGTGAAATAGGTAAATGCGCTAAACTTGCATCCCTAAATTTAGTATCAATGGGAATAACACCATTCCAGACCTTGCCTTGATAGGTCTTTTTTAATTCATCTAAAGTTTTGATTGAAGCACTGGTGCGCCTGTCAAACATAGTAGGGATTATGCAATAATTAAAATCTTTGCCTCTCGACTGCTGCATGATGCCTAAGGTTTGTACCATACGTTGTAGGCCCTTCGATGCTAAGAACTCAGTTTGTACAGGGATCAAAATCCGTTCACACGCGGCTAATGCATTAACCATCATCACACCTAATACCGGCGGGCAATCAATAAGCACAAAATCGTAATCATCTTCGACTAATTTAAGCTGCTTATAAAGAAATAACCCCATACCTTGTTGGTTTCCCAATACCCGATCCAAGGTGGCTAATGACATTGATGCAGGAATTAATGATAAATTATCAATTTCAGTGGGCAGTATTAGTTTTTCTAATTCCGCCTTGGTAGTAGCAGGATCTTGAAAAAGGTCATATAAACTCACCGGCAATTGGTCTGAATCATATTGTAAATAACTGGTTAATGAAGCATGCGGGTCAGTATCAATCAATAAAACACGAAAACCACGATCCACTAAGATCCCAGCAAGGGATGCGACGGTTGTGGTTTTTCCGACCCCACCTTTTTGATTTGCAATCGTCCAAACTTTCACCGTTATTCTTGCCTTGTGGTAATAATTAGTCGTCCATTAGGAAGGTAAACCTCACGCATTTCTTCACTATCTGGTTTAGGTGTGCGTAATATTTTTTGTTGTTCTTTATCCGTTGATTTCATATTGTCTTTGCCAAAGGAGTTATCTGTATATAATGCAAATTTTGAGATCGCAATAACCACTCGACGACTGTTTAATGGGTCTACTTTTCCGTTACTATCAGTAAACGGCTGGAATTTTCCATAACCTTCAATGACCATTCTTTCTCCAACGATACCACGCTCATTAAAAGCATGTAACACACTGATCGCCCGTAATGCCGATAACTCCCAGTTTGACTGGTATAGTTCGTTGGAAACGTTAGTTAAATCAGTATAACCACGTAATCGAATCATATTGGTAGCTGGCGCTAAAACAGCAGCAATGCGTTCAATTTTCTGCTCAGCGGTATTTAAAATGGTATGACTTTCAGCTGCAAATAATAACGGACCTTTCATTTCAATGGTCAGCCAATCGCCGTTTAAATCAAGGCTTAAATCGCCCGCTTCTAACTCTGTCTCTAATTCCGCTTGTAATGATAACTGCAGTTCACTTAAAGCATTACCAGTATAATAACCTTGTGGCGTTGATAACTGCTCGGCAGGTATTTGTTGTGTAGAAAGTTGCTCAATGGGTAAATCGCTAACATAACCCTGAGCATAATTATCACCGTCACTGATTAATGCAGGGCCGGTATTATCTTTAATATCGTTACTATTTTTAGTTAATATGCCTGTCGCATTAGAGCCGCTATTGGTGGGTTGAACAAACTTACTGGCACTTTGAATTACACTAATAATTTCTTGGTATTTTTCTTCTTTATTCAGTGAGACCGCATACAGCACCACAAATAAAGCAAACATTAAGGTCATATAGTCTGCGTAAGAGACGGTCCAACGATGAATATGGTTGTTTTGCTTTTGGTGTAATCGAGGTCTGCGTCTAGACATTAGTAAGCTGCTCTAGCGATATACCCATGTAATCGACGCTCTAATAACAGGCTGTTTTCACCATCGGCAATCGCAATTAATCCCACCATCGACATCTCTTGAAATAATGCTCGATGTTGATAGTTTAAACGGATTTTATTAGCAATAGGTAGGAATATAAAATTAGCAAAGGCAACCCCGTAGATAGTTGCAACAAAAGCAACTGCGATGCCTTGTCCCAATAACTCAGGCTGATCTAGAAATGCCATTGCTTGAATCAAGCCTAGTACGGCACCAATAATACCTATGGTTGGACTGTAACCCCCCATTGCATCAAAAACCTGTGCACTTCGCTCGTGCTGATCCATTTCCAATTCAATTTCTTGTTGTAAAACGTCTTGTAATGCAGCCCTATCACAGCCATCCACCAACATAGCAATGCCAATCTGAGTAAAACTATCGTTCTGTTCCAGGCTTTCTTTTTCGAGGCTTAAAAACCCTTCCTGCCGAGAGAGCACGGACCAACGTTTGAGTTTTTGTATTTGCTCATCTAGGGAGTAATTAGGAGGTGTAAATAAGGTGAATAACTGTGTACTAGCATCTTTTAATTGCTTTGAAGATGATTGAATTAAAATAGTACCAACAGTACCACCAAACACAATTAAAAAAGCAGCGAGATCAAATAACCCACTCAACGGCGCATTATGATAAAGCTGTGCAAATAGCACACTAGATACGATGACAATAAAGCCAACAATACCCATTCTATTCATGTTTTAATTCCACTAAAATTCGTTTTGCCACTTGCTCCAATGCAATTGACTCGGTGGCTATGCCCGCTTTGGTAACTGCTTGTGGCATACCATAGACAACACAACTTGCTTCGTCTTGAGCCCAAATTTCAGCACCTTTATCTTTTAATAAACGTGCACCATCTCGCCCATCTGCGCCCATACCGGTCAACACAATAGCCAGTACTTTATCTGCGTATGATTTTGATAAAGAAGCAAAAGTAATATCAACACTGGGTTTATAGTTAAGCGCCGCGCTACCATCTAATATTTTTATTTGTCCGTTTGGACCAACCATCATTTGTTTACCGCCTGGAGCTAAATAAGCACAGCCAGCTCTTAATATGTCACCATTTTCAGCTTCTTTCACAGCAATCCGACAGTTACTATTTAAACGATCTGCAAATGCTTTTGTAAATGTACCCGGCATATGCTGTATTAACACAATCGGTAATTTAAAATCACTAGGTAATGCGGTTAATATTCTTTGTAATGCAACAGGACCACCCGTTGAGGTACCAATCGCTAACACCTTGTATGACTTACCCGATGCTTTAGTGCGCATAGGTTTTGTTGCCGCAACTGGCGCGCTTGACGGATTTGAATTTAACGCGCTTTTGGCAGAAATCTGCTGACGCTCATTGGCTCTTTGTAATGCTGTTAACGCAGCGCCTGGAGCAACAGATTTTCTAGCACTAGGATTATTGACACTATGAGAAGTCGAGGTATGTACGGATTCAGCAGTTTTCTCTGTGACCCGATAAACCCTTCTTCTGGCTATCGTTTGAATACGTTGTTGTAATAGAGTGATGGCTTCTTCTTTATCTCTGGCAATATCTTCAAATTTTTTCGGTAGAAAATCACAAGCACCCGCTTCTAATGCATCCAGCGTTGCACTTGCGCCTTGGTGTGTTAACGATGAAAACATCAAAATAGGCACCGGTGTCGATGCCATAATTTTTTGCACTGCCGTGATGCCGTTCATCACTGGCATTTCAATATCCATGGTAACAACATCAGGTTTATGTTTAATCACCATATCAATGGCTTCTTGGCCATTATTCGCTGTCGCAATCACTTCTAATGCAGGAGATGCATTAATAATTTCACTAACTCGTCGACGGAAAAAACTAGAATCATCAACTACTAACACTTTAATCGTCATTAATTTTCCTTTACGCGTAGTGTTTTAGTAAACTTGGCAAGTCTAAGATTAAGGCTATTCCACCATCACTTGTAATAGTTGCACCTGCCATACCTGGCGTTCCTGACAATAATTTATCCAAGGCTTTGATAACCACCTCTTCTTGGCCTAACAACCCGTCCACTACAAAAGCCACCAATTGAGTACCAAGCTGCACAATAACTACATGGCCTAAACCTTTACCTTTTTCCGCACGCGGTGCTTTAGGCGCTAACCAATCACGTAAATAAAATAAAGGAATAGCACGGTCTCGAATAACTATAGTTAGTTGACCATTCACAACATTGGTTTTAGCTAAATCGAGATGAAATATTTCATTAACATTCGTTAATGGTAAAGCAAATGTTTGCTTTGCAATCACTATCATCAAAGTAGGTAAAATAGCTAACGTGAGCGGTACTTTAATTTCTAAACGTGTACCCTTACCAATCGCAGAATCAATAGAAATTGTTCCGTTCAAACGACTGATACTGGTTTTAACTACGTCCATGCCTACACCACGGCCTGAAATATCTGAGATTTCAGCTTTTGTTGAAAAGCCCGGTGCAAAAATCAAAGAGTACGCTTCTTTATCGGTCATGCGATCTGCACCATCTTGATCTAAGATGCCTTTATTGATCGCTATCTGTTTTAATCTTTCAGCATCCATTCCTGCGCCATCGTCTTCGATAACTAATAGTATATGATCGCCTTCTTGGGCCGCTGATAATAAAATTCGTCCCTGTGTTTCTTTGCCTGACTGCATTCGAATATCTGGCATTTCAATACCGTGGTCTACGGAGTTACGCACTAAATGCACTAGGGGATCGGCCAAAGCCTCTACTAAATTTTTATCAAGATCTGTTTCTTCACCCACTAATTCTAAATGAATATTTTTGCCTAACTGACGAGCAAGATCTCGTACCACGCGAGGAAACTTACCAAAGACCTTCTTGATAGGTTGCATACGTGTCTTCATCACCGAACCTTGTAAATCACCAGTAACTATCGCTAAATTAGCAATCGCGCGTGACATCTCTTCATTGTCAGATGTTGACTCTAAACTCACCAATCGGTTGCGTACTAATACTAGCTCGCCGACCATGTTCATGATTTCATCTAGCGTACTCGTATCCACGCGCACTGTAGGCTCTGCTTGCGCTACTTTATTAGCCGGCGCTTTTGCAGCGGCAGCTTTATCTTTAACTACAGCCGGTTTTACAGCTTCACTTTTTACTGGCTCTGATTTAGCAGCAGGCGCTGGCTGTATAGCTTTTACGTCGGGTTTGACTACAGACTGTATTGCTTCAGCCGGTTTTGACTCTGTTTCTACACTTTTTGCTGAAGTATTTTTTACTGATGCATTTTTTGCTGAGCCATGTAGCTCATCAAGTAATGATTCAAACTCGTCATCAGTGATCGCATCTGAAGTATCACTATCAATGGCAGGGATACCACTATGCGCACCTTTACCATGTAATTCATCGAGTAAATTTTCGAATTCATCATCACTAATTTCATCGCTATCCTCAACAATAGCCGAAGGTGCTGTTGCAGATAACGAATGTTTACCTACACCATGCAACTCATCTAACAATGATTCGAATTCGTCATCACTAATATCTGAATCGTCGGCAGCATCTTGTTTAGAAGCGTCATTATCTGTATTCGGTTTTGCATGTAATTCATCTAATAAACTTTCGAATTCATCTTCCGTAATATCTGCATTTTCTTTTTTGGCGGGTTGAGCTTCTACATTAGAGCCTGATTGTGCATGTAATTCATCGAGTAGCGCATCAAACTCAAATTCATCAATATCACTAATATTATCTGACGTTGCAAGAATGGGCTCTATGATCGCTTCTGGTGAAGTAACGACGGTTTCAACAACTACTTGTTCGACTTCAGTCGCAGCGGCAGGTTTACTTAATCGATGCAGTGCATCTAAAAGTGATGCCGAAGCTTTTTCCATTTTTTCGCCATTTTGCACGGCAGAAAATTGATCATTAATTATATCTAATGCGCCTAGGATTGTATCCATCAATTCAGAATCAACTTGACGATTCCCTTGACGTAAACCATCAAAAACATTCTCTGCGCCGTGACAAGTCTCAACTAACTCTGTCAGCGAAAGAAAGCCTGCACCACCCTTTACAGTGTGGAAACCACGGAAAATAGCATTTAACAGTTCGGTATCATTGGGGTTATTTTCTAATTCAACGAGCTGTTCAGATAACAACTCTAAAATTTCCCCAGCTTCAACTAAAAAGTCTTGCAAGATCTCTTCATCTACTTCAAATGTCATTTCCCGGTCCCTTTAAAATCCTAAACTTGAAAGTAAATCATCAACTTCATCTTGTCCATTAACAACGTCTGAACGCGTTTCAGCATTCATAATAGGACCTTCAGCCTCTATATTGTTGTATTGTGTTTTTGCACAATTAGCTAATTCGCTTTCTTTACTACAAACGGTCAATATGACAATCAATTTAGACTCAACTTCCTGTACTAAATCAATCACTCTATTAATCATTTGCCCAGTTAAATCCTGAAACTCTTGAGCCATTAAAATCTCAGTTAATTTATTGCGTAAATCAACGGCACTGATTTTAGAATGAGCAAAGATTTCATCCAGTGAATGACATAGTGTCTTAAAGTCACCTAATTCTAAGTTGCGTGTCATTAACCCTTGCCAACTTGGTGTAATGGCCTCTAAATCGTTAATTAGTTTATCGGCAATAGGTAAGCAGTAGTCTACGGCATCCATGGTAGTGTTCGCCGCTTTATCAGTCATTTCAATAACATAATTTAGGCGGTTTTGAGCATCGGGTAAATCTTGCCCTGCTAAATCAACTAAACGCGTGTCATTATTAAAACAGAGTAATGCTTCATGCAAATCGCGGGTGAGCTCGCCAATTTGTTCAAATATAATCTGATCGGATGTAACTGAAAAATCAATACTCTCAACAATCTTATTAGCTTCAGTGATTTGCTCTGCTTCTAAGTATGCTACAAGCGCCTTAGCTTGAGAGAGAGATATGTGTGGCATAATTGTATTCGCCATACTGTAACCCCCTAAAGTTAACCTAAACGCTCAAATACTTTATCTAATTTCTCTTTCAACGTACCAGCCGTAAATGGTTTAACAATATAACCATTTACACCAGCTTGAGCAGCTTCAATAATTTGCTCTCGTTTTGCTTCAGCGGTTACCATTAAAACAGGAAGGTGTTTTAACTGGGGGTCTTTACGGATCTTTTTTAAAAGATCAATACCTTGCATTATTGGCATGTTCCAGTCAGTGACCACAAAATCAAAATTACCACTTTTTAACATAGGCAGAGCTGTATGGCCGTCATCGGCTTCATAGGTATTTGTAAAACCCAAATCTCTTAACAAGTTTTTAATTATTCTTCTCATTGTTGAAAAATCGTCAACAATCAAGATTTTCATATCTTTTTTCAAAACATTCCCCTAAGTCAAAAATCTACTTATTGTTATTTAAAGCTACTTAATGTTACTTAAATCTACCTATTATTATTAACTACAATAAAAGTAGATAAAAATTGGAAAAAAACATTATATTTCTACATTATTTTTTAGCTTGGTACTTGCAGTGTGAGCAACTCCTTGGAATTACTCCTTATTGGCTATATTCTATCAGGATTAACTTTAGATTTCAGTCGATGTACGGCTTGGCTAAGAATTTGGCTAACACGTGATTCACTGACTTCAAGAATTAAGCCTATTTCTTTTAAATTCAATTCTTCATCATAATAAAGCGATAACACTAATGCTTCTCGTTGTGGAAGTTGTTCAATCATTTGCGCTAATTGATGAGTAAATTGATTATCTGCAACAGCATCAAAAGTACTATCAAAAGAAGAACTTGGCTGTGCAAACATATCATCTGGATTGGCTAAATCTTCATAGGCAACCAATCTTGCACAATTAACATCCTGTAACATTTGCTGATATTCAGGTAATGGTATTTGCAGATAATTAGCAACATCGATCTCTTTGGCGTCTTCCCCAGTTTGTTTTTCAACAGCATCGATAGCACTGGCTATAGTTCTACTGTTTTTATGTACTGAACGAGGAACCCAATCACCTTTACGCATTTCATCTAACATCGCACCACGAATACGGATACCCGCAAACGTTTCAAAACTTGCGCCTTTAGTGGCATCAAAATTACGCGCAGCTTCTAATAGTCCGATCATGCCGGATTGTACTAAATCATCGACCAGTACACTCGCAGGCAACCTAGCCATCAAATGATAAGCAATTTTTTGCACCAGTTCTGAATGACGCCCAATCAGCTCTGATGTGTCGGTTTGGTATCCCTGCGCTTTAATCACTTATAATAGCTCTTTCAGAGTATCGTCTTTATCATTAAGCAAGAGTTTTTCAATGAAAAACTCTAAATGGCCGCCGGGTTGATGTGGAATAGGCCAATCACAAGCTCGATTCGCTAACGCTTTAAAAGCAAGAGAAGCGGGTGTTTTTGGAAAGGCATCAACCACAGTTTTTTGTTTTCTTACCGCTTGACGCACATTGCCATCAAATGGAATACAAGCCACTAACTCTAATGATGCATCTAAGAATCGATCCGTTACACGTGTTAATTTTGTAAATAGATCCTGCCCTTCACGTAAGCTTCTGACCATGTTTGCCACGATTTTAAAGCGATAAACACCATTTTGCTTACTTAGTATTTTAATTAGCGCGTAGGCATCGGTTATCGAAGTCGGCTCATCGCATACCACCATCAACACATCTTGAGCAGCTTGAGCAAAACTCACTACCATATTGGAAATACCTGCCGCGGTATCAATTAATAAAATATCGATCGGAGTTTGCAATGAACTAAAAGCCTGAATCAATCCGGCATGCTCAACATCCGTTAATTCAACCATGGATTGAGTACCAGAGGTTGCCGGAATGATCATCACTCCTTCTGGGCCTTTTACAATCACTTCATCTAAAGTACACTCACCGGACAACACATGTGATAAATTTTTAAGAACACGGATCCCTAATAAAACATCCACATTAGCAAGTCCTAAATCGGCATCGAGCACCATCACACGCTTACCCATTTTAGCAAGTGACACAGCCATATTCAGTGTCACGTTAGTTTTACCCACACCGCCTTTACCGCCAGTGACAGCAATCACTTTAACCTGCTGATTTCTCATTCGTCTTAAACCGCTTGCTTGATCTGCCATCATCATTGTTACTCATCATTTTAAAATTAGTTAAATCAATATAGTACACAACACAATCATTGAATTAATCTTCAGTGCTGCTGTACCATTGATGTTTGTCTTGTTGTTGTTGTGTTTCCATCATGGATAAGGTTCCGCTAATTAAATTTTCTACTTTAGCAATTTCAATATCTTCAGGAACACGCTGTCCAGTGGTGATATAACTAATCGGCAATGCATGCTTCATGGTTACACTTAACACTTCTCCTAGACCAATACTTTCATCTATTTTAGTTAGAATACAGCCCGATAACGGGATACGCTTAAAGTGTTGTAATGCTTCTTCTACCACTCTACGTTGCGCAGTGGAAGGCACCACTAAATAACTTTTAATATTAACACGGCTACTACTCATCAAAGTTTCTAACTGCTCAGAAAGACGCACATCTCGCTGTCCCATACCTGCAGTGTCGATCAACACTAATCGTTTTTCTCTAAACTGGTATAAAATTTGTGACAACTCATCGGCATCTTTTGCTACGCGTACTGCACAGCCCATTATTTTACCGTAGGTTGCCAGTTGTTCATGTGCGCCAATTCGATAGGTATCTGTTGTTATTAATGCAACTTGTTCAGGACCGTACTTAATAGCAAATTGTGCAGCTAATTTTGCAATGGTTGTGGTTTTACCGACTCCCGTTGGCCCTAACAGCGCAATAGCACCGCCTTGCACTAATATTTCATTTTGACCGATGGATATTTTATCTTGCAATAATGCTTGAATGTAGTGCTGTACTTCGCTTGAAGAGGCATCTTCAGGAACATAACTGGCTAAATGATCTGCGATTTCATCGGAAAAGCCAGCGCTGTTTAACCACTTAATAATCATCGCGCGAACAGGCTCTTTACGTTCAATTTCTTGCCACATTAATCCTGATACTTGATGTTCAAGCAGTTTACGCAATGAAGCAACTTCTTCACTAATTTTAGCAATTTCTTTATTGTCACTCGCACGATTGGTAGGCGCTGAACTTCTTGTTAAAGGCGCACTCGTTTCTTGTCGATTATTCCAATTTTGCTGCTCCGCTAGCGTAGCAGGTTGTGATGACGATGAATAAGAGGTAGACCTTCTTTCTTCTTGTTCTTGAAAAGAAAAAGCAGGCAAGTCATCACGTTTTTTAGGCTGTGGTTTCTTATTTTGTTGCGCATTAACCTTACCAAAAAACGAGTTTAATGATTTAGCAAAGTCATCTCCGCTTTCTTTACGATTACTACGAATACTATTTGGTAATTTTATTTTTGGTACTTTTTCTGCACTTTTAGAAGACAGTTGCACGCTATCTTCTTTTAATTGCGACAGTGCATCGCCTTTATCTGCTTTTGCATCAGCCGAGGTTTGTGATTGATAATCAACGGCGGCCACAATTTCAATGCCACCCACTACTTTTTTATTAGACATGATCACAGCATCTGGCCCTAAAACTTCTTTGACCTCAACCATAGCCGTACGCATATCTTTTGCAAAAAATCGTTTAATTTTCATTGATTACAACCATTATTGCCCAATTGAGCTTATTATTTTAATCTGTTTATCATCGGGAATTTCTTGATAAGACAGTATGTGTAGACTCGGTATTGTATTTTTAACAAATCGAGCTAAGGTGCCGCGTAATACCCCTGATGTTAATAAAACCGCAGGTTGACCTATCAATTCTTGTTGCTGCGACGCTTCAATTAATGAGTTTTGAATACGCTCTGCCAACCCAGGCTCAATACCTGCACCATCCGATCCACCAGCCTGTATAGACTTATGCAATATTTGCTCCAACTCTGAAGACAGCGTAATCACTGGGATTTCAGGCTCATTACCGATAATTTCTTGTACAATCATGCGTTTTAATGAAATTCGACACGCTGCCGTCAAAACTTCGGCATCTTGGCTACGCGGCCCGTAATCTACTAACGTTTGTACAATAGAACGAATATCCCTAATCGCAACGTTCTCGTTTAATAAACTCTGTAATACTTTAACAACAGTACTTAAAGACAATACCTCAGGTACTAATCCTTCCACTAACTTCGGCTGCTTCTTAGCCAGCATATCTAATAAATTTTGTGCTTCTTCATGCCCTAATAACTGTGCGGCATGGTTACTTAATATTTGACTAAGATGTGTTGCCACAACGGTTGCAGTATCAACAACGGTGTAACCTAATGCTTGTGCTTGTTCACGCTGCACTTCATCAATCCATACTGCTTCTAGTCCAAACGCGGGATCAACACCTGTTATTCCATCAATCGGCCCAAACACTTGCCCTGGATTAATGGCCATATCTTTATCATGATATATATCTGCTTGACCACAACTGACACCCATCAAAGAAATATTATAATTGTTAGGCGATAAATCTAAATTATCTCGAATATGCACAGGTGGAATTAAAAAACCCATTTGTTGCGATAGTTTTTTACGCACCCCTTTAATGCGATCTAATAACTGCCCACCCTGTGATTTATCAACCAGCGGAATAAGGCGATAGCCGACTTCTAAACCAATGGTATCAACACTGCGTACGTCATCCCAACCTAGCTCTTTTACTTCAGCAGGTTTATCACTGATTGGCCCACCATTTTCTTGTATCGCGAGAGCCGTTTCCTGTTTCACTTTCAAACGTTGTAATTGCCAATATGCACCGCCTGCCGCAATTGCACCTAGAGTTAAAAAAGCAAGGTGTGGCATACCAGGCACAATGCCCATCACTAACAATATGCCAGCAGTAATAGTTAATGCTTTAGGGTCATCAAACATCTGCCCCAGCATTCGATTACCCATATCCGCTTCAGTATTTTCACGGGTAACGGTGATCGCAGCGGCAATCGATAATAACAATGACGGTATTTGTGCAACAAGCCCATCACCAATCGTTAATAACGTATAAATTTCAGCAGCTTGAGCCAAAGGTAGATCATATTGCACCATACCAATAATAAAGCCACCAATGATATTGATAAATAAGATCATGATACCAGCGATGGCATCACCTTTTACAAACTTACTGGCACCATCCATAGAACCATAAAAGTCAGCTTCCATAGTAACTTCTTCACGGCGGGTTCGAGCTTGCTCTTGATTGATTAATCCGGCATTCAAATCTGCATCAATGGCCATTTGTTTACCCGGCATTGCATCCAAGGTAAAACGAGCACTTACTTCTGAGATACGTCCCGCACCTTTGGTAATTACTACAAAGTTAATGATCATTAAGATGATAAAAACAATTAGACCAACGGCTAAGTTACCGCCAATCACCACCGAACCAAAGGCTTCGATCACGTTACCAGCGGCATTACCACCCTCATGGCCTTCTAACAATACCACTCGCGTAGAAGCAACGTTTAACGCCAAGCGCAGTAAGGTTGCAATTAGCAGTACAGTTGGGAAAGCAGCAAAATCCAGTGGCCGCTTGGTGTAAATGGATACTAATAAAACCACTAACGCGAGGGCAATATTAAAAGTGAATAGGATATCCAGCAGTAAAGTAGGCATTGGTAAAATAACCATGCCTAGTGCAGCTAACACTAAAATTGGAGTACCTAAACCGCCGAAGAAAATTGCGCGTTTGGCCCATAGAGATGAAAAAACAGTGTTGATAGCGTCACCTAAAAAAATGAATGTGTTAGCGAGTGTTAATATGTCTTATATTCAGTCTACTTTAACAAACTCAAGTAGCAGATATTAGCTTTACGAATTTAACTCGTGAGCATAGACATAAATAATAGCTAAAAAATAGGAACTTGCCTGAATATTTTTTAGCATAAGCCGCAATTTATGCTTATTAATCAAACATATTAACTATTTTATGCTTATATTTTAGTGATAACGCAGCAACAATACCAGTTTAGATAAATAACAGGTAAAAATATTCTTTTATTGTTAACCCTACATCGAATTTTTAATTGGGATAAATAAAGTCATCGGGCACAGGAATATCCGTCGGTAAAGCTTTAGGGCGGCCAGATCTGCCTTTTCTGAATTGCTCGAGCTGATAGATATAAGCCAATATTTTAGCAATCGCAATAAACAACTCTTCTGGCACATCTTTACCGATATCAGTGGTATGGTAAACGGCGCGGCATAATTGTGGAGATTGCATAACAGGCACTTCATTTTCTCGTGCAACTTCGCGGATTTTAAGCGCCATAAAATCGACACCTTTAGCAACAACATAGGGAGGTCTATCGCCATCTTTATCGTACTTCAAGGCCACTGAATAATGAGTCGGATTGGTGACTATAACATCCGCATCGGGCACATCTCCCATCATGGTACGTTGTGACATCTCATACTGTAATTGACGAATACGCTGCTTAACCTCTGGTTTACCTTCCGAATTACGGTACTCGTCTTTTACTTCCTGTTTGGTCATTTTTAACTCATCGCTGTGTTTGTGAATTTGATAGGGCACATCCACTGCAACAATAATTAATAACGACAAACACAATATAAGAAACATCCACCTCAGCATGTCCAGGGCTTCAAAAGCACTACCCGGAAGTTGGCTCACCGACAAATGTAAAATGTTTTCAAAGGTCGCACCTAAAATAGCCCAAGCGACACCAATCACCACGGCTACTTTTAGAATGGACTTCAATAATTCAACCCAAGCTTGTAAACCTAACATACGCTTTAGGCCTGCTTTTGGACTCATACGGCTAAACTTAGGCATCATTGCTTTAGTACTAAAAATCATGCCGCCTAACAAAGCACTGCCTAAAATTGAAATAATAAATAGCATTAATAAAATAACAAACATCGGCACGCCTAAACCGCTAAAGCCATCAACAAGTGCATGCCACATCTGTTCGGGATCAAATATATCTGCGCGCTCAAAAGTGAATGAACGCTTCATCATTATCGACAACTCGTAGGCTAATCGATCTCCAAAAATAAACACCGATAATGCTGCAGCAATTAACACCGACGCAGTCGCTAATTCTTTGGATCGGGCTACTTGTCCCTTTTCTTTGGACTTTCGTATTTTGTCGGGGGTGGCTTCCTCGGACTTATCCGTACCGTTTTCATTTTCAGCCATCAATTACTCCTTTAGCAAACCGTGAGTAGAGGTAACCTCTAATAATGCAGATAGCACTATAGGTAGTAGTGAAGATCGCACTGCAAACAGAGCTACAAATAATAGTGTAGCTCATTACGGTTTAGTACAGGGATTATCAAGTATTTCACACATAGTGATGACCCCTTTTGACCATTGGTTTTCAAAATGCAATGGCACATTTAATAAGGTTATCCACAATACAAATAAACCAAACACCATGCTGATTGAGAAGCCTAAGCTGAAAATATTTAATTGCGGTGCTGCTTTGGTCATAATACCAAAGGATAAATTAACCAATAACATCGCAACCATCGATGCAATTGAGAAGGCCAGTGCAGCATGGAACATAGTCGAGAACCATTCAGCTATTTTATAGTAGTCTGCTGCTAACAAGCCATTTTCAGAAATAGGTAAGGTTTCAAAGCTTCTAATAATCATCTCTATCATTAACAGGTGCCCATCTATTCCTAAGAATAGTAAAGTCACCAACAACACATAAAATTGACCAACAACCGGCGATGTCTGTCCACTCATAGGGTCAGCCATAGAAGCAAAACCTAAGCTAGTTTGCATTGCAATAATTTGCCCTGCAACCACAAAAGTTTGCACCACAAAAACAGAGATTGTGCCCATTGCGATGCCAATTAAGAGTTGTTGTAACACGACAATAAAGCTGGTCATGGAGAAGAGTTCAATGTAGTTGGGCGCAGGAGGGAGAGAAGGTAAGGCTAATAAAGTAATGCTAAGCGCATAAAAAAGGCGGATCCGTGTCGGCGTTGTGTTAGAGCCAACAGCTACCATCACCATTAGCATGGCAGCGATACGGCAAAATGCCCATAAATAACTGGCGATAAAATCAAGAATGATATCCGCCGAAAAAACCATTATCCCACCACTTCCGGAATTTGATTAATCATGGCGATAAAAAACTCCATTAACTTACCAAACCCCCAATGTGCACCATAGGCTAAGGCAACTAAGGTCATAATTAAACGCGGTAAAAAACTCAAGGTTTGTTCATTAATTGATGTTGCCGCTTGAAACACAGCAACCACCAAACCCACTAATAAACTTGGCACGATAACCGCAGATACGAGGATCAAAACCAGCCATAATGCTTGTCTAAATATGTTTACAAAAACTTCCGGTTCCATAAGTCTCCTTACAACCCGAAACTATTAGCTAAACTACCCATCACTAGATTCCAGCCATCTACTAAAACAAATAGCATTAGTTTAAAGGGTAATGAAATAATCATCGGTGATAACATCATCATCCCCATGGCCATTAAGATACTAGCAACCACCAAGTCAATAATTAAAAAAGGAATAAATAACATAAAGCCGATTTGGAAAGCGGTTTTTAATTCACTGGTGACAAAAGCCGGGATCAGCACAGTGATCGGAACTTCCTCAGGGCTATCAACTTCTACATTAGCAATTTCCAAAAATGTTTCTAAATCCTTCAGCCGCGTTTGTGACAACATAAATTGCATCATAGGCTTTTTCCCTTGTTCAAGGGCTTGCACTATTGTCATCTCTTCATTTAAGTAAGGTTGTATTGCATTTTCATTCACACGGTCAAAAACAGGCGCCATAATGAAAAAAGTCATGAATAAAGCGATACCATTAACCACTTGATTCGAAGGGGTTTGTTGTAAACCAAGCGCTTGACGAAGAATCGACATCACAATCACAATACGAGTGAAAGAGGTCATTAAAATCAACATTGCAGGCAAGAAGCTAAGCGCAGTCATAAACGCAAGTACTTGCAAGGTTACACTGTATTCTTGGTCACCCGCAGCACTCGTTGTGACTGTGACTGCCGACAATGCACCTGGCTCTGCCATTACCTGTGGAGCAAACAAAAATAGACCTGAGCATAATAATATCAGCAGTTTATTCATTATTCTTTTTTCCTGCTTTAGATAATACACTGGCAAAAGCTGTCGCAAATGATGGCACGCTTTGCGTTTCAGCCTGTTGCTCGACACTCGGTGTATCTATTTGATCTAATAAATTAATTGATTGCTCACTTACTCCTAATAAATACTGCTTACCGTAGACTTCAACAATTTGCACACGGCTTTTATTAGTTAGCGGTTGAGTTGCAATGATTTTAATTGGGTTTTTACTGCCACCTTGGCGAATAAAATTGCTTTTTTTCATTAAATAAGCAAACAAAAAAATACAAGCAAGCACTAGTATTAACGAGCCAAGCATAGTGCCGATCGCTAATTCTGGACGTTTACTAGTCTCTTCTAAAGCAACAACAGGCAAGCTAATTACTGTTAACAAAACTGTTTGAATTAACTGCTTCATTTTAGTTTTTTGATACGTTCAGTTTGACTAATGACATCGGTTAAGCGGATACCAAACTTGTCATTAACAACAACAACTTCACCGTGTGCTATCAAAGTACCATTAACTAATACATCTAGTGGTTCACCAGCAACACGCTCTAATTCAACTACTGAACCTTGGTTAAGCTGTAATAGGTTACGGATATTAATTTTACTTCGGCCTACTTCCATTGAAATAGTCACAGGAATATCTAAGATGCTATCTAAACGAGCCAATTCTTCTTTACTCATTGGCGCAGCAGTATCTTTCAACTCGTCCAAATCAATATTTGTAGCGCCTGAATCTGCATCTCCAGACTCTTCTAATGCCGCAGCCCATTCATCTGCCATATCTTGTTCTGTGCTCATGCTTTATATCCTATCGATTAATTACTTAGCTTTACTTATTTTTACTTAATTATATTTAAGTTTATTTAGCTTAACTGTATTTAAGTTAACTGGGCTTAGGTTTTTTCTCTTTTAAGTCTTGCAATTGAATTTGTGTTTTTTGTACTTCAGGACGCGCAATTTTTTGAGTTATTTTTAATGCATAATTATCATTACGTTGCCCTAATGTTGCCCTATAAGTCGGTAAACCTTCCACCGACACTAATAAACTTTCGGGTAGATCCACGGGAATAATATCGCCTGCTTTCCAGTGCATCATATCTCGTAATGGAACTTGCTTCTCTACTAAGCGAGCTCCTAAATCAACTTCAACATCCATAATTTCATCTTGAAGTGCCTGAGACCAACGCTGGTCAGTATCTTCTTTATCACTTTGCACACCCGCATCTAATAATTCACGGATTGGCTCTAACATCGAATAAGGCATCGCAATATGAAAATCACCACCGCCGCCATCCAATTCGATATGAAAAGAGTTAACCACAATCACTTCTGTGGGGCTGACAATATTTGCCATTGCAGGGTTTACTTCTGAATCTAAATATTCAAACTCAGCATCCATCACTGGTAACCACGCTTCATGGTAATCTTCAAAAATTATTTTTAATAACATTTGAATAATACGTCGCTCTGTTGGCGTAAATTCACGCCCTTCAATCTTTGCATGATAACGCCCATCACCACCAAAAAAGTTTTCAACTAAAATAAAAACTAATCGCGCCTCCATGGTGATCAACCCAGTTCCCTTTAAAGGTCTAAAGCGCACCATATTAAGGCTAGTAGGAACAAATAGGGTGTGAACATATTCTCCAAATTTAAGCATTTGCACACCATTGATTGAAACCTCAGCGGTATGGCGTAACATATTAAATAAACTGATCCTTAGATGACGAGCGAAACGCTCATTAACCAATTCCAAGGTTGGCATTCGACCACGAACAATACGGTCTTGTGAAGAAAAGTCGAAATGGGCATGAGAGTTGCTTTCATCCATCGCATCATTTTCAATCACTTCCTCATCAACGTCATCCACACCATGCAATAGTGCATCAATTTCGTCTTGAGATAATAAATCCATGCTTAGCCCTTATCTATTACTGTAAAACAAAACCGGTAAATAGTACCGTATGGATAAGTGCACTTTGCTCAACCATAGTGGTTGCGGCATTTAATTCTTCAAGCGCTTTTTGGCGTAATTCACTTTTGCCTGCAGGGCTACGTAATTGTTCAATCGTTGCTGAACCAAAAACACTCACTAATGTACTTTCTAATAATGGAATGTGTTTACGAATAATGGCTTCACTGCTTTTAGTGTTAACCATTAATTGCACTTTAATTTGCACTGTGCGATCGCGCTTACCTTCTAATACATTGAACACAAAAGGCCGTGGCATTGGCACGTAGTTAGCCCCTTTTTCTGTGGTTTCAGTCGTTGCTTCAGCCGCTGTTTCATCGCTTGCTGCATCATCCCCAGAGAGCATAAAAAAAGCACCACCACCAGCGGCAAGTAAAACCACAACAGCAACAATGATGATAATTAATTTTTTCTTACTCTTAGGTGCTGCATTTTCACCGTCTATTGATGCATCATTTCCTTCAGCCATTGCCTGTCATTCCTCTCGATGTATTTATTCTCAATTTTTCAAGAATACGTGTTTTGTGCAAAAATAATAAGTTGATTTTAATGGTTCTTTCTCAGTAAGCCAGTAACTATTGCTTTGTTTAAGCATAAAAATCAATTCCTTGATCTGTAGACGCTACTTTTGACGGCATCCATACCGCTGTTTGCTCTTCTTCGACCATTCCGTTGTTATGAGTCTGCCTACCTGACATGGCATTCATACCGTTATTTTGTTGTTGCTGACCTTGTTGTTGAGATTGTTGCTGAACGTTTGCTTCACCCAATTGAATTCCTTGCTGTGCAAGTTGTTCTCTTAACCGTGGCATATTTTGTTCAATAATATCTTTACTTAAGCCAGCTTGAGTTTGAATATTCAATTGTAATTGATCTTGTTGAATATTAACTTTAATAAACATTGAACCTAACTCAGCAGGGTCTAAACGAATTTGAACCTCTTGCTTACCTTGAGAGATCATCATCATCACTCGTTCGCCCATCATTGCCGCGGCATGTTTTGATTGAATGTCTAAAGGTTGTTGTAATAGATTGTTCGTTGCTTGTTGCTGTTGATTACCCGCCATTAACTTATCTAATTGCGCTAAACTAGTTTGATTCGGCCTAGCGCCGTTAACATCTGTAACAGCTTGTGCTGCAGCGGTGCTTTCATGCCTAATAGGAGATCCTGCACTATCATCTTGTTCTGACTTTTTAAGTGTCTGCAATGCCGCCTCGATACTCGCAGGATCAGTTTCGCTCTCTGGAGTTGTGCCTGAAACATTTGCGGCAATCGGCTGAGATTGGTTGCTTGCCGCCATCGGTTTTAATGAACTGCTTTGATCATTTTTTTCATTATTGCTGCCATCGCCTCCAGTATTTAAGGCTGAGTTACTAGTATTTGCAGCTTTAGTAGTAATTTTTTGTTGTTCGATATTGTTGTCTATAGATTCTTTATTAATCGTTGAATTGACAGCAGTATTTGTTGTCGCATTTACATTAACAACATCTACTGGAATGTCTTCTGTGAGCTGTGCATTTGTAGAATTAATGGTCTCTATAGTAACAGGCTCTTGTTCATCAACACTTTGCTCTAGACTATCAGCAACCTTTAAGGCTTGGCTGTTATTAGCCGCAGTTAATGGTTCAACAACATTTTCAGCCCCTATAGTTTCAAGCATTGAGGTTGCAGGTGTAGTTATTGATTTGTTTTGCTGTGTATTATCCTTAGTCAAAGCTGAGATAATAGGATCAACCTTTTCTGTCTGCAATTCATTACTATCCGTACTATTTGCTGATAGGGAATTTGCAGGCAGAGGGTTTGCACTTAACGTATTGTCCGAAAGGCTAGAGCCTTCGGTACTCGCTAATTGACTAGCAATATTTACTTCAGCAGTCGTACTCTTTGTCCCATTACTCGTTACAACATTATTATTTACGACATTGCTGCCATTGTTAGAATTGCTAATGTTTAGTTCATTATTACCTTGTGCTCCAGTAACAACTTGTTCGCCTGCCACGAAATCTGCTGTGTTTACACCTGCATTATTAATCATGTTTTGTTGCGGAGTATTTTGGGCTGTCATTACATTAGCAGCCAAAGCGGCTACTTCTGCGATATCCTCACTAGTAAGCATATCACTCGCATCGGTAGATTCTATTTTTGGATTGATATCGGTAGTATTTAACGTTGCTTCACTTCCATCGAGATACATTAGTTGATTATTAATGTCGAATTCAGCGGCACTTTCTCCAGTGACTTCATTATTACTGACATTAACCTTTGTATTGACTTGCTGCGCAGACTGAATAGCCAATAACAGTTGTTGATTTTGTGTATTGTTAATTTCCTGATCAGCATCCGTTTGGGCATCGGAATCACCAGAAGCCGTCATTTGTTCGCTATTATTTTGCTGTCCAGTCAACGCAGAATAATTGATATTTGCAGAATTCGCTAAACTAGGTTGTTGTAAACTTGCAGCATCCATTGAAGGTGACAATATTTTTTGCCCTAGCTCCTGTTGTATTTCGCTAGTTGTTACTTTTATCGCATCCCCTGCATTGTTTTTTTGCAACAAACCAAGCATCTGTTTTGTTTCAGCAGTATTAGAAGTAATATTACTGTCAATAGCGACAGACTTTTTAGTCGTCACGTTAGTCTTAATGTCTCCACTAGGTGCTTTATTGTGGTTTGCTGAATCGCTAATAGCGCTATTTTTAACCTTTACGTCTGTAGACTCAGAAACCCCGTTGAGGCTATTCATTTCTGATTTATTAGCCGCCTTCTGAATCGCATTGTTTTGATCTTTAGTATTTATTTTGTTATTTGCTTTAGTATCTGTTGCTACATTATCTTGTTTGATATTTTCTTTTAATACTTTAGAAAAACTATTTTGTTCTTCCGTAAGCTTAGATTTTGAAGAATTATTCGCAGCCGAATCTATTTTATCGCTCTCTTTATGCGCCTTCAGATCATTGTTTTTTGCGCTTACAGCGCCATTTAATAAGGATTGCATCATAAAAGTATTCTCTATTTCACTTACGGTGGATTTTAGCGGCACCTATCACAAGGTTAACGTCACTCGTTGCCGCTTTTATCGAAATTTGACCATTACTTTAATAAAGCAATTAATAGACCAAAAAAGTAGATTATTAAGTAAAAACTTAATTTGTATCTTGTTCCGCTTGTTTCTTTCGAAAAAACTGAAAAGTGGCAAATTCATCCAATAATTGTTGTTCTTTTTTATCGGCTAGTTTTATTTTTTCACGTGCTTTTTTTTCTAACAATAAACCCATTGCTTTATGCGCAACCTGTTTATCTGTCCACTGACGTTTTTTTTCGCGTACGGCATATTCAAACTTAACTAATGAAGACTGTTGATTAGTTAACCCTTGATCTATTTGTACAATGAACTGTTGGTATTTAGCTAAGGTTGAAATGGTCAGGCCTTGCGAGCCTTTTTCACTTAATTGAGCAGTATATTGACGTCTATATTGATGTAGATTTTGCAGCTGGTTACGTTGTTCAAATAATGCTTTTTGAGCCTGTTGGTAAGCTTGTAAAGCTTGCTCAACTTGCTTTTCTCTTTGTTCATAAACAAGCTGTAATGCATCAACGGCCATGATTTTTCCCTATTAACTTTTAACAAACTCCTGCGTCAATACTGCAAGCTGTGTCAAACAATCGTTATAACTAATACTGTCTTTCATACCTTGCTGCAAGAAGTGATCCAATCTTGGCCTGATCAAGATCGCTTTATCGATTCGAGGATCACTGCCACGCGCATAAGCACCAATCGTAATTAACTCTCTATTTTCTTCGTATAAGGAATAAGCCTGTTTTAGCACCCTAGCTAAGGTTTGATGCTCATCGGAGGTAACCATTGGCATAACTCGACTAATTGATTTACCCACATCAATAGCAGGAAAATGTCCAGAGTCTGCTAATGAACGCGATAATACGATATGGCCATCCAAGATAGCGCGAGAAGCATCGGCAATAGGATCCTGAAGATCGTCGCCCTCGGTTAATACGGTAAAGAACGCACTAATAGATCCTTGGTTTTCATTACCATTCCCAGCACGCTCCACTAAGGCCGGTAACTTTGCAAAAACAGAAGGCGGATAACCTTTCGTAGCAGGTGGCTCACCAATAGCCAGTGCAATTTCACGCTGGGCCTGAGCAAAACGAGTTAATGAATCCATTAACAATAAAACATTCAAACCTTGGTCGCGAAAATATTCAGCAATGGTAAGCGAAGTCTCGCAGCCTTTTAAACGCATCAATGGTGATGCATCAGCCGGCGCTGCAATCACAACAGCACGGGCACGCCCCTCTTCCCCTAAAATTTCTTCAATAAACTCTTTTACTTCTCGACCACGTTCACCAATTAATCCTACTACGACCACATCGGCATTAGTACCTCGGGTCATCATTCCCAATAAAACACTTTTACCCACACCGGATCCCGCGAACAACCCCATTCGTTGTCCTTGGCCGACGGTTAATAATGCATTAATTGCTTTGATGCCGGTATCAAGAGGTTGTTTAATCGCTTTACGGGAAAGGGGATTAATACGCGTGTTATTATAACCACTCATGGTATTGGTTTTTACTTCGCCTTTACCATCAATCGGGTTTCCCATGCCATCTAAAACACGCCCGAGTAATTCCATTCCTACCGGAATACCAACTTCTTTTGTTTGAGGAATAACTTTAGCGCCAGGTAATACACCGGTTAAACGTTCGCTAGGCATTAAGAACAATCGGTCACTTGAGAAACCAACAACTTCCGCATCAATATAACCGTCATTCGTTTCTACTTTACACATACTCCCCACGGCAGCACTACAGCCAACCGCTTCTAGAGTCAGACCAACAACACGAACCAACTTTCCAGCCACCACTGGATGAGTAACTGACTCACCCACTTGATATTGAGTAATACGTTGCGATAATGTTTTCATGGTTAATTAAGCGTCTTATTATTAGTATTGGTATTGGTATTGGTATTTTCAGTATTTGTATCAGTTTCACTTGAGCTTTTATCTGTACCAGTGGCAGCTGCGAGATCGTTCTGTTGATCGTTAATGGCGTTAGTATCATTAATATCCGTCGGTTCAGTCGAGGATTCGGCTTCTGCTAATAAATCTTGTTCTGTTTTCATTTCATAATCTAAAGGCTGATCATGACTAATATCACCGTCGTTACTTACTTCAGGGGTATTTTCATAATTCTCTTTTAAGAAGTGTTTTAGTACTTGTTCGATACGTGTTGAAAAAGCATAATCAATACTGGAAGTTTGCGTATGTATTTGGCAATCACCTCTTAACAAGGTAGGTTCTGAACGTAAATCCCAGCCACGCTTTTGACACTCGGATTCAGAGAATGCAGTTTCTACGAATGCAAGATCTTCAGGATTCAGCGAAATCACAATAGTTTGTTCATTAACCGGTAGTGCTTCAACACCTTGTTTTAAGGCTTGTAGAATAACTTGAGGATTAACACTAACTTCACAGCGCGCCATTTGTTCAGCTAAATTAGTTGCCAATTTAATTAATTGAAATTCGACATTATCATCTAATTTTTCAAGTGGTTGGTGTAAGCGAGAAACTAACTGTTCCCAATGTAGTACTTGCGCATCAACTTTTGCTTTGCCTTCGCTTAAGCCCTGTTCAATACCTTGCGCTAAACCTTGTTCGTGCCCTTCAGCTAAACCTTGTAATTTACCTTCCTCTAGACCTTTTTCCATTCCAGCTTCTTTACCTTCATTGAAGCCATCTTCATAGGCCGAAGCTCGAATGGATTCTATATCTTCTAAAGTAAGTGGTTTAGGTTCGTCTTTGACTGGAGTTGGTTCTTCTTCTTGCTGGCTACGGTACCAATTTGCAGGTCGACCAAATAGGTCAATTTCATCTTCTTGCAGGGTTTCCTCGGCTTCAAAATCTGGCAAGATCCACTCTTGAAAATCTTTATCACTTTCAATGCTCATGCATTTACCTTACTTAATAATTAACGAGTTACCCGACAATACGACTAAAAAATGCAACTAGCTTATATTTGTAAACCATATCATAGCTCTAAATTAACGAGCTATATAACTAAGCTACATAACTGTCCTATATAACCAGTCTATATAAATTAAATACACAAGTTAACAATATAATAGGGCTATTTAATTGAAGTAGATGATTATATTTACTTACCTGAAAGGGTAACCGATTAGGTAAGTAATAAACATTGGCGACTAGGGGGTATTAGTGAGCACTCAATTATAAGAACTCTTCCCCACCACCACCGCCTAGCATTAACTCACCAGCATCAGATAAACGGCGTGCGATTGATAGGATCTCTTTCTGTGCACCTTCAACTTCACTAATACGGATTGGTCCCATTGCTTCCAGATCATCTGCTAGCATTTCAGCGGCACGTTTAGACATATTAGCCAATATTTTGTCTTTAAGTTGTTCTTCTGCACCTTTAAGTGCCAATTGTAATTGCTCCGGTGGTACTTCGCGCAGTAGCGTTTGAATACCACGGTCATCAACATCAATAAGATTATCAAAGACAAACATAAGATCCTGAATTTGTTGACTCATGTCTTCGTCTGATTCACGTAAAGAATCCATTAATGGGCCTTCAATGGCAGTATCTAAGTAGTTCATGATATCAGCGGCAGCTTTAGTCCCCCCCATTTTCGCAGCTTGAGCGCCCGCTTGGCCGGCAAACTGTTTCTCCATGATCTCATTCAACTCTTGTAATGCAGCAGGTTGCACTTCTTCTAAATCAGCAATACGCATCATTAAATCTAAACGAATTTTCTCAGGGAATTGAGTTAATATTTCAGCCGATTGCTCCGGATCTAAATAAGACAAAACAATGGTTTGGATCTGCGGATGCTCATTTTGAATAATGCTCGCTACTTGTCGAGCATCCATCCATTTAAGTGAGTCTAGACCTTTAGACCCACTGCCTAGAATAATTTGGTCGACTAAATTACCAGCTTTATCGGCACCGAGGGCTTCAATTAATGAGTTACGCACAAAGTCTTCACTATCTAAACCGATATTACTGTATTGTTGAATATCTTCAATAAAAGCACGATGAACACCACTTACTTTAGCCTGTGAAGAGTCTTCTAAGGAAGCCATTTGCATCCCTAACTTCTGCACTTGTTTAGGTTCAAGGTTTCGAAATATTTGCGCAGCATCAGCAGGTGTTAAACTAAGCATTAAGATTGCTGATTTTTCAGCACCCGTTAACGTCGATACGTCATACTCAGCCACTTGCGTTGATTTTTCTTTTTTATCGTTATCACTCATCTTCTAATAACCACTCTCTAATTACTTGCGCTGACAGCCCAGGTTCATTCGCCACCAAGGCTCTCACTGCTTTTAATAAATCTTCATGTTTATGTAAATCAGGTAATTTTATTTGCCCGCTGTTATTTAATCCAAAATCAGGAGTGTCATTATTATCATCAGACAATAATTGAAGATTGTCGTTATCGATTGAACCAATCGCGCCACCTAATTCGTAATCTTCTTCCGTCTCTGTAGGCTCTGGGTACAATAATTTTTTCATGATTGGACGTACAATTAACAACAGGGTCAAAATAATGACAAGTAAACTACCGCCAAAGCGAACATAACCTTGGAAGGTTTCAGTTTCCCAAAAATCTTCTTCAATTATAGGCTCAACATCAGGGCGATTAAAGCTAACAGAAGCCAGCGCCAAAATATCGCCACGTGCATCATTGATCCCTAAACCACCTAACAATAACTGACGAATATTTTCTACTTCTTCGGGAGTTCTTGGCGTATAAACAGCTTCACCAGCATCATTTACTGATTTAGTGTAATCCAAGGCGACCGATACCGCTAGGCGATCGACTTTACCTACTTTGTGTTTAGTATGAGTGATGGTTGTATCAACTTCATAATTTCGAGTTGATTCAGTTCTTGATGAGCCATCATTCGTATTAGCCTCTTCATTAGCTTCGGTTAACTCTTCAGGTATTGCACCATTAGCCGGTGGTTGGTTTGATAGCGCGCCAGGGACTGACCCTAACAAAGAAGAAGATGATGATTTATCTTCAATCAACATTTCGCTACGAACAGCTTGATTAGAAGGGTTAAACGTTTTTTTAGTTTCTTCGACAACGGTAAAGTCCATCACTAAATCAACTTCTGATGCATAGTTAGCAATCCCTAGTACCGGAATTAAAATCGCATCAATTTTAGATTTATATTCTTCTTCTCGTTCACGCTGCATACCAAATTCTTTACTGGTTTGTGCAGAAGCCCCAGAAGTACTACCTGAATGCAATAAGCGACCTCGTTGGTCAGTAACGGTAACATTGTTTGGTGATAGGCCTTGAACGGCTGAAGCCACTAAATCGACAATAGAATCAACTTCTTGGCCTGATAATGCATAAGATCGAGAAGTAGTAATAACCACAGTTGCACTAGCTTGACGCTCTTTACGAGCAAATACACTTTCTTTGGGAATTGCTAATAAAACTTGCGCGTTAGTAATATTTTTCATTTCTTTAATCGCGAGAGCAAGTTGACGCTCACGACTTAGCTTTAATCTTTCTTTTTCAACACGTTGGCTTACACCAAACCCCATGTCTTGCAATAAAATATCATCGCCATTTTCTGTATTATCATTAACTAAACCTGCACGTGTCATTAGCAGTTTTATTTTCTGATATTGATCAGACATGACGGAAACATTATTACCTTCTAATTTATAAGGAAGTTTCTGCTGATCTAAAAAGTCTAACGTGCTGATTAACTCGTCAGTTTGATAGGTGCCTAAAGGACGATAATCGGCTTCTTTGCCCCATGACCAAATGATCACTACAATTGCGAGGACAATCAACAAACCGATGATCATACTAATTTGACGCAATACATCCACATTAGAGAAAAACGAAGAAATCGCCCCTTTTTGTGGTACTGCTGGTATGTCATTGTTACCATTACCTTCTAGCAACAAATTAGCATTACTTGCTGAATTAGACACAGTGCTTCCTTTTTAACTATTATATTTATGCAGTGAGGCGATTAAACAGGCATGCTCATAACTTCTTTATAAGCTTCAACCATTTTGTTACGCACTTGCACGGTCGCATCAAATGCTAAACCAGATTTATTCGATGCGATCATAACATCAGCTAAGCTGACATCTTTATCACCCATTTCAAAGCTATTACGTAAATCTGATGTATTTTGTTGCAAGCCATTTACATTTTCAATTGCTTGTTTAAGCATTGCAGAAAAATCAGCAGGCGCTGGATTAGTTGCTTTTGTACTTAATTCGTTACTTAACCCTTTTGCTTCTAAGCCTTGATTTTGTAACTCTTTAAACATTGATGCAGCATTAATATTCATTGTAAATAGCCTTTTTTTGACACAGATAATAGTAAAAAGCAATAACTATGCCAGTTGACTTTGTAATAAAAATTTACCTATAACCCTATAAGCTTTAGATGGTTCTAATCTATCCTTAATACATTCAATTAATTCTTTTGCAGCCGCTCGAGTAAAAGTAATTAGTAACAAAAAAAATTTGGATCCTTTCTAACAAGGTTATCCGCTAATGAAATAGCGGTATGTGCCTTACTACTCCCAATCAGTGCACAAGAAATAGTGTGTTTACCTGCATTAACAACTAATTATTAATCTTCAGTTAGTGACACTTTTTATCTTCTTTGATTTACAATATACCTAAATATAGCTAGAAAGTGACGTAAATATAAAAATCAACCACAATGTGAATATCTATTGTATTCAAGACTATTGAATATTTGTTTTGATTACGTTGTGTTGGTTGCTTGATTTAAACTTCCCCATACAATTAAAGGACATAAAAAGGAACGAGTTAATGAAAAAAATATTATTAGCAACAACATTAGCGGCCACACTGTTGAGTGGTTGCGCGGTACATAATCGAGTGCTTGATGGCTATGCTAGCGACCCTTCTCCAAAGGCTCTAAATCAAGATGATTCATTTGCTATGCACTAATGGACTCTGGTTTCAATGCCCTTCCAAAAGGTGTTAAAGACACAGTTATTAAAGAAGGCGACATGACAGATTCACACGTCGTTTATAAATCTATTCAGGGTACTTTGGGTTATCTAGAAGACGGTGTTTCGGGCGGGTTAAGTAGTTTAGGTTGGGCTACTTTATTGCATTCTGGTGGAGGTGATGATGCTAAATGGCTCTATTATATTGCATATGTGCCAGCAGATGACATAGATATTAGCGAGAAAGATAAAATTGAGCAATATGTAAGAGATAATTACCTCGCTCCAGCAATAGATGCTTTTATGGCATCAGATGCACCAAAAAAAATGGATCCACCAGCTGAAATGGTTAGCAATATAAACAATGTTTATTCATTCAAAGGGGCGCATTGTTTCCCTACTTTTAAAAGACGAGACGAATATAACAATTGTGGAGACCCATTTGAAAGAATAGTTGCTAACCGATATGCGACGGCAGAGACAATGCCTTTTACACCATCGATAAAAGCAAATAAATATATAGTTGTTCGCATTCTGGACTCTAGCCTTACATCACTTGGGGCTGCATTAAGAATCCAAACCGACATGATGTATGCTTTTATCCCGACTCGATTACCTGTTTATAAAAATATGGTGAACAAAGTAATTCCAAACACTATTTTAGATTACCCATACATTGTGGGTGAAAATGGAAAGAGTCATTATTTTCTAAAAACAAAGAAAGACTAATAAATCTTGCATATAAAAAAGGCTTTCTATCATGAAAGCCTTTTTTTATACTAATATTACATTGTTATTTAATTGTTCCGACCTCACATGATTGCGGTCTAGGTCTACTGCTACAATCTATATTGTTAATCATATCGGCACCTTCAATTTCAGTCATTCGATCAACCCATGTATTGTTACTACCTCCACGAGATTCCATTCGCTCTAAAGTATTGTCTCTATTAAATGCATTAGCCATACTGCCCCTTGTAACACTATCCATATCTCCATTTTCTGTAAGCATACCGGATTGTGCCATCATATCTATCCATTCAGAGAAATCTATTAACCCAAAATCAATAGTGGCTACTTCTGTAATTGTCAATCCTCTACACCCTTTTTCAGACCTATATTCTTCTAAGCTCCATCCCATTTGAGTTATTGATAAAAAGCTTAAAAAAACTGACATAACAGCAGTTGAGTATTTATGACGATGACTTAATTCGATAGCTTAAATTTTGCATACAAAAAAACTTAATGTTGCAATGAGAGCTAAGCAGTGTGATTAAGGTGCATTTGCTAGAAAGGTTTAGTTTTAGTTTTGAGAATCTAGGCGTTATAAAAAAGGCATTAACAGGTATTAATGCCCTTAAAAATATAATGAAAAAATAAAGGCTCAAGGCAAGCCTCAGTCTCAACGGTTAATCATTTTTATTATCTTTTAACTTCTGTATTTCTTGGTCCAGTTGCTGCTCCGCATCTTGAGCTTTAAACTCCTGGTAAAGAGCATCTTTTTGCTCTGCGTTTAGCGGTAGCTTAGAAGCACTCACCAAATCTTCAAAAATAGTTTTGGTTGACGCTTGCCCAATTGCCACTAATACACATAAATTATCTTTCTCTGCGATCTTAACAATATCTGTTTTTAATGCGCTGGTACCAGATAAATTTTGTTCTGTCACTTGTTTAGAAACACTTGAGAAAGTCACTCCTGACTCAATTCCAGTGGCTACATCTACTTTGTCACTATAAGCTTTATCCATTGCACTAACACGAGTATCAATGCGTTGTGCTAATGAGGCGCGTGCATTAGCCATCGCCTGTTGCTTATCAATGGACATGTTACCAGACCATAGGACACATTCAGAAACGGCAATTCCATCTTCTGTTTGAGGGTTTAATATCCAGCTAGGTATTTCACCGATTGCCGTTTCTTGTGTTGGGTTGTTATTCGAACAAGCTGTTAACAGAAGCAGTGCAGGTAAACTTAATAAATGGATTTTTTTAAACATAATCATTCCTTAATCAACGGTAAAAATACGTTATTAGATGCCATAGTTTAGATTGAATAATCAAAAGTTAATATAAAAAAAATCCCCACTTTAAATAATAAAGTAGGGATTTCAATTTTAATTAACGCATTATCTTAAATATTAACAATACTCAGAGGTTAATAATCAGCTGTAATTAATCTTTAAACTCAGGGTAAGCTTCAACACCACAATCGTGTAAATCCATACCTGCATCTTCTTGCTCAGCAGTAACGCGAATACCCATTGTTACTTTGATGATAGACCAAACGATCCATGAAGAAACAAACACAAATCCAAAGATAACCGCTGCGCCGTATAATTGAGACATAAATGATGCACCGTCATTCGACATTGGTACAACTAATAGACCGAATAAACCACATACACCGTGTACTGATAATGCACCTACTGGATCATCAATTTTCAATTTATCAAAAGTAATAATACTGTAAATAACGATAACACCTGCGATAGCACCAATCACGACTGCAAATAGTGGTGATGGAGATAGTGGGTCAGCAGTAATCGCAACTAAACCAGCTAATGCACCATTTAGAATCATTGTTAAATCTGCTTTACCCCATTTAAACTTGCTCACTAATAGTGCTGCAATAGCACCTGTAGCAGCTGCGGCATTTGTATTTAAAAAGATAAGGCCTACTGCAGATGCGTTTTCTGCATCAGAGATTAATAGTTGTGAACCACCGTTAAAACCAAACCAACCCATCCATAGAATAAACGTACCTAATGTAGCAAGTGGCATGTTAGAACCTGGGATTGGGTGAATACTACCATTCTTACCGTATTTACCACGACGGGCACCTAGCAATATTACTGCTGCTAATGCTGCGGCTGCACCGGCCATGTGAACGATACCTGAACCAGCGAAGTCACTGAAACCAGCTTCGCTTAGGAAACCGCCACCCCAAGTCCAAAAACCTTCAATTGGGTAGATAAAACCAGTTAAAAATACGGTAAAAATAAGGAATGCCCATAATTTCATACGTTCAGCAACAGCACCCGATACGATAGACATTGCAGTTGCAACGAATACTACTTGGAAGAAGAAGTCAGATTCTAAAGAGTGATCAGCACCTTCTGCCTGAGTACCAATTAATGAACCAAATGAAGGTAACCAACCGCCTGCAGTATTGTCTACATACATGATGTTGTAACCAACAAGTAAAAACATCGTACAAGCAATCGCATATAACACGATATTTTTAGTTAAAATTTCAGTGGTATTTTTAGAACGAACTAAACCCGCCTCTAACATGGCAAAACCTGCTGCCATCCACATAACAAGAACACCCGAAATTAAAAAATAAAAGGTGTCTAACGCAAATCGTAGTTCTGTAACTGTCGTTTCCATAATGGTAATCCTTAACTTAATGAATTTGGTTTAAAGTGCTTCTTCGTCTAATTCGCCAGTACGAATACGAACAACTTGCTCTAACGGTTGAATGAATATTTTACCGTCACCTACTTTCCCTGTATTTGCAGCGCCAACGATAGCTTCAACTAAACGCTCAATATCATCATCTTTCACTGCAATTTCTAATTTTACTTTTGGTAAAAAATCTACTTGGTATTCAGCGCCACGATACAATTCAGTATGTCCTTTTTGACGACCAAAACCTTTAACTTCAGAAACAGTAACACCAGCAATGCCGATACCCATTACGGCTTCACGCACTTCATCTAATTTAAATGGTTTAATAATTGCGGTTAACATTTTCATCATATATTCCTTTAATGTGTATTTAACGTTTGCATATATGATTCTATTTACAACTAACGTGCCAAAATATATTTACCTTAAATAACAACAAGTTAATAACATCAATAATTTTAAGCGACTCATTTAGCACCAACTTGGTGCATTTAATATTCTTTCTCTGCACTAATATGAAACACTGGGATTTTATTTATAAATATTTGTATCGAACTTAATTAATATTTTTTTGCCGAAGCTTCTTACCCTTATGTTTTGCTTAACTGCACTCTTACTAATTTAAGAGGATTGCAGTGAAAAAATGTACAATAAGGATAGATAAACCTTATTAAACTCATTAATAAGTTTTAATGGTGAACAGGCACGGAGCCAGAATAATTACTCAACAAATCATCTTAGCCCCTTAGCAAATAACGCTTCATCTGCTATAGTGCGTAACAATTTTTCGACTTAACAACCTTGAAGGTATGTAACATGAAAAAAGTAAGCCTGCTGCTTATCACTTTCTTATTTAGCATTAATGTATTCTCCGCTCCTATGATCATTCCTAAAGCACCGTCTATTGCTGCTAAAGGGTACTTATTAATAGATTTCAACTCAGGAAAGGTACTTTCTGAAAACAACAGTGAAGAATTACTAGAGCCAGCATCTTTGACTAAGATGATGACCAGTTACATCATTGGACAGGAACTTAAATCAGGTAATTTAAATCTTGATGACAAAGTAACTATTTCTGAAAATGCGTGGTCAAAAAACTTTCCAGATTCTTCAAAGATGTTTATCGAAGTAGGTAAAGAAGTCACTGTAGAAGATTTGAACCGCGGTATTATTATTCAATCAGGTAATGATGCTTGTGTTGCAATGGCTGAACACATTGCTGGCAGTGAAGGCGCATTTGCAGATTTAATGAATTCATGGGCATTACAACTAGGCATGAACAATACTCACTTTGTTAATAGCCACGGTTTACATGCGGACGGGCACCATACTACCGCTCGCGACATGGCGATTCTTGCTAAAGCATTGATCACAGATGTACCAACGGAATACCGAATTTATAGTGAAAAATCATTTAAGTTTAACGGCATTGTTCAATATAACCGTAATGGCCTATTGTGGGATAAAAGCTTAAACGTGGACGGCATTAAAACAGGTCACACTAGTGCAGCAGGTTACAGCTTAGTTTCTTCAGCAACTAAAGATGGCATGCGTTTAATCAGTGTTGTAATGGGTGCTCGTTCAGATGAAGGCCGTAAAGTAGAAAGTAAAAAACTACTTAACTGGGGCTTTCGCTTCTTTGAAACAATTACTCCTTACAAAGCAAACGATCAATTAGCTAGTGAACGTATTTGGATGGGTCAACAAGCAAACATTCGTTTAGGTGTTGCAGTTGATACACCACTAACACTTCCACGTAACCAATCACAGAATTTAAAAGCAGACTTTGTAATTGATAGTGAACTACGCGCTCCTATTCAAAAAGGTGACAAAGTGGGCCAAGTGAATTACACCTTGGAAGATGAGGCCATCGCAACTTATGATCTAATTGCTTTAGAGACTGTTGAAGAAGGTGGTATTTTCAGCCGTATCATCGATTATATTAAATTATTATTTATTGGTTGGTTTGGTTAAAAAGATCCCCATATAAGCTATATTACCTATATAACATTAATAGGATCTTTATCAGTGAGGCTTGTCCTCACTTTTAACTTTCAATCAATCTCTCAATCAGGAGTTAGTCATGGCATTGAATACTAAATTTGATGAATTATTAGAGTTTCCATGTAGTTTGTCATTTAAGGTGATGGGTATGGCTCATCCTCAATTGGTTCCAGAAGTGATCAGTGTTATCCAACAAATAGCACCAGGTGACTATTCTCCGACCATAAAACCCAGCTCTAAAGGCAACTATCATTCTTTAGCAGTACCAGTGATTGTTACTAGCAAAGAACATATAGAAGAAATTTATAGTGAATTGAACAAGCTTGAACTTGTTCGCTTTATTTTATAAGCCAGTCTATTTATAAGCCAAGCTCATGACATTAATACAAGATAAATTAATTATTCGCTACCTAGGGGTTCAACCCTATCAGCAAACCTGGCAAGCAATGAGTGATTTCACCGAGCAGCGAGATCAAGAAACGATTGATGAAATCTGGTTGGTTGAACATACGCCTGTTTTCACACAAGGGTTAGCTGGAAAAGCAGAACATTTATTAACACAGACAGATATTCCTGTTGTTAAAAGTGACCGAGGTGGGCAGATAACACACCATGCTCCGGGACAATTAATCGCTTATTTATTAATTAATATACGCCGCAAAGATTTTAATGTGCGTAGCTTAGTTACGATTATTGAACAAGCCATTATAGATCTACTTGCTGATCATAATATCACTGCAGTAGCTAAACCCGATGCACCAGGTGTTTATGTTGATGGTAAAAAAATTGCATCATTAGGATTAAAGATTCGTAAAGGCTGTTCGTTTCATGGCCTTGCCTTGAATGTCGACATGGATCTCACTCCCTTTTTACAAATTAACCCCTGTGGTTATGCTGGATTAGAAATGACCCAGTGTCGCGATTTAGGATTAACCTCATCCGTCGCTGAATTATCGCCGTTATTGATTGAGAAATTAAATCAGAATTTAAAATACACACAGATAGAGAGCTTTATTAATGAACACTAAGCCAAGCCAATTAACCGCGGGCAACAAACTGCGTGATGCAGATAAAATGTCTCATATACCTATCAAAGTTATTCCATCGGACAAAGGCACTATCTTAAAAAAACCTGCTTGGATGAAAATCAAGCTGGCTGCAGATAATACTCGCGTCAATGAAATTAAAGCAGCACTGCGTAAAAACAAATTACACTCTGTTTGTGAAGAAGCCTCATGCCCGAACTTAAATGAGTGTTTTAACCACGGTACAGCGACCTTCATGATTCTAGGTGACATTTGTACTCGTCGCTGCCCTTTCTGTGATGTAGGCCATGGTAAACCATTGGCTGTAGATAAAGATGAACCAAAGAAATTAGCTGAAACGATCAAAGATATGAAGCTAAAGTATGTGGTAATCACCTCCGTTGACCGTGATGACTTAAGAGATGGTGGCGCACAACATTTTGCTGATTGTATTCGTGAAATTCGCTTACTTAACCCTGCGATAAAAATTGAAATTTTAGTGCCAGACTTCAAAGGTCGTATGGACAAAGCACTGGCTTGTTTTGAAAAAGATGTGCCTGATGTATTTAACCACAACCTAGAAACGGCACCTCATTTGTACAAGCAAGTTCGTCCAGGCGCAGACTACAAATGGTCTCTTCAGTTATTACAAAAATTCAAAGAGCAGCACCCAACTGTACCGACTAAATCAGGTGTAATGATGGGATTAGGCGAAACCAATGAGCAAATTGAAACGGTAATTAAAGATTTAGCCGCTCATGGAGTGACTATGCTGACCTTAGGCCAATACTTACAACCTAGCTTACAACATCTTGCTGTGGAGCGTTACGTGCCACCAGCAGAGTTTGATGCACTGGGTGAAATGGCAAAATCAGTAGGGTTTGAACACGCAGCTTGTGGACCTTTAGTTCGTTCTTCATACCATGCGGATCTACAAGCATCGGGTAAAGAAGTTAAGTAACAGAGACTAAGCATTGCACTGTTATGATTTAGTAATGTGGCAATGTGCTAAAGTTGTGATTTAATGATGTTGCGATTGTCTATTATGGAGTTACAGTATTGTTATCAATGACGCTTAACTACTATTGATGAACAACGATTAATGAGCAACGATGATCTGTTGTTAAGAAGCCTGCTTTTAAAGCAGGCTTTTTTGTTTAACTGGAAAAATCGACACTCTCCTTAGTAATATTTATACGATTAAAAATATAATTTTCTTCATGAAGTCAATATAATCAACCTATAAAAAAACCTCTGCTAGAGAGGTTTTTATTAACAATCATTTTATCGCTAATCCACTAAAAGTCAGACCCTTTTGATCATGAATCAAACCCATAAAACCCTGGGAACACCACAATCGAAGCTAGTACTAACAATTGTAAGAGAATAAAGGGAATAACTCCTTTATAGATGTCCATGGTTTTGACTTCGGGTGGTGCCACACCTTTTAAGTAAAATAAGCTAAAACCAAAGGGGGGCGTCAGGAATGAGGTTTGTAGGTTCATTGCAATTAAAATAGCAAACCATGTTAAATCTATCCCCATCATTTCAGCAATTGGATACAACATTGGCACTACAATAAAAGATATTTCAACAAAATCGATGAAGAAACCCAATACCAAAATAACCAACATTGAAATGATCAGGAAACCCCATTTATCACCTGGTAGACTAAACATGATCTCTTCAATAATTTCTTCCCCGCCTGTGTAAGAAAAGACCATTGAAAAGGCGGTTGCACCAATGAAAATAGCAAATACCATCGCCGTGACTTTTACCGTCTCAATTGAAGACTCCCACAACACCTTCCAAGAACATTGACGATACAAAATAGCGAGCAGAATAGCACCACCGCCACCAATAGCAGAAGACTCAGTTGGTGTTGCAATACCATAAAATATTGAACCTAATACCGAAAAAATTAACGCTAAAGGAGGAGCAATGGCTTTAAAAGCAGTCCAACAAGGTTTCATTCCATGCCCTGCAAACTCTGACTCAGGAAGCGCAGGTGCAGACTCTGGTTTGAAGAAAGCGTAAATCAGTACATAAAGAATAAACGCCCCAACCAATACTGCGCCGGGTAACACCGCAGATCTAAACAGATCACCAACCGGTACTCCCATCACATCACCAAGAATGATTAAGATGATAGATGGTGGAATAATTTGCCCTAACGTACCAGAGGCACAAATAACACCTGTCGCAAGTTTTTTATCATAGTTATACTTGAGCATAACAGGTAAGGAGATAACTCCCATCGCCACTACAGAAGCACCTACAACACCTGTTGAAGCAGCTAACAGACAACCTACTAAAATAGTTGAAACCGCAACACCACCACGTATACGGCCAAATAATTGCCCCATGGCTTCTAGTAATTGTTCTGCTAATTTGGTTTTTTGTAATACGTTACCCATAAAAATAAACATGGGAACGGCCATCATAATCGAGTTTTCCATGATGCTCATGATGCGATAAGGCATAAAAGCAAATAACTCAAAACCCTCGGCAAAAACACCAAAGATTAATGCCACACCTGCAAAAACAAATGCAACGGGGAAACCAGTTAGTAGTAGCAATAAAGCTACACCAAACATAATAATGCCAATCATAAAAAGTCCCTTTTAAATATCTTTCTCAACAATACAACGCAGATTTTTTACCAACATACCTAATGCGCTAAACACAAGCGCGAGAGTAGAAAGAGGGATCATTGCTTTAATTAACCAACGGTGTGATAAACCACCTGGGTCGCCACTGGTTTCATTCAAATGATAAGACTCCAGAGCAAAATCGTAGCTGTACCAAATAACCAGAGCACAAAAAGGAATCAGGAACAGCACACAACCTATGGAGTTAATCCAAGCTCTATTTTTAAGGCTGAGCTTTTCATAAAGAATATCAACACGAACGTGCCCTTCTTCTTTTAGTGTGTAAGCAATACCTAATAGGAACATAGAAGCAAAGATATGCCACTCTAATTCTTGTAAACCAATGGAGCTATATTTAAAAAAATAACGAGCCACAACATCATAAAAAACGTTGGCTAACAGTAATAGCATTAATGTTGCAGAAATTTTACCAATATAATCTGAGAAGCGATCAAAGACTTTTTGCAAACCTTCCATTTAAGATAATTCCTTCTAAGTAAACAGATAGGTGAAAAAAAGGCTACATAAAGTAGCCTTAATGAGGAGTGTAACGGTTATTCTTTGGTACTCTTAATGTAACCATACTCAGAGATATCAGTCCACACGCGTACTAATTTTAGATAATCCTGCTGTGATTTAATGATTTTAGCAGCCATTTCATCGCCACTTGCTTTTTCAGCAAGGATCTCATCATTGGCATTTTTAATCGCACTTAATACCGCAGGTGGGAAAGTTTTAACTTGAATGTTAGGGAATTCAGAAGTCATTTTTTCCCAGTTTTCAGCGCTTAAAGCGTATGATTGAACATACATATCATAAGCTGCTTTACGCATTGCAACTTCTAAGATTGCTTGTAAGTCTGCAGGTAATGAAGCCATTTTCTTTTTATTGATAATAAACATCAACTCAGTTGCTGGCTCATGCCACCCCATGTAATAAAACGGTGCAATTTTATGGAAACCCATACGTAAATCAAGTGATGGACCTACCCACTCTAACGCATCAATAGTATTACGCTCTAATGATGTATATAACTCACCAGGTGGTATATTAACTGGAGTCGCGCCTAATTTAGCCAGTACTTCACCCGCAAAACCAGGAATACGCATTTTTAAGTTTTGTAGATCGTCAAGGCTATTAATTTCTTTACGGAACCAACCTCCCATTTGCACCCCTGTATTACCGCCAGGGAAAGCCATTAGATTATGATCGCCATAAACTTGATCCATTAACTCTTGGCCACCACCGTATTGGAACCAAGCATGTTGCTCCATCGCAGTCATACCAAAGGGCATAGTAGTGAAATATAGTGTGTTTGGCACTTTACCTTTATAGTAATAACTTGCTGAGTGGCCCATGTCATATTGACCACTTTTAACCATATCAAAAACACCAAATGCTGATTTATGCTTATTAGCAGAGTCAACGCGAATTTTTAAACGGCCATTGGACATTTCTTCAGCCATTTTCACCATATTTTTAACTGAATCACCAAAAACAGGGAAATTAGGTCCCCAGGATTCAGCAAGTTTCAATCGATATACTTTATCTGCTGCAAAAGCATTAGCACTTGTCACCATGACAACAGCCGCGATTAAGGTACTTTTATAAAAAGTCTTCAGCATTATTAACTCCATGTAAGGTTAGAATTGAAATTATTGCTTAATTCAGCAATCCAATAAAAATATGTAAATTTATTAAGCTTCATTAAACTAAATGTTACCTATTTGTTAACAGGGTGCCATTGCACTAAAAAATATGAATCTCTTTAATTAACAATTTGTTGCTCATATCACACGAGGATCTATTTTTTGATCATTAAAGAGGGATCGCGCAATAAAAAAGGAGGTATTACTTTAGAAAAAGAACAAAGATGGTGTATTAGAGTAAAGAGTGAAGTTGAAATTCAAATAAGGGCGTAAGGAGACAATATTGAGACAGTGGATTATTTTAACAGCTTAAATTAATCATATACTTAGCAACAGTATAAATGAAAGTGTAAGCAACTATGACTTATTGTGTTTCTTGATTTAAGCCTAATTGCTTCTGTTTTATTTTAGTTAAACCCAATGACACTAATCGATGCGACTCACCTAGGTAATAATGTAAATCTTGATCTTTTCCTGCATCACCATCATATAGCTGGATCCACTTCATACCTCGACTAGCGAAATAAGGAGCTGGTTTATAGCCATCAACTTCACTTAGAAATCCAAAATTCAATATTGATGTTTTAAAAGTGAAAGCCGGTATTTGATCTTTTTCCCAGCCGCCAATCGCAAAGACTTTCCCACCTACTTTCCAGACATGTGAGCCGCCCCACTGTTGCACATAGGTGGTAGCAGGTAACGAAGCACAAAATTGATTAAACTGTTTATAATTAATAATAAAGCGCCTTATCGTTACTGGTTAATATTGAATGTCGCTGGATAATATTGATCGTCGCTGGTTAATATTGCTCTGTAATTTAAGCGCACTCGATATCATTTTAATGCGATCTTGTCCTCGTATTTTTAATAAGATCTTACTCCGTACTATTAATAAACAACTAAAGCACCCAATAATAGAGCAGCAAGTAGCTAATCATCACATAAATGTACAACTAAATATTAAGTCCCTCTAGGTGCAAACATAATAATAGCCATTCCCGTTAATGCGACTGAAGCCCCCACCATATCCCAGACTGTTGGTTTCACTCCATCGACCGCCCATAACCAGACTATTGCGACAAAAATATAAACACCACCATAAGCGGCATAGACACGCCCTGAAGCTGCTGGGTGCAAAGAAAGCAACCAAGCAAAGAGTGCAAGGCTACAAGCTGCAGGCAACAATAATAGAATACTTTTATCGTGTTTTAACCAAAGATAAGGAAGATAACAACCCACAATTTCAGCAATCGCAGTCAACACAAAAAGCGCAATGGTTTTTAATTCAAACATGGTATTCCTCAAAGTGTAGGGAAGGTGTAAAGAAAATACAGAAAAGAAAAAATTAAGCATCTTCACAATCAGATCAGTTAATTAAGCGCTCAATCATGCATATCATGATAAATTTAACTCGTATAAGATACAAAAAACTGTCATTTCCCGTTATAGGTAATAAAGTAAATGAGATTCACAGAAAGCAGTATATATCAGCAACTGCCTCCTAGCCCTTTGCAATCAATCAATCTCCCTTTCCTCACGGCTCACGGAGTAAAGCTCTCAATAAAACGAGATGATTTATTGCATTCAGAGATATCTGGCAACAAATGGAGAAAATTAAAATATAACCTATTGCACGCAGAAAAAAACCATCAACAACATATACTTAGCTTTGGAGGGGCATTTTCTAACCATATTCATGCTCTGGCAGCAGCGGGTAAACACTTCAATGTAAAGACCACCGGCATCATTAGAGGCGAAGCGCACTATGCAGCTAACCCTACACTGTCACAAGCTCAGCAATGGGGCATGCAGCTACAATTTGTGGATAGAAAAACCTACCGTTTAAAAGAGCAGGCTGAATATTTACAAACAATACAATCACAATATAGCGATGCTTATATTATTCCAGAAGGTGGTAGTAACGATTTAGCCCTTCCCGGTGTAGAAGAGATATGCATAGAATTAGCGCAGCAATCTGAGCAACCGATAGATCATATGTTTACCGCGACAGGCAGCGCGGGCACTTTGGCAGGTTTAATCAGTGGCTCATTAAAATACTCTCCCGAAACGCAAGTACATGGCATTGCAGTACTTAAAAATGCACACTATTTAAGTAACACTGTCACTCACTTTGTACCTCAAGCAAACGCGTTAAATTGGCATTTACATACTGACTTTCATGCAGGAGGCTACGGTAAGATATCGTCATCCTTAGCGAATTTTTGCCATCAATTTACACAACAAACAACAATCCCGATAGAACCTATCTATACGGGGAAAATGTTTTATGCACTATGGCAATTAATTGAACAAGGTTTTTTTCCTGTTGGAACGCATATAGTGGCCGTTCATACCGGAGGGTTACAAGGACTAGCAGGGTTAAAAGCACAACAAAAATTTTAAACGTTGCTGTGCTTATTGATTCTCGGATCAGAAAAAGAGTCATCAACGTTATAAAAAAGCTGCCTGCTTGGTAACAATGCAAGCGGATTAGTAAAAGAGCTATCAGCTTAGTAGCAACGATTTACGCTTAGCAGCGCTAAATACTCATTGCCTGAGGGGTCGAAAATAACGATCCTTGCGCGGCATAAATACCCAGTCGCAACAGACATTCCCACTCTTCTTTACTTTCCACACCAACAGCAATCACTTTCGCATGACTATTCAAGCAACTAGCCATTAAGCTTTGTACTGCGATTTGATTAGTTTTACGATTATGAATATCACGGATTAAACTGGCGTGTAATTTTAAGTAATCAATATTAAAATCCAGTATATAGGAGGTATTGACCACTGACTTACCGACATTATCCACCGCAATCTTACAACCCACTTTTTGTAAAGCATTTAAGGCAGAACGAAGTGCAAAATAATCTTTATCAATCAAATGCTCTGACACTTCAATCACTAAATTATGGCGAATTTGCCGAGTTTGTTGCATCAACTCAAACATAAACCATTGATGATTCTTTTTATTCATCAGAAGGTGAGCACCTAAATTAACAGCGATAGGCTTAGACAACTCACCACGCATCACTAACAACGCCAATACTTTTTCTAGCATTTGTTTGTCTATTTGATCACTTAAACCACACTTTTCAGCCATTGGCATAAAAGTACCGGCGGCAATAATTTCTTTTTGGTATCCAATAATACGCGGCCACAACTCGCAATATAAAATACTCATGGCATCGCGATGCATAAGATGTTGTCGATACATTAACAGCGCTTGTCTATCTAAAATATCTGTTAATAATGCACGCCAACGCACTGTTCCTTTGACTATGACCGCTTGATTTTTATCTTCCTCTGACAAGTGCCAACCACTGATTTTCTGATGTTCTGCGACTAATAATGATTGATTAACATCATCGATAATATGCATAGTTTTAGCACCAAAAGGAAAATTAACTACACCGACGTGATAGAAATTATCAGTCCAAGCGGCATCTGGCAGGAGTAGTTGAGACAACAGTTTAGCTAACTGTTTAGCAGCTATTTTGGTTTCTTGGTAGGACATCTGTGGTAATAGGATCACAAACTCTGACTTCTGAACCCTGCCATAAAAACTATCGTCGTAGCGAGCACAAAAGTGGTGCAATAAATCAACAACCTGCTGAATGATTTTTTCACCTTCAGCGACACCAAACTGGTGTTTAACTGCACTTAACTCAGTCAAACTAATTAACATTAAGGTGCTAGCTAAAAAATTTTCATCCATCGCTACTGCATCTAACCTATTTTCAAAGGCTAAGCGATTACCTAAACCGGTATCTTCATCTAAGAATACTTTTCCGCGAATATGTGTATCAAAGATACTTCGCTCTTTACGGCTGTTCTCTAATCGCTCAGATAGTACATCCAAAGCTTTACTCGCAGCTTTTGGCCACTCACCTTTTTGTGCAAAACGAGCGGTGGGATTATTTTGTAATAGATAACGAGCGCGGCGTTCTAATAGCTCGGCACCATAAAAAGAACGTCGCATCCAACGAATGGCAAACCATAATAAGCTAAGGCATAAAATAACTGCTGAGGTGATCCCTAATAATGGCCAAAAGGTAAATTTGAGATCAGAAAAAGGCTGTCGAGTGTGTATTATTACTCGAACACCGGGGTAATACTTTAGATCATAGTCATAGCGTAATAATAATCGAGAAGGAAAATAGCGTCGCCCTTCATAATAATTTTGATAAACAATTTGCTGATCCCGCTCAACACGTAAACGAACCACTCCCGAGGCATCCAGCACATCAGGTAACCAGTGATCAAATTGAGTGATAGTAGTTTGCTTCGCTACTTGCTTCTCAATAACTTGAATAATGCTATCAATACGTTGCTGATGATACTTCAAGGACAAAGCACGTAAACTAACCATACCGCCTGCCAGTACCAACGCAATACAAGTCAACACGATAGCACTCGTAATAAACGTAAATTTATTAGTAAACTTCATAACATCCCTGTGACAAACTATTTTCCATGATTAGGTGAGTAATCGTTAAAATACCCTTATAATACTGCCCTCAGACTCTATAACCTAATGACTTAAACGCCCATGTTTATGCATTTTAGGTATATATACCCTTACAGCTCAAATACATTACCAGCTGTAAGGTCGAAGTAGCGTGGATATATGATCATTCAAACTTTTAATCACAAGCTGTAATAGGACTTTTATATGGCCTCTAATCAAATTTATTCAAATCCAAGTCAAGTTTTACAGCGTAATGAATCTTTATTTTCCGGAAAGTCTATTTTAGTGGCAGGTAACATTGATGATAATTACCCCATTCATTTACAAACAATAGCATCATCAAGTTGTTTTTGTTTTAACGATTATCGTTATTATCATCAATTAGAAAGCCAACTAGGATCTTCTGAAGTTCACTTTACCGCAGACTATAAAGGCAGAGATGATCAAGAGAAGTTCGATCTATTATTGATTTATATCCCTAAAGCAAAAACAGAAATTGAATATTTACTGGCAAACCTGACTCCTCACCTAAAGCAAAATGCGGATATTGTATTAGTTGGAGAGAAAAAGTGTGGGATAAAAAGTGTCGCGTCTCTGTTGACTCCCTATGCTGAAAATAGCAACGCCATTGACTCTGCTCGTCATTGCAGCATTATTTATGCGCAGCTAACTAAACCCGTCGCTACTTTTGACCAACAACAATGGATAAAAGATTACCAGCTTAATATTAATGATGTCTCTCTTACCATTCGCTCATTACCTGGCGTATTTAGTTTTGGTGAATTAGATAAAGGTAGTGAACTGTTACTCAATAATTTGCCCGATCAATTAAGTGGAGACGGCTTAGACTTTGGTTGTGGTGCTGGCGTACTCTCTTGCTACCTGCTTAAAAAGCATCCCAAACTAAGCTTAGATTTAATTGATGTTAACGTTTACGCACTTGCTAGTGCTAAATTGACCCTAGAAAAAAATAATTTACACGCGAAAGTGTTTGCATCGGATGTTTTTTCCAACGTAAGCAAAGAATATGATGTATTGCTTTCGAACCCTCCCTTTCATTCTGGTCAAAAAACGAACTATGACGCAGCAGAAACATTTATAAATCAGTCAATTAAATTTTTGAAAAAGAAAGGAAAATTGACTATTGTTGCTAATAAATTCCTACGCTATGAGCCACTTTTAACCCTTACTTATAAAAAATTCATTGAAAATGCCCAAAACAATAAATTTAAAGTATTGAGCTGTCTCAAATAATCATCAAGCAGGCATTTCATAACTTTGTTTTTATTGCTAATGTCAGAAAGTTGAAATTATTAAATAATTGGACAGGCGCTATCGCCGTATTGGCATAGCTTTTTATTATACAAAATATGTGGAGGCTTTTATGGCTGGTATTTTGGCTATGATTCTTGCTGGGGGTGAAGGCTCTCGGCTTTTCCCATTAACCCAGAACAGAACCAAACCCGCCGTGCCTTTTGGCGGCAATTATCGATTAGTAGATTTTGCATTAAATAATTTCGTAAATGCAGATTTAATGAAAATTTACGTTCTAACCCAATTCAAATCTCAATCTCTGAATATTCATCTACGCCGAGCTTGGCGACTTTCCAGTATTTCAGATCGTTTTATTGAAGCAATACCCGCTCAGCAACGTGTAAGCAAAAACTGGTATTCAGGTACCGCAGATGCCATCTATCAAAACTCTCGTTTTATCACCAAAAATGAAGCAGAACATGTTTGTATCTTTGGTAGTGACCATATCTATAAAATGGATGTGCAACAAATGGTTGATTACCATAAAGAAATGGGAGGAGACTTAACAGTTGCAGCAATTCGAGTGCAAAAAGAACAAGCTTTCCATTTTGGTATCATCGAGATTGATGAAGCAGGCCATATGATTGGATTTGCAGAAAAACCTTCTGTTGAAGATGCAAAAACAATTCCTGGAGACCCTGACCATGTATTAGCTTCAATGGGTAACTACATTTTCAAAGCCGACACACTAGTGGAAGAACTTGAAAAAGATGCTGCAATAGAAGACTCTAGTCATGATTTTGGTAAAGACATTATTCCTAAACTATTCCCTCAGGGTAAAGTTTTTGTGTATGACTTTAGTAAAAATAAAATACCAGGTGAACCAGAGCATGCATATTGGCGTGATGTAGGTACCATCGATTCCTATTGGGAAGCGCACATGGACTTATTAAGCGACAATCAACCTATTTCTTTGTATAACAAGCATTGGCCTTTACACACTTACCATCCACCGTTACCACCAGCAACATTCCGAGATCAAGGTGACTCAGTAAGTCACGTTTCTAAATCCCACCTTGGAGCTGGTTCGTATATTAATGGTGCAACTATCGAAAATTCTATTTTAGGTTTCAGAACACATTTATGTACCAATGCAGAAATCAAAGGCTGTGTTTTCCTAGGTAACGCTAAAGTTGGTAGTGGTGCACGCCTCACTAATGTAATACTAGATAAGAATGTAGAAATAGCTCCTGGCATGGTGATTGGTGAAAATTTAGAAGAGGATCGCAAGCACTTTACTGTCTCTGAAAAAGGCATTGTTGTGATTGCAAAAGGTAGCCGTGTGGGTTTTGATTAAACTGGCATAGGATTACAAATGACTATTTTTTATATTACTTAGATGAGGTTTTCTCATGGCAAAAGTTCTCTCGATGATTTTAGCAGGTGGTGAAGGTTCACGCCTGTACCCCTTAACCCAATCGCGCACCAAACCATCTGTGCCTTTTGGAGGAAGTTACCGTCTAATTGACTGTGTACTTAATAATTTTGTAAATTCTGACTTATTACGTATTTACGTACTGACTCAATTTAAATCTCAATCTTTGAACGATCATCTTCGTGAAGCTTGGGAAGTAAACAGCTTTACTGACACTTTTATCGATGCAATTCCTGCGCAAATGCGTAAGGGTAAGCATTGGTACAGCGGTACAGCTGATGCAATTTATCAAAACTTACAATTTATCCAATCAGATGATGCAGATACCATTTGTATATTCGGTAGTGATCATATCTACAAGATGGATATCCGCCAAAAACTTGAATTTCATAAACAAAAAGATGCAATATTAACCGTATCCGCGATCCGCCTACCTAAAGAACAGGCTTATCACTTCGGTATTATCGAAGTCGATGAAGAAGGTCGTATGATAGGTTTTGCAGAAAAACCAACTGTAGAAGATGCCAAAACGATCCCTGGCGACCCAGACCATGTACTGGCATCAATGGGTAACTACGTTTTTAAATCTGCAGAGTTGCAAAATGAATTGATCCGCGATGCAGCAGATGATGAATCAAGTCATGACTTTGGAAAAGATATCATTCCTTATTTAATGCCAAGCGGTAAAGTTTTTGTGTATGACTTTACAACTAATAAAATCCCCAATGAAGAAGGGGAAGCTTACTGGCGTGATGTGGGTACGATTGAGTCATACTGGGAAGCGAATATGGATTTGATTAAATCCGTACCGCCTATCTCTTTTTACAATAGAGCGTGGCCAATGCATACACATTATCCACCACTTCCAGCAGCTAATTTCCAAAATGATGGCGATATCACCTGTAGTATTCGCCGCTCATTGATTTCCGATGGTGCACTAATTGTTGGTGCAACGGTCAGAAAATCAGTTCTTGGTTTTAACTGTTTTGTTGGTCAAGGTACGGATATTTATCAATCAGTATTATTAGGTGATACTAAAATCGGTAAAAATTGCGTTATTACCAAAACAATTATTGATAAAGACGTAAGAATTGCCGATGGAATAGAAATTGGTGTTAATCTAGAGGATGATAAAAAACGCTTTACCGTTTCTGACGAAGGTATTGTAGTTATTCCGAAAGGATCTAGAATCGGTTTTTAAACCAGTACAATGATTTAAAAAGCCACTATTTCTGGTGGCTTTTTTATTGCTATCCATGGCCTATACCAAAGGAGGTCCCAGTGGATTCTCAAAAATTAAAAATTTTATTTATTTCGTCTGAAGTTGAAGGTTTTTCTAAAACAGGTGGCCTTGCAGACGTAGCAAAAGCATTACCGCTTGAACTTCGCAATTTAGGCCATGAAGTGGTTATTATTACACCATTTTATCGCACCATTGAACACCGTGAACATGCTCAACAAGTGCATCAATTAACCTTGCACACAGACTCTTCTCGACCAGACGTACAGTTCACAGTAAAAGAGTTATCACTGGATGGGATTAAAGTTTTAGCCATTGATAATGCACATTATTTTGACCGTGCAGGCTTTTACGGTGAAGAAAATAATGCATACCAAGATAATGGAGAACGTTTTGCATTTTTCAGCTTAGCATCGCTATTAACTTCATTAGCTGAAGGCTTCTCTCCTGATATCATTCATTGTAATGATTGGCATACAGGTTTAGTACCTTACCTATTAAAAACACGTTTCCATGACCATTCTCATTTTGCACACACCAAAACTGTGCTGACCAGCCATAACTCTGCATACCAAGGTATATTTGAAAAGTCACAATTAAACCTGATCCCAGAAGTTAGCTCATGTATGGATGAACGCGTTTTAGAAAACTTCAGTTATATTAACTACTTAAAAGTCGGCGTTATTTATGCAGACAAAGTAAATACCGTTAGCCCTAATTATGCGAGTGAACTATTAACGCCTTTAGGCTCCCATGGTATGTCACATCACTTTATCGAACGTATCCATGACTTTGAAGGCATTTTAAACGGCTGTGATTATAATGATTGGAGTCCTGAAACAGATAACCTAATTCCATTTAACTTTAACCATGAAGATTTATCTGGGAAAGAAAAATGTAAGCAAGCATTACAACAAGAAGTCGGTCTTGAAGTAGCTGATTTGCCTATTTTTGGTATGGTTTGTCGCTTAACGGATCAAAAAGGTTTTGGTTTAATTCTGCCAATTTTAGAGCGTTTTTTAAAACATAATGTGCAACTGATCATTATTGGTTCTGGTGACCCAGCTATTACAGGCCATTTAACCGCCTTATCTGAACATTATTCAGATAAGTTTAAGTTTGTTAATACTTACAGTAATAAATTGTCACACTTGGTTGAAGCTGGTGCAGATTTCTTTTTAATGCCATCTATATTTGAACCTTGTGGTTTAAATCAATTATACAGTTTAGCCTACGGTACTTTACCTATAGTACGTGCAGTTGGGGGCTTAAAAGATACCGTTGTTGATTATGACCAAGATTCAGAACATGCAAATGGTTTTATGTTTTATGATGCCAACCCAGATCAATTATTAAATCTGTTACGCCGTGTAATACTGCTTTATATTGAGCACCCTGAAGAGATGTTGCGTTTAAAAACACAGGCAATGCAATCGCATTTTTACTGGTCAGATTCAGCAAAACATTATGAACGCTTATATCAACGAGCATTACACTTACACCAGCATTGGTAAAATAAGTCAACAGAACAGATGAGTAAAGTAAGTTACTGTTACTGTTACTGTTACTGAAAAGAGTATAAAAAAGCATTATTGTTGAAAGAGTAAACTGTAAATAATAAAAAGCCTGATATTGAATCAGGCTTTTTTATGGGTATCAGTAAACGATTAGCTCAGTAATTTTTTAGCAGATTAAATAGCTGTTTATGACAAATCAACTAAAAAAGGGTCTCGGGATAACTTTTTACTTTTTTCTGGATTAAACCAAGCTAACTTAGAAGACAGCTCAACCACTTCACCTATAATCATTAATGTCGGCCCTTCAAGTCCGCCACCGAGCTTAGAGAGCTCAGATAACGTCCCTGTGATCACTTGCTGCTCACTACTGGTTCCTTTGTTAATTAATGCAACCGGTGTATTAGCATCGCGACCATTCACTAACAAATTAGTTTGAATGTCTTGCGCTTGTAATAGCCCCATATACACAACTAATGTTTGGTGCGGAATAGCTAGTGCTTTCCAGTCTAATGCTTGTCCATCTTTCTTTCTATGCCCTGTTACAAACGTCACCGATTGCGCGTAATCACGGTGAGTTAAAGGGATCCCGGCATAAGCACTACAACCAGAGGCAGAGGTAATTCCAGGGACAACTTGAAAAGCAACACCAGCTTCTACTAGTTCTTCTAACTCTTCACCACCACGCCCAAAGATAAAAGAGTCACCGCCTTTCAAACGCACTACTTTTTTACCCTGCTGTGCAAGTTCCACTAACATTTGATTAGTGCGAGACTGTTCAACTTCATGCTTACCTGCCGCTTTACCCACGGAAATTAAATCCGCATCGCGGCGTACTAAATCAAGAATTTCTTTTGAAACTAATCGATCGTAGAGCACCACATCCGCTTGCTGCATTAACTGTAATGCTTTAAGCGTTAGCAATGAAGGATCGCCTGGCCCTGCACCAACTAAAGCCACGTCGCCCTGCGCGACTTCTTCAGTGAGGTTGTCTTCCATCAACTGTTGTGCTTTTTCCATTTGGCCTTTTTGTAATAAGCTAGCTAAATCTCCATTACCAAACAGCTTTTCCCAATAACGGCGACGTAAAGACTCTTTGGTGATCACTTGCTTCACTCGGTGTCTAAAATCCCCTGAGATCTTTGCTAGACGGCCAATATGCATGGGTAATAAAGCTTCTAAACGTTCGCGTATTAAACGTGCTAATACAGGCGCTTTACCACCGCTAGAAATGGCCACAACAATAGGTGAGCGATCAACAATAGACGGCATAATGAAGCTACATAAATTAGGTTCATCGACTACATTCACTAAAATCTGTTTTTGCTCAGCGAGTTGTGCAATATGTTCATTCACATGATGCTGATTAGTAGCAGCAATAACTAACCATTTATCAGTGATAAGCTCATCATAAAAAACTTCTTTGATAACCGTTAACTGATTATTTTTAGCTTTTTCTAATAATGAGTCACAGATTTCCGGTGCACAAACGGTAATAGAAGCATTAGCTTTTAATAATAAGTGAACTTTACGCGCAGCAATATCACCACCACCTACAACAAGGCAATGGCGGTTATTAAGTTTGGTAAAAATAGGGAGATAATCCATGTAAATCTCAGGGGGTAATTAGTCGATACAAACACTATAAAGAATAATTCATACAATATAAAATATTTAAAGCACATTATTTATGACGTTTATGTATATACCAAGAGATTACACCATCAAATTAACTCTGTAGTGAATGCTGTTGTTATAAAATATCGTCACAATCTAACTGAGGAAACTAATAAAGCAGCCCTAACTAGGGGGTTATTATGAGTCAGGACTGTAAGTTTTTATATTAACGCCCAATTATTATTTGATCAGCGCGCGAACACCATCGTGAATAGTAAATATCCCTTCAATATTATCGCCTTCAAGTACCGGTAAACAACTAATATCATGGGTTAACATCAATGCCAGCGCTTCTTTAACTGACACTTCTGGAGAAACAGTAATAGGACTGCGCGTCATCACTTGGTGAGCGCGACGTTGCATCGTTTCAGTATCACGTACTAACTCTGATTCTGTATACAAATAGGGGCTGAGTATTCGTAAAATATCACGGTCAGATATAACACCACACAATTTCCCCTCTTCAACTACCAATAAGTGATGAGACCCTAGTTGGGATAATATTTCTTGGATCGCAGGAATACGATCATCCATTTCGATTGTCACTACGCGAGCGGTCATTGCTTCTGCAACTTTCATATAGCGATCCTTTTAAAAATTAATTCATTAAGTAACTATTAATAAGCAATTACAAGCTTAAGTAATTATAGGCACAAAAAAGGCCAGCATCGCTGACCTTATTAATAATATTGTATAAAAAACTAAAAAAAGATTAGCCGTTTATAAAATCAACACCTTCTTGGATATCTTTGTTAAGTGTTTCTAACATATCGTTTTTAGCTTTTTCTTCAAAAGCTGATAATTTACCGTATGATAAAATTTCAACGACACCGTTAACACCTAAGCGTACTGGGTGAGCGAAGTAAGGAGCATCGCCGCCGTCAATATCAACGTATGCGTAATCTACAACGTCTTCGCCTTGTAAACCTTTAACTAAAGATAAACAAAAACGAGCGGCAGCAGCACCCATAGATAAAGTAGCAGAACCGCCACCAGCTTTAGCATTTACAACTTCAGTACCCGCATTCTGAATACGTGGTGTTAATGCAGCAACTTCTTCTTCAGAGAACGTGACACCTTCAACTTGAGAAAGAAGTGGTAAAATAGTTGTACCTGAGTGACCACCAATTACTGGAACTTTAACTTCAGCAACGTTTAGGCCTTTAAGTTCAGCAACAAATGCTTCACTACGAATAACATCAAGCGTCGTTACACCAAATATACGGTTTTTATCGTAAACACCTGCTTTTTTGAAAACTTCAGCAACGATTGGAACAGTGCCATTTACAGGGTTAGTGATAACACCAACTAATGCTTTAGGACAGTTAGCAACAATGCCTTCAGCTAACGTTTTGATAATACCAGCATTCACTGCAAATAAATCAGCACGGTCCATACCTGGCTTACGTGGCATACCCGCTGGAATAATTACAATATCAGCACCCGTTAATGCAGCGCCTAACGCGTCAACACCAAAACCTTCAACTTTAACTGCTGTTGGGATATGTGATAAATCAACCGCTACACCAGGAACAACAGGAGCAACATCGTATAATGCTAGCTCAGAACCAGCTGGTAGTTGAGTTTTTAATAATAATGACAACGCTTGACCGATACCACCTGCAGCACCAAGAACAGCAACTTTCATATTTTTCTCCAGTGAAATAAAATGTTTAAGTATGTATAGCCATCACCAAACAAAATGCTTTATTTTGCATTTCTAATGATAATAGAAATAAGATTAGCCTTGTCATTCTAAAGTGAATAAATACGCAAGTGTGAAATATGTTAAGTAATTGTGAGCAATGTAAAAAAGAAAGGTCTTTTATTTTCTATAAAATGCTGATATTAGGACTTTAAAAATTAATTATGGAAAATATTGCTGATAAATTTTGGCATAAGTACCATTCTCAACTATGAGCTTTAATCCTGTATTTAAACGTTCACGTAACAGATCATTACCTTTTTTTACCGCAATACCGTAACCTTCAGAAAACTCTTTAATAAAGACTTCTTCAGTGCGGCTAATTACTAATGAGTCACCTGTCAGTTGTTGGCTTGAAAGTTGTTTACTTAAAAAATCATTAACTACAGCAAAGTCTGCAAAAACGGCATCTATTCGTTGTAGTTTTAAATCTTCGAATGCTGCTTGAGATGAAAAATAAGGCACGATGTAACTATTGTCTCTCGCGTATTTAATCAAGTAATTTTGATTTGAAGTATTAGCCTGTACGCCGATGAATTTTCCGGAGAGTGAAAACTGCCCTTGCAACGGTTCTTTACTAATAAAGACCGGAGGCACTTTATAATAACTATCACTAAAGTCGACGGTTTTTAAACGTTCAGCAGTAATGTCTAACGCGGCAATAACGGCATCATATCGACCAAAAGGTAACGTTAATAGTAAACCATCAAAGCGGTGATGTTCAAAAGTGCATTGCAAATTAACTTCGTGGCAAATTGCTTTAGCAATATCAATATCAAAGCCTTTGATCTCTTTATCTTTAGATAAATATTCAAAGGGATAGTAATTACTATCGGTAGCAAATTTAACCTGCATCTGAGGCATGATCTCAGCGCTTATTGCAGTAGCAAAGAAAAACATAATAAGCGCCAATAGGCGAGCAACAGAGATCATAATGAATCATCCTTGATATTGGCAATTTATTGCAAATTTTAGCAGAAGTACCAGCAATAAAGTAGAGACTCTCAATGTAAATAGAACCGTTTAGCCAAAAACGAATAAATATGCAAAAAAAGTGACATTTAATCTATTAACCTACGGTGCATTTAGATTAAGATATGGCTTTTATTATAATGCAATTATGGAATTAGCAAATGCGACAGACCTCTGAACTAATGGACTTCTTTAAAGGCTTGCTTAAAAAAGAACATTTAAGCTCACAAAGTGAGATTGTCGATGCATTGATCGGCGCTGGATTCACTCACATTAATCAATCTAAAGTGTCCCGTATGTTAAGTAAGACAGGCGCGGTCCGTACACGCAATGCAACGGGTGAAATGGTATATTGTTTACCTGCAGAACTGGGTATTCCGACGACCACCAGCCCACTAAAAAACTTAGTTGTTGATATAGACAGAAATGACAGTTTAATTGTTATCCGTACTAGTCCAGGCGCAGCGCAATTAATTGCACGTTTATTAGACTCGATGAGTAAAGCAGAAGGTATTCTAGGAACGATAGCCGGCGATGATACGATCTACATTGCGCCAAGTAATACGCAAAAAATAGAAGAAACATTGGCAGTGGTGCACAAACTATTTGATTAAAACAACCATCACTATTGATTTAAAGTGAAATTAGGTCTTTTATCAATATGGAACTCAGTAATAACTCAAGTAATAAGTAACTCGAATTCAGTTTAAATCGTTATAGATAAAAATGACGAGCGAAGATACTCCCCACTTCCTCGTTTTTTTGAGTATTTATTCAATCTCTAAAAAATTAATAAAAAATATGGGAGCTAGCGATAACCTATACAGGTAGGTGATTATGCTGATAGTTAATAATAAAAAATTAAAAATAAAAAAGCAGTGCGCTTTCACACTCATTGAGCTGTTGATAGCGATTGCTATTTTGGGCCTATTAGCAGCTATCGCTTATCCCTCGTATCAAGGATTTGTTATAAAAACACGACGAGCAGATGCTCAAAGTGAACTGATTAAAGCACAAATAGAACAAAGCAGTTTTCGCATCACTCATCCTACCTACATATCTAATGCATCGTCTGCGGGTTTACCTTCAAATAATCAATACTATACTTTTAGTATTGTGTCCGCCGCTACACACACCTACACGCTAAAAGCCGAAGCAAAAGCCACAGGTAGTCAAATCAATGACGAAAGCGACTGTAGAACGCTTTATATAGACCAGAGCAACACTAAAACCAGTGATGGTAACCAACAAAATAATGCTTGCTGGATCAATTAAAAGCATTTCTGCCTTCAATTCAATTTTTAGATCAATTCAACTTCTATGAACAATATAAATCCAATCACTGTAGTGCTAAATATGCGGAGAGCAGAAGAATTTTTTAGAAAGTAGTGTTTAATTGGTAATGCTAGAAGGTAATGTTTAGAAAGTAATGTTTAGAAAGTAATGTTTAGTAGGTAATGCTAGAAGGTAATATTAAAATGGAAAGGCTTATAAACTGCGACTTAAATATTTGAAAACAGCCCCTGTAAATAATGTTCTGCAGGCTTTTTCCCTACAGAACATTTATTAATGCCCTTGTTAACAGCTAACTACCATTAACGGCCGACTATTTATTATTAAGTCATCATTAATAACGAGCTAAAAATTCTTTCTGATTCAAAAACTTCAATGGTTTACCTAATACATGTTGATAAATAACGTTATAGGCTAAAACACTTTGCACATAGGCACGTGTTTCATAATAAGGAATGGTGTCTACCCAGCTATCTATTTCAATCCCAATATTGCCATTTTTCTTGTTCGGTGTTACCCATCTATCAACTCGGTGTGGGCCTGCATTATAGGCAGCTGTTGCTAACACTCGATTACCGTCATAACGTGTTAATAGGCCATTAAAGTAAGCGGTGCCTAATTGTACGTTGAGCGCACCTTGGTTAAGTTGTGAAACTTCATTATATTCAGTCAGATCAATCTTACGCGCCGTTTCTTTTGCTGTTTTAGGCATTAATTGCATATAACCACTTGCACCAACAGGTGATTTTGCATATTCATCAAAACTACTTTCGCGACGAGTAATGGCATAAATATAAGTATCTTCTAAATCATATTTATTAGCCGCCTTTACAAATATTTCTGGTTTTGCTGTTGGGAAACGAATATTTAGTGCATTCCAACTTTTAGAGTTAATACTCGCTAGTACGGATAAATGTGCCCAACCTTGATCATAGGCATATAATCCTAGCTTCTGCTGAATCTTCTTGTTTTGTGTATTTAAAAGGCGTTGCCATTGTCTTTTAGCCTGTATGCTCAATTGATGGAACAATAACTCATCAATCACCGCCAGCTCACCACCTAAAGAGTTCAAGCTATCCTTCTCTTCAACAATAGTTTGTGCATTAAGAGAAAAATTCAAACCTAATTTTTGAGATGCCATAAAACCATGGAAATTACGATTTTTTGCCACCTTTTCATAAATAGACTTTGCTTTATCAGCTTCACCGGCTTGCTCTAATACTTTTGCTTGCCAATATAACCATGCAGATGAATAGCGTTTCTCATCTGGTAACTTACTTAACCAGTAACCTATATTTTTCCAGTCACTACGTTTAATCGCATAACGGATACGCTGCTCAACTAAAGACGCGTTATTTAATGACGGCAACTCTTTGTCTAACCAAGAAAAATAGTTAGTTTTATCACGCTGTACAATAAGTGTCGCAAATTGCTTTTTGATTGCATTGGTTTCAGTAGCGGTAAATGCAATTTTTTTATCAAACTGCTGATAAGCTAGCATCGCTTTAGCTAAGTCTTTTCGTGCTAGGCGTTTAATACTCGGTACTAAAAAACGATAACTTTGGACTTTTCTAGAAGCAAAAAGATCGCTGTCTAATAAACTTTCAGGATCTTTATGTAGTTCATATAATTGAGTCGCTAAGGCAGCTTTGTCTTTATCCATTCTTGCGGTTAAAAATCGCATCAAGCCTTGTTTGTTTTTTACAAAAGCCAAGTTAAATCGCTGCCAGATATCTTCTTGTGTCAAGTTTTTGTGCGCTTGATAATAAACATAAACATCATCACAGGCATTCGGTAATGAAGTACTAGATAACCAATATTTTTGTGCATCCGGCCAGGCTTTTTCGCTTTGTCCGGTGGCAATAGAAGCTTGCAGGTAATAACACTTTAAAACGCGATTATTCGGCATTTTAGGGTAAGCAGTTAAAAACTGTTTCCAATTTTTTTGTTTCGCTAAATAAAAAAGGTAAGAGCGCTGTAAATCATCACTGACCACCTTGCCTTTATGCGTTTTAATGAAATTTATAATATCGGCATCACTGACCGTCGACATATTCGCATTCAAATAATTGTATTGGGCGACATAAGCAAGCGGGTAATCAGCAATATCATTAATATTCTGATTGGCTTTTTGCCACTGTTTTTTCTCTTGTAAGTCTAAGGTATCAGTAAAAATATTACGCTGAACATCTAAACTTAGGGCGCTGGCGAAGTTTGATGCAGAAAACAACAAACAACCTAAAATTAATTTTTTCATAACACCTCAATGGAAACAATAAATGAGCTGACTATGTGTACATTTTATCTACACATAGTCAGCTGTATATGAACTTAGCAATCTTTTTACAAACTTAACGCTACTTTCACAATGTTAACTATCTTTTCATAGAATAGTCGAAGATATCAACTCTTGTGTATAAGGGTGCTTTGCTTGCGCAAATAACTGTGAAGTTAGCCCTTCTTCAACGATTTCACCTGCTTTCATCACTAATACACGATGACTGACTGCTTTCACCACTGACAAGTCATGGCTAATAAATAGATAGCTTAATGAAAACTCATGCTGCAGCGCTTTCAATAACTCAATAATTTGTTTTTGAATGCTTCTATCTAATGCCGATGTCGGCTCGTCTAATACAATCAATTTTGGCTTTAGAATCAGTGCTCTTGCAATAGCAATACGTTGACGTTGCCCACCTGAAAATTGATGTGGATAACGGCTTGCAGCACTTTGTTCTAACCCAACTTTAGTTAATACTTGGGATACTTGCTGACTTATTTCTTGATCACTTAACTTTTGTTGATGATTAAATACATGTACGCCTTCAGCAATAATATCCTGTACCGACATCCTTGGGCTTAAACTCGCATAGGGATCCTGAAATACGATTTGTAATTGCTGGCGTAAGGCCTGTAAATCGTTTTTAGGTAATGACTGAACATCTTTGCCCAAGTAAACAACTTGCCCTGTACTTTTATTCAACTGCAATAGCGCCTGTGCCAAGGTGCTTTTCCCCGAACCACTTTCACCGACTAAAGCGAGTGTTTCACCCTCGTGTATTTTTAAGGATACATTTTTAACCACTTGTAACGACTGTATCGTTTTGCCCCAAAAATTTTTTTTCATTGCGAAACTAACATTAATATCATGCGCTTCAAGAATCACTTTTGCATCGATTAATTCTTGCATTTGGCCTGTCGGTACCGCATTTAACAGCTTTTTAGTATAGTCATCAGCGGGAGATTTAAATAACCTGTCTGTTTGCTGATATTCTACTTGCTTGCCTTTACACATAACTAACACATGGTCAGAGAATTGACGCACTATATTCAAATCATGCGTAATTAATAAAATCCCCATATTTAAACGTTGCTGTAGCGATTTTAACAGCTTTAAAATTTGTTTTTGAATCGTTGCATCTAATGCAGTAGTAGGCTCATCGGCAATTAATAAGTCTGGTTCATTAGCTAATGCCATTGCAATCATCACACGTTGTCGCTGTCCTCCCGATAACTCATGAGGATAAGCATTTAAACGTGATTGCGGATTTTTTATCCCTACCAATTCTAACAATTCAATAATACGTAATTGTGCCGCTTTGCCCGTTAGTCCCTTATGAAGCAATAAAGTTTCTGCAATCTGCTTTTCGATATTGTGCAAAGGATTCAAGGAAGTCATCGGCTCTTGAAAAATCATGCTAATTTTATTACCGCGCACCGCCTCTAGCACTTTTTCTGATTTACCCATCAATGACTGACCTTGAAAGATAATATCGCCCGTTGGATGATGGGCATGTGGGTAAGGTAACAATTGTAAAACCGATAAAGCCGTTAACGACTTGCCGGAACCACTTTCACCCACAATCGCTAATGTTTTACCTTGTTCAAGACAAAAACTGACACCAGATACTATCTGCTCCTGTGCAAAACTCACCGACAAGTCATTAACTTGTAATAAATAATCGACTTTACTCATAGTGTTTTCCTCGGATCAAAAGCATCTCGAGCAGCTTCACCAATAAAGACTAATAACACCAAAATGCTTGATAATGAGATAAAAGCAGTAATGGCCAACCAAGGAGCGTGTAAGTTTTCTTTACCTTGAGATATCATCTCACCCAATGAAGCTGAGCCTAAAGGCAGACCAAAGCCTAAAAAGTCCAAGGATGTTAATGTGGTTAATGCACCAGTAAATAAATAGGGCATAAACGTTAACGTCGCTATCATGGCATTCGGCAGAATATGCTTAAACATGATTTTACTGTCTTTTACACCTAGGGCTTTGGCCGCTTTAACGTAATCTAAATGGCGTCCACGTAGAAATTCAGCACGCACTACACTGACAAGACTTGGCCAACTAAATAAAATCATCAAGCCTAATAACCAAGTAAAGGTTGGCTCAACAAAACTGGCTAAAATAATCAGCATAAATAACATTGGCAAGCCTTCCCAAATTTCTAATAAACGCTGCCCTATTAAATCAATTTTACCGCCATAATAACCTTGAATAGCGCCAACGATAACGCCGATCACTGAACTTACCAGCGTTAAAGATAAAGCAAAGATCACCGAAATACGAAAACCATAAACCAATCGCGCAACGACATCTCTACCTTGGTCATCAGTGCCCAGCCAATTTAAAGCATCCGGCTTAGAGGGTGCGGCACTCGTTAGCTCATAATTAATTGAATCATAGTAGAAAGGAATTAACGGCCAGATCATCCACCCTTCTTTATTAATTTGTTGCACCATATAAGGATCGCGATAATCAGTAGTGATATCAAAATCACCACCTAAATCTTGCTCTGGAATATCTTGGACGATTGGGAAATACCAATTGGACTGATAGGACACCATGATCGGCTTATCATTGACCCACACTTCTGCGACTAAACTTAATAAAAATAAAAAACTAAAAATCCACAGTGAGTAATAACCGCGTTTATTAGCTTTGAATTGTGCCCACCTTTGATGGTTACTCGGATTCTTTTTAATACGTTGCCAAGCGAGTAATAAAGACATTATTGCCCCTCAAATGTAATACGTGGATCAATTAAGGTATAAGTCACGTCGCTGACTAACTTAAGCACTAATCCTACTAAAGTGAAAATATACAGAGAGCCAAATATAACTGGGTAATCACGTGAAATGACCGCTTCAAAACTTAATAACCCTAACCCGTCTAAAGAGAAAATAACTTCAATTAGCATCGAGCCGGTAAAGAAAATACCGATTAAAGCAGCCGGTAATCCCGCTAATACTAACAGCATCGCATTACGAAAAATGTGCCCATACAGAACACGATTTTTAGAACAACCTTTAGCGCGCGCTGTGATCACGTATTGTTTATTAATTTCATCAAGGAAGGAGTTTTTGGTAAGCATCGTTAACGTAGCAAAACTGGCTAATACGCTGGCAAAAATAGGTAAAGTTAAATGCCAGAAATAATCTTTTATTTGCCCAAACCATGAAAGCTGCTCAAAGTTATCGGACGTTAATCCACGTAAAGGGAACCAGCTATAATAAGAACCACCCGCAAATAAAACCACCAGCATAATCGCAAATATAAATGCTGGAATGGCATAACCAACAGTTACTATCGTACTTGTCCACACATCAAAACGACTGCCATGTGCAGTGGCTTTTTTAATGCCCAATGGAATTGAAATAAGATAAGCGAGCAATGTCGTCCATAAACCTAAAGAGATGGATACAGGCATTTTCTCATAAATTAAGTCAATTACGCTTTTATCTCGATAAAAACTATCACCAAAATCAAAGTTAATGTAACGCCAAAGCATTGAAAAATAACGTTCATGCAATGGTTTATCAAATCCATATAACTTTTCTAACGCTTCAATATATTCAGGATCAACCCCCTGTGCGCCACGATATTTACTGTCACTTGAACCTTGTTTTATTTCACTATTAATACCGGAAGTCACTCGAGAAGTTGCGTCGGAATCAATACCTTGATATTTAGCAATTGCTTGTTCAACGGGACCACCTGGAGCGACTTGTACAATAAAAAAGTTTAAAGTCATAATGCCAATCAAAGTTGGAATAATCAGTAGTAATCTTTTTAATATATATTGATGCATTATTGGCTTCCTTCGCTAGTAGTCACGCCAGAGGAAGCTTTTAGCCACCACGTATCCAGTCCGAGGTCATAATAGGGTGAAACCTTAGGACGAGAGAATTTATCCCAATAAGCGATTCTGTAAGCCGGTAAATACCATTGCGGAATAACCATATGTTGCGATAACAAAACACGGTCTAGAGCTTTAGTTGTATTCACCAATTGTTCGCGTGTGGTGGCCATAATAAGCTGCTGTGTTAATGCATCAATCACGGGAGAACAAATACCCGCCCAATTAGAAGTCCCAGCATCATTTGCGGTATTACACCCCCAAAAGCTAGCTTGTTCATTGCCAGGTGAAATAGATTGTCCTTTACGTAAAGACAACATATCAAACTCAAAACTATTTAAACGATTAATAAACTGAGAAACATCAACTAAACGAATATCTGCTTTGATGCCAATACGTTGCAAATTACGACGAAAAGGATGAATAATGCGTTCAAAGTCTTTGCTATATAGTAAAAACTCAAAGCTTAATTGTTCGCCTTGTTGATTTTGCATTTTGCTATCTTTTAACTGGTAACCTGCCTCGGCCAATAATGCTACCGCTTCACGCATTTGCTGTCGAACATTGCCATTACCCGATGTTTTATTGGCTTTTATTGGCTCAAATACAGACGCTGGAAGATGTTCTTTATAAGGTAATAAAATAGCTTGCTCTGCAGGTGAAATCTCACTTTGTGTTGCTAACTCTGAACCAGAATAGAAGCTATCAATACGTGTGTACGCATCATAAAATAATGTTTTATTCGCCCATTCAAAATCAAATAATAGCGAAATAGCTTCTCTTACCTTTGGGTCTTTAAACTTCTCTTTTCGTAAGTTAAACCAAAAACCTTGCATACCCTGTGGCGTTTTATCTGCAATCGTTTCTAATAAAATGTGCTGTTTATTAAATTGCTCGCCCACATAACCTGTAGACCAACGTTTTGAAGAGGTTTCTAAGCGATAATCAAAGGCGCCAGATTTAAAGGCTTCAAAAGCAACTGAATCGTCACGATAATAATCAACGATAATATGGTCAAAGTTATGACGCCCTTTATTAACGGCGAGGTCTTTTCCCCAATAATTTTTAACACGTTGAAAAACAACTTGCTTACCCGCATCAAAACTTTCTATTTGATAAGGCCCCGAACCGACAGGCACAATCAGTCCACTCTTAGAAAAGTCGATATCTTTCCAGAAATGCTCTGGAAGAATTGGGATCTGCCCAATAATTAACGGTAATTCTCGGTTACCCACCTCTTTAAAGTGAAAGGTTACCTGCAATAAAGCATCAACGGTTACTTTTTCAACACCTGCATAGTAGGAACTAAAATGTGGTGCACCTTCATTCACTAATAAGTCAAAACTAAACTTCACATCGCTGGCGGTGATAGCCTCACCATCTTGAAAAGTAGCTTTAGGGTTAATTAAAAAACTAACAGAACTAAAGTCATCTGCGACTTTCACTTGTGAAGCAATTAGAGCGTATAAGCTAAAGGGTTCATCGGTTGATTGTTGCAGTAACGTATCATAAATACGAGTTATGCCGCTGGCAGCATTTCCTTTAACAATAAAAGGGTTTAGTGAGTCAAAACTGCCAATGCTAGCTTGCTTGAATACTCCACCTTTTGGTGCATTCGGGTTGGCATAATCAAAGTGTTCAAAATCAGCGTCATACTTAAGATCGCCATACATGCTAATCGCATTATTCCATGATGCACTTTGAGCGCCAATGCTCACACTAAATAGCATATAAAATAGGCAGATACGTATAAGCTTATTAATCATAATAGAAAAACCAACACTGGTTGAAAAATATAGGAGTAGTAAAGATAACAAATGCTTAGTTTAATAAAAGGTTTTTAAATGAAAAAACAAGATATAAAAAACAGTGAAGTAAATCGCGGAACTTATTCACTCCAAAGTGGACTAACTTTTAGGTTTCAACAAGTAAAAGTTGAAGTTTTTTTAAGAAAATATGGTTAGGTCAAAGAATTACTTTGTTTATCTAAAAGGGCTATAAAGTGTGATCTAAGTCGCTTTTAATTTACAGTGAAAAGCCTAATCTATTTATGAACACAACAAGTGTTACAACAAAAAGGTGTCCTATATGAGAATTGAAATTACTAGCAAACAAATGACTATCACAGACACAATGCGCGCAAAAGTAGAGGAACGTTTTGAAAAATTAGAAAAACTACAAACTTCTCTTATCAATCCCCATTTTATTATCACTAAAGAGCCTAAAGGCATGAAAATTGAAGGTACTATTGGTGTACCAAACGGTAAAGTTTTTGCTCATGCAGAGCATGATGATTTATATGTTGCCATCAATCAACTATTCCAAAAAATTGAACGTCAACTAAATAAACATAACCATAAAGATGAAGCAAACCGTGCCAAGAATAATGGTAAAGACTTATGTCGTAACGGAGAAATTTCAGGAGAGCCTATTGAAGAGCCAGAAGTTGAAATTGAATCAGATGCTGAAATCAAATTAAATAAAGAGTTTGCTGCATAATTGTTATCAACAAGATGAATTAAAGCTCTTAGCTTTAAACAATCTTAAACAGTTTAAAAAATAATTAAAAAAGCAAATAAAAGGAGGTTAAACACCTCCTTTTTCGATCTTGGCAATTAATAAACTAACTTAAGTCCTAAACCTAACTGCTAGAGCTAATAACCAGCCTCATCGTAAATCTAAACACGACCCCTAATCATCAAGTTAAACCTAGCATCTAAAGCAAGAAGCTAGGTCTAATGACTAAGTATAAAGCCTATCCTCAACAACCAAGCTTAATAAATAAGCCTAATAAGCTAGTACATTAATTGATGCTATGCCTTAGTTTCGTAATGACGATTATCATGTACTTGCTGAAGCATTACCCTGCTTTCATCCAAAAACAACGTAGAATAGTCACCCATCCAATTAGTCACAGATTTAAAACGGTCAATAAACTCCTCACGATTATTTGCTTCCAATAACTCAATCGCATCCGCGAAATGTTTATGGTATTGCTTGATCATGGTTAAATTGCTTTTTTGCGACAAAATAATATCTGCATATAAAGCAGGCTCTTGTGCAAATAAACGCCCTACCATCGCTAGCTCTAAGCGATAAATAGGAGAGCTTAAATCTAACAGTTGCTCTAAATCAGCATCAACTTCTTGCAAATGCACACCGTACACAAAACTCGTAAAATGACGTAATGCTTGGATCAAGGTCATTGACTGATCATGTGTTGGTGCCGCAACAGGATACAAGTGCGCGCCCCAAATTTTCATTTGGTCAATCAACCATTGATACTTCTCTGGGTCACGACCATCACAGTACACAATCACTTGTTTTGCAAAGCTTGATATATCTGGACCGAACATTGGGTGTAAACCAACCACAGGACCTTTATGAACCGCTAACATCTCAGTTAAAGGGGAGTCCTTAATACTGGTAATATCGGTTAAAATACAATCTTCAGGTAAGAAAGTAAGTTGCTTGATCACATCAACAGTGACATCAATTGGCGAACCCACAATAACGAGTCCCGCTTTGCTACAAATAGCTTCAGCTTGATCCCAGTTACTACGGCCCAGAATATCAACGTCATAGCCAGATAGTTTAAACATCTCGACAAAACGCTGTCCTAGTAAACCATTACCACCAATGATCACAATACGCTTCATATCAGGATTAACAGTTTTAAAGCCAGTATCATTTTCACTAGCATAAGACTCACGCATGGTACGGCGTAAAATATCTTCAATAAGATTCGCTGGCACACCTTTTTGCTCAGCTTCTTCACGACGTTTAGCTAACATCGCGGCTTCACGCTCTGGCACATAAATAGGCAAGCCATGCTTAGTTTTAACTTCGCCAACTTCTCCTACTAGGCGTAAACGCTCTGCTAATAAATCAATGATTTGCTGATCAACAGCATCAATCTGATCTCTTAATTTAGTTAAAGGCATAATTTACTTCTTATCTGTTTTTGATAGCATCTTTTAACAATGCAGTCGCTTCACTCAATAATTCACACGTTGTTTGCCAATCGATACAAGCATCAGTTACTGATACACCGTATTGTAATTGCTCAGCTGGTAATGATGCGGGTTGGTTACCTGCATTAATATTACTTTCTAACATAATACCTATGATAGATTTATTACCTTCAACAACTTGATTGAAAACATTTTTTGCAACTAAAGGCTGTAATTCATGATTTTTACTTGAGTTTTCATGGCTACAATCAACAATTAAGATATCTTCCATCTTAGCTTTTGATAATGCTTGTTCTGCTAATGCAACATTAATTGAATCGTAGTTTGGTTTGCCACCGCCACCACGTAAAATAACATGTCCATCTTGATTACCAGCAGTTTGTAATAAAGCACTTTGGCCTAATTGATTGATACCCATGAAACGGTGCGGAGAAGAGGCTGATTGCATTGCATTAACAGCAGTAGAAAGACTACCGTCAGTACCGTTTTTAAAACCAACAGGCATTGATAAGCCACTCGCCATTTCACGGTGAGTTTGTGATTCAGTGGTACGTGCGCCGATAGCAGACCAGCTAAACAGATCGCCAATGTATTGTGGGCTAATTGGATCCAATGCTTCAGTCGCGATAGGTAAACCTAACTCTGAAATCCATAACAATAATTCACGCGCTTTTTTCAGGCCGGCTTCAATATCAAATGAATCATCCATATGAGGGTCGTTAATTAACCCTTTCCAACCCACTGTAGTACGTGGTTTTTCAAAATAAACACGCATAACAATATATAAAGTATCTTTATATTGTTCATGTAACTCTTTCAAACGGGTTGCATAGTCTTTTGCAGCTTCAACATCGTGAATAGAACAAGGACCACAAATCACTAAGAAACGTGGATCTTTTTTATGCACAATATTAGAAATAGTTTGACGAGATTCATGAATGAATTGATAAACACTATCAGAAGCCGGTAAAGAGGCTTTAAGCTCTGCTGGTGTAATTAAAACTGTTTCTGATTGGATGTGGATATTTTCATTTTGTCGCGTAGTCATTTTGCTCTCATTCATTATTAATAATGAAAGCATCATAGCATAGCGAAATAATAGATCATGTGATTAAGCGATAGAGGCCAGATAAATGCAGATTTAGTCAAAAATAATACATAAATTATCAGGCTTTGTTTTACACTGTAGGACAGGATTTTGTTTTTTAATTGATCTCATGAGATTTAAGGTGCTGATACGGATATGCAAATAATAACTTCCCACATTATTACCTCATGGTCAGAAGTCGATCAACTTAAAAAAAGTTGGAATACTTTATTGCATCAATCTGATGCTGATAATATTTTCTTAACCTGGCAGTGGATTGATAGCTGGAAAAAAACCTGCTCGGCCAATACCAAGCCATTTTTTGTGATATTAAAACAAGCAGAGCAAATTGTCGCTATCGCCCCTTTCTATATTCAACCATATCGACTATTCAAATGTATTAATTATAACGTACTACGTTTCGCCGGTGACCAAGGTATAGGCTCGGAGTATTCCAATTTTATCGTTAAACAAGAACATAGTATCGCCTTAAAAGAACAGCTATGGTCAGCATTAGTGGCAAGCCATAAAAAATCACATTGGGATATTATTTGGTATAGCAACGTTGCGAGTTGGACGAGAGGTGGAGAAACATTAATTGCAGCGTTGAATAAAACAAAAAAGCTAAAGCAACAATCACGTGAAGTCGAATTTGCCAATACCGACCTAGAAAAAATCTCAGAGCAAGTCCTCCCTTCCCTGTCTAAAAGTTTGCGCACTAATATCAAACAAACCCAAGGTTATTTAAGCCGACAAGGTCAATGGCAAGTGAGTTTCTGCGATAACCCAACGCAACTCGAAGAAGAGTTGCAACAGTTATTTACATTACACAATTTACGTTGGCAAAAAGCGGGTTTACAAGGTTCCTTTGCAAGAAGGCCTGAAATGGCAGCCTTTTATTCTCATTTTGTGCCTAGAGCATTACAACAGGGCTGGCTACGTTTAGCTAAATTAGAGTGTGAAGGTATTACCCAAGCAATGCAGATTGGTTATGTATATCAAGAACAATTTTTTGCATTACAAGAAGGTTTTAACGCTGAGTTTCAAAATGGAGTAGGGCAAGTTTTACGCTATCATGTTTTTCAGCAGTGTTTAAAAGAAGGGCTTACAGATTACGACTTTCTAGGTCAATATACAGATCATAAAAGACGCTGGCTCGCTGAAAAACGCAATGGGCATAACTTGATGATTTGGCCAAATACAATCAAAAACATCATATTTAATGTCATGACTATCTGGCCAACAGGAAGATATCTAAAACCCTTATAAATAGCGATTAATAAGGGTTAAATGCCTGTTTTAAGTAATTAACTAAATGTTTTATTTATAAATTTAATCATTAAACAATTAGTAAAAAACGGTTAAGCACCCCATGAGATACTTGTTGTAAACGCTCTATCCTCACTAATGTGAGCAGATATAGCTAACGTAGTAATCGCCACTTTCTGATGATAACCACGACTTAACCAGCCCAATGATGGCGTCTGTTTATCTTCACTCTCCACGCCAGTGATTAGCTCAGCAGAGCTTCTTTCTGGCAGTTTAATGGTGATTTGATCATTACCCAACAACAAATGACAAACGCCATTACTAATCTCAATATTCTGACAATTTTCAGAAAAATGAAAATAAATAACAATATCGTGTTGGCCTTGTGTTTTAAGTTCGTCCGTAATATCAATCTGCTTTTCTAACACATTCAGTTTAATACTACGTTGATGCGTTACCGGAGAGCCTAAACGTTGATAACCATTATGCTCAGCGACCAGTTCGCCACCCAGCTCACTAGGTAACCACTTACAACAAGAAGCTTGGGCATGAGACTCCCACATAAAAGGCCCCGTCATAACAGACTGATCTAAGCCGTCAATTTCGACAGTATTATGCGCCTGGGTTTTACGGAAATGATTACGCCATTGTGGAAAGCTAAAATAATCATAGGTTCCTGTATCAACAAACAAATCATTTCGATTAATACGCACCACACAGCTCAGTGCATCGGCATGGCCATGAGCAGCAATTGCCGTATAACCTAACTCAGCAGCATCCACTAATATACTTGCTTGATTACCTTCACTCACTTTACCAGCTTGCAGTAAATAATAACCAGAGTCAGTAAACGCAAATGAGTTAAGTTCGTGTTCTTTAGTCGATGCTTGAGTCGTTGGCTGTTGTCTATTATTCAATAGCCAGAATGCAGATTCACTCGGTTGTTTTTTACCTTGAGCAAAGATTTCATCATCATAAAAATGGCTAACAATATCCGATAATGCATTAATATTATGAACATGATCTCCTAAATCAATAACATAACCATCATCTTGATCGCCCAACATTGGATAATGCTCACCACCTTCTGCAATAATTGCGATGAACTGGCTTAATTTCTTAAGCGTTTGCCAATACGCAGGTGAAAAATCATCTGTACTCCATTTACCGGCTAATGCCGTAAACAGATAAAATTGAAACACAAAGAATTGATAACTAAAGGCATGCTCTTTGGTACAGCCGTCATTGAAGGTTTGTGCCTGAATTTCATTTTCTAATACCGCTTTGCTTTTTTGTTGCCATTGCGGTGCATCTTTTAACATAGTGAAATAGCGTGCAGCAATATAAACACCCGCCGCTTCGCCAACTAAATGATTATTGGCAGAAGTACCTTGAGAAAACTTACCACTTACATCTCGACAATGTAAAAAAACACTTTCTAATAATCGTTCCTTAAAATCACCAACAAACAATCCAGAGTCTTTAATTAAATCAATTGTCCATACCCAACTAATCAAACGAATAGATAGCTCTAACGGACTACGCCAGTTCATCCCTTTACCGTAAGGATTTTGATCTAACCAGTGAGTAATTTGCTGCACAGCAGCCTGCGCATATTTAAGTTCACCGGTGACTTTATAAGCACGCGCTAACACTACCATTTGATGATGACGATTAGGCTCCCAAACTAACTTACAATCGCCATTATTTTTAAAATCACGGTAGTTAACGGAAAGAATATGGCCAAGGTTTGAGTAAATACCTGCACTATGGTCTTTATGCCAATTAATAGGTGATTCAAGGTGATGATCTTGTAAATCAAAGTAACTTAATTTATGCGCGATGATTGATTCAGCTTTAGCTAATAAAGGTGCTTTCCAAGCATCGTCATATTCAGCGACTTGCCCTTCAAACACACTAAAGCCAGGCTTAAAGGTGGCCTGTTGATCATATTGCTCGGTATATTGAACTTTAGGTACCCAGTTAAACTGAACGCGTAATCGCTCAATCCACGCATCACTTAAAGAAGTTATTCGCCAAGTGACTTCGTCAACTGACATCATTTTAATTCGTTTGATATACCAAGTAATAGGCTGCATTTATATGGTTAAACTCTTTAATTATTAATACTAAGGATTAAGTTATGAATACTAAGGGTTAAAGTATGAATACTAAGGATTAAGATATGAATGAATAAACTCACTCAATGTTTGTTCTGCTAACGCACTGTCCTGACCATCGAAGTCTAAGGCAACGGCAACCAGTGTTGCGCCAGGCTCCCCCACCAAAGCCGCTTGTACTTCAGCGAGTTTGGCTACCTTTTTGTCACTGGTGATCACACCGTTAATAACATACCAAGATGCAATCATACGGTATCGCGCCTGTGAACGCTGAACCACAACTAAGTTTGCCTGTTGCAAATATTGATTATCGAGTAAAGGTAATTTTTTATCTTCAACATCATACCAAAATTGATCATCATAAAGATAATTCTCCACAAAGATCATCTCACTAGCTTGTTCTTGCTTAACATAATCAGCCAGATAGACCTGAAAGCCCACATCGGCTTTAACGTAATAGAAAAATCGCTCTTTACTTGCGCCCTGCGAATAAGGCTTCCAATTCGGGCTATAGCTTTTACTTTCACCGGCCATTTCATATTGATTTAAAGTAGGCACAGTGAACGCATAATTTTCATTAAATCGAGAAGGGATCCAGTAAGTCGCCGCAATAAACACAATAAGTAAAGTAATGGCAGTGAGGGCATATGTTTTGTTAATAACATCTACTTGTTTTACAGGAAACGAGTCCACTGCCTTGTTATTAACAACGGCACTATCATCAAAGTAAGTACGTGCAATGTAAATAAGTGGCAATAAACAAAGCGCAAACACAATCCAACCAAAGGTTAAGTGGTCATGCACTATAAAGTGATTCATCTCAGTGTAAGTACCAACAACGATAATAATAATGATACGTAACCAATTGGCTAACACGGCGATAACCAAGCAAATAATTAAAAAAGTAAGTGTTTTTTTCTGCGATAATTTATTAATAAAACTAACAAAAAATGCTAATAATGCCGATACCATGAAAAAGCCCAAACCAGAACAAGCAGGCTCAACATCAAACAAACCACCAGCTGTTGATAAGCGGTAACCGTCTCGACCGACCGGAATACCAATTAACTCTGGCCCCCATTGGCCTGCAGCAGTAGATAATTCACGCAGTGGAAATTGTAAAATATTCCAGACAGGAAATATAAGAAACAACATGATAAAAGGTAATGCACAGGCTTGAAGTGTCTTAAGGCCATATAAAGCACTAAATAGAAATAGAATAATAAAAAATAAAGCCAGTAATTGTAATTGCTGAATACTAGCGAGCATAGCAACAAGATTGACTAATAAACTACCTAGCAACCCAACAGTACAAATAATAAAGGAGGTAGTTGTGTTTTTACTTAATCTAATCGATTTACGCTTGGTCCAAAAAGCATATATGACAACAAATATCCCCAAAAAACCGTGACTATATGGGCCATCACTATTCCACTCATCAAAGATAGCAGACAAGGCAGGAAGATTAACTAATAAAAGAATAGCTAAAGGAACAACAAAGAAAGTATGAATCGAGTTTTTTTTAAACAAAAGAAGTTGCTCCAAAGGGACTTAAAATTTTATTCATGCATTAATACTTCATGATAAACAGCAACAGTTCTCGCTGCGACTTGGTCTGAATGATACAAATCTAATGCTAATTGTCGTGATTTCTCCTGCATTTTTTTCGCTAATTCAGGATTGCTCAGAATACGCTCACATTTAGCCGCAATATCCTTCTCATCAAAGGGATTAATTAAAAAGCCTGTTTCCCCATTTTTAACCATATACGGCATACCACAGCGATTTGATGTTACCACTGGTACTCCCACCGCCATAGCTTCTTCAATGCCCATTGGAGAGTTTTCTTCTAAAGAGGCTAATGCATATATAGAAGCGTGAATAAGCTCTTGCATCACTTCAGATGTAGAAATTCGGCCCAATAACTGTACATGCTTATCAAGATTATTCTTACGAATAAAATCTAACATCTCTTGCATATATTGCTCATCACCAACACTGCCTGCGATACGAAGTTCAACTTCAGTCCCTTTATCAACAAGTAGCTTTACCGCTTTCACTAATTGCAATGTATTCTTTCGCGGACAGATTACAGCGGAGGTAAAAATTATCCTTGGTTTCTCATCGCGCACTAACTTAAAAAAATCATCAGAAATTGGATTGTCAATATCATAAATAATAGCATCAGAGACAAGGGAAACACGTTCTCGTACATAGGGGCTAATAGAAATGATATTCGGCTGTTTCGCCCAACTACTTTTTTCTATTTTTTCCCATATTTTAGAACGTAGCCATTTAAATTTTCCCTGTGAAAATAAGGTATCACCATAAATAAAGCCATGAACAGTAAATGCCTTAGGGATATTAATATCTTGAACCATTATACCGTAGGTATCATGTGCATGAATAAGGTCAGGTTTTAATTGTTGAATATAACTCTCAACCAATCTTTTACTTTTTCCTATAGCAGTAATAAGCTCACTACCAGTAGGTTTAGGTAAACGGTGAATTTTTACCTTCCCCCAATTTTCAATTACCACCGCAGTGACACTGCTACATAACGTCAGCACATCAATATTTAGATTTGAATAGGCAGATAGTGATCGAACTAAATTAACACTAACGGCTTCAACACCACCTAATGGACGATTAGAGTCAACAGGAAATTGTGTAACAAAAGCGAGTTTAATCACATTCATCATTATGATTCTTATTTAGTTAAATTAGCGAAGATGCCTTCAAAACGTTCCATCACTTGATCGACAGAGTGATTACTTTGATAATAATGTCGTGCATTAGCAGAATATTCTAACCACAAGGCTTTATTACTACAAAGCTTTTTAATGCCATTGATAAGGTCTTCCTTATTTTCCGCAGGAAAACCTAACGCTTTATCACGGATTAGATTATCAGGGTCAAAGGTAGAAACAATAGGTAAACCTTCGCTCCATGCTTCTAAAAACGTGTTAGGAAAACCTTCATAAATAGACGAACAGCAAAAAACAGTGCTTGATCGATATAAATTAGGCATGTCAGCTCTAGCGACCATACCGAGATAAGAAACGTTACTTAATCGATCCATTGTTTCTCGCAACTCAAAGAAATATTGATCTTCATGGCCAGGACTTCCCCCCACAACAAAATTATACTCAGGCAACTTCGAAGCGATCTCTAGTAACAACTCTAACCGCTTACTTTCATGGATACGTGCAGCCCACAATATTGTTGGTTTATCTTCATTCCATTGCAATGGTTGATATTCTTCATTACTTGGACCTGGACATGGCATTGGCATAACAGAAGAGTCTAAGTTAAAGCCATTTTTAAGCGAATTCTTCTGCTTATTTGTTTGCGAAATAATCTCATGTGCATTAAACAAGCCGTATTTGTATAACATGCGCTCACGTATAGTATGCATAATAGGAAAGCCTACCTCAGCATCTGCATCGTTCGCTAATGAATATAAAAATTTCTTGTTATTGCTTTTACACCACATTGCCACTTGCCCAGTAATGTACTCTCCGCAGTTTTGGTAATAAACGTCTGCATCAGCCCTTTTCATTGCAGAAATTAACCCCGTCCAACGAGGGTGAAAAAAACGAATACCAGGTAGACCTGAATCTTGACGGCAGATTTTAATCACATGAATACCATCAATCACTTCATCTTCGCAGGAACCTTCTGACCAAGTTAATAGCGAGACTTTATGACCTTTTGCCACCAACCATTTAGCCATTAAACTCGTTTGTCTTTCGACCCCACCTATTGAACCTTGGTTGCCGCCAGTAACAGCACCATATGAAAAATGAGCAACAAGACATATATTTAACATGATTATGTATTACCTCAACAATTAGAATATTTTTAAAGAATAGATGTAATAGAGATATTACCTACATTTTAGAATTAAGTAGATACAGCAATTCAGATTTTGTCTTATTTGAAGAAAAATTAAAACGCTTTAACGTCATTAAATCATCCTTTGATTGACATAAACCAACATCCGTGGAGAAAGCAGCCTTGTAGCCACTATTTTTCACTAACGATATTGCTTGTTTATTATAGTTACCGTTAGGGTAGCAAAAATAATGACATTGAGTTGATAACTCATCTTCGATACGCACTTTAGATTGTTGTAGTTGTACGATAATCTGCGCTTCAGATAAGCTATCGAGGCGCCAATGGTCAACCGTATGACTGCCAACATCAAGTAGGTTAAGCTTAACGGCATCTTTTAATTGTTCCCATGAAACGATGCCAGACCAGTCATCTTCAACACAAATATCACGTAATGCTTTACCTGAACGTGATTCAAGCATTTCAGAAAGCGCATTAAACAACTGATTCATATCAATATCGTCAGTAAAAGCGTACTTACAATCATCTCTAAATTTTTGATAGCTGGCTTTTAAGGCAGGCAAAGAAGTTGCGTCAAAACAATATTTATTCCCTTGGTATTCAAACGAAATCAATTCTCCCATATTCTGCTGCAACGCATAATCTAACCGGTCAAACCAAAATGGTAGTGTGGAATCAAGGTGCCCCGTTGCTACAAATAAAACCGGCTTAATACCAAACTCGTTACAAATAGGTAGCGCATAATCAATATTATTTCGATATCCATCATCAAAAGTAATCAGCAACGCATTTTTGATGTTCGGTACTTTACCTTCTAACATATCGACACATTGTTCTATCGTTATAAATTGATAATATTGGGAAAGAATATTTAGTGTACGTTTTAGCCCATTAGGACTAAGTTGTTCTCTTAATGGCAACCAACTCGTTTGAGGATGAGGAGCCATAACACCATGCAGCATTAAGACACATATTTTTTTGCGATTTTTAAAATGCAAAGCTTTTAAAAAACCAATTTTCAATAATATATTTAGAACTATTTTCTTTAAAAAACTTTTTATTTCCATAAATATATACTTCATTAAACTTATTAAAATATCATTACTGTATGAAGTGTTTTATTTGTTGATCAGATTTTTATAATGGTTCAACACACTATCAACATAAACTTCTATGCTAAATTTTTGTAAACCTTGTTTGGCAGTTTCTACTAGTTGTGTTTGTAAATCGATATCTGATATTACTCGAATTATCTGTTTCGCCAGTTCATCTGAGTTTCCTCTTTCAAAAAGAAGCCCATTTTCACCATCCTTTATTATTTCTGAAATCCCTCCTGCGTCAGTTGCGATACAGGGAACTCCAGCTGCCATAGCTTCAACAAGAGAAGCCCCTGCACCTTCAGATCGAGATGGAAAAATAAACAGCTCACTTGCAGTTAGAATATCAGGGATATCACTACGGTTACCTGCAAAAATAACTTTATCATCTAAGTTAAAATATTTAATTTGAGAACAAATTTTTTGATAATAGGATTCGGAGGTTTTTTTTCCTACAAACAACAACTTAACATCAGGAAAAACCTCACAAACTTTAGCAAATGCTGGAACAGCAATATCCCAACCTTTAACTTCTATAAAGTGACCAACAGCAGTAATTAGGTAGTCTGATTTTAGGATATTGAACTCATCCCTGATCTCTGAATTCTGATGTGGAATATTGAATAACTCTAGGTGAACGGGGACATCAACAATAGAAATTTTATTCTCAAAACCAACTTGAGAACATATTTCTTGTTTTGCGGCATCACTGATAGCTAAAATTCTGTTTGCAAACCAACAAGTAATTCGGGTACTTGGCATTAGCCTTTTTAAACCTGTAGGCGAAATACCTTCTTCATAATAAGAAGACATAGATAACTTTGACCATACTCTAATCGGTACTCTTGCAAACATAGCGGCAATAATAGGGCTTGTGTGATCATTATAACAATGAAATACATCACACTTTATTTTATGAAGAAACTTAATGTTTCTATAAATACTGAAAAAATCAAAATTCCTTCTAGATCTTGGGTGATATATGACTTTACAGCCTGCTTCTAAAAAAGGAGTTACTAATTCGAGATTATCTGGCTCTTTAGACAACACTAACCAATTATTCCACCCTTCAGCTTGGCATTTCTTAACCAAATTTAAAGCGCTAAGCCATTTTGATGTTGCAATTATTGGGAATCCTCCCCAATAATGAACAATATTTATTTCATTCTGCAACTTCAATCACCTTAAATTAATCATGCAACATTTAAATATTATATTCTAAAATATCACTATAAAATAACTTCTTATTTATAGTCCGAGTTACCAAAGAAGTAAATCACTTGTTGTTAATATTGTTAGACTAAAGTATCAAAATAGCTTGCAGGTCCTATAAAATTTTATATATTTAGAGCACTAATCTTTTATTACGAGAGTTGATATTTTATTTAATATGATATCGGCAATAAATTTTGAGCCCTCATTATTTAGATGACCGTAATCAGATGCTATTAAGGAGTGCAAATCATTATTATTTACTTTAAATTTACATTTATCATTTGCGCATAATGTATTTAAAATACTAATGTAAGTATATATTTTTCTATCTTCTTTAAGCATTAAATTATCACTACCAAATATTCTATAATCCATATCTTTTTTGTTAATTAAATCACTATCTAAGTACTTTTTTGCGACTAATAATGGAAGGTCACCTTTAAATTGAGGTACAGGGCCAATAACAACAACATGTTCAACTCCATATATCTTTAATTCATTAGTAATACTTATCCAATCATTTTCATCATGCCTATTTTTTTGTGCTAGGATGACTACTGATGGCTTCTTCAAAATAATTTGCCTTAGGGCTTCTTTGTTATTAATATTGCATTGAATACGAGACTTTAATACATAATCAGGATATTTCAAACTAGGCGAACATGATGTTGTTGTTACCTCTGTAATATTGGAGAGACTTTCTTTTAATCCTGAGTATAAGGCGCGGGCATGTGAATCACCCCATAAAAACAACCCACCATTTTCACAAAAATCATTGCTACAAGTATTATCTATCCATGGGGTATTATCTTTATAGTTTTCATAATAGGTTACTAAATCGTTCTCTGGAGTGTCGGATATACTTCTATTAGATATCAGCTCTTTATTTAATAATAAAATTGAGCATGAAGCTATGACCATGAATGATATTGTTTTAATGGGATTGTTGAAACCGCCTTTTTCTATAAACTTAAAAGACAAGTACCCTAAAAAGATAGAAATTAAAAGACCCGCAATAATGGTTATTGGGTTCTCTATGTCCAAATACCTATTTATTAGGTAAACCACAATCCAATGCCACAAATAAATAGAATAAGACCAGAGACCTATTGCTTGCATGATTTTATTTTTTAATAGAATTGAATCACAGTTCGATACCAGTATTAAAAACGCTCCCAAAGTCGGTACAATTGCAAAATAACTGGGCCATAATGTTTCTTTTGTAAAAAATACACATGAAATAAAAATAAATAGAAAACCTACCAGCTGAGTTAACTTTCTAAGTTTATTATTAACATTAAAGTTAACTAGAAATGCCACACCACCGAGTAGCATTTCCCAACCTCTAGTTGGTAGTAAGAAGTATGATGAAGTTGCCCACAAAGGCGTTGCATAAATACTCAACAAAAAACTAAAAAAACAAGCAATAAATATAGATATTTTTGTCACTTTAAGATTAAAGAATTTTTTAATTGTAACAAGGACTAGAGGGTAAATAATATAAAACTGCCATTCAACAGACAAAGACCATGTATGGAGGAGAATATTAGTTTCTGATCCGGGAGCAAAATAACTGGTAGTTTTCCAAAAGAAAATATTTGAAACAAAAAACATAGCTGTTGAAATTTGATTTAAGCTGTTATATAGCTCTGGGTCATATAAAAAGAAATAAGAAAAAATCAAAGAAAATAAACAAACTATTAACAATGGCGGTACAATTCTTTTTCCTCTGGCTTTAATAAAACCACCTATATTAAATGTATTTTTTTCAAAACCCTTAAATATAATTCCAGTCATTAAAAAACCAGAGATGACAAAAAAAATATCGACACCTACAAAACCACCAGATAAGAACCATACATCAAAGTGAAAAAGGCTAACAGTAATCACTGCTATTCCTCGCAGTCCATTTATGTCATATCTGAATTTCAAAATACTATCCTAATAAAAATCATTAGTTTATAAGATATGTATATTCATTGATAATGATTTTTTGAATTTTACTGTTTTATTGTCGACGGACTCCCATAAAAATCACAATCTACCTAAATGTATAACTAGGTTAGATAATAAGGGCAAGACTATGAAGCCACACCATTAATTTGATTTTTTAATTTCATCTTTGTGATAGTGATTTATGGGGATTCATACGTTGGATCTTAAAAAAATCAGTTGAAAACATGCTCTGAATTTGATCTGATAGTAATCGCCAAACCACTATCAATGAGCAAATCAGAGCATGAATAAAGATAATACTGAGTTACTGCAAATAACTAAAGTGCTTAATGAATTAAAAATTAATGAAATAGGTAAAAAGGTTAACTTTTGTAACCGAAAACGAATTATTAAACCTTTTGAATTGGTGATGTCGTTAATCACTGTTTTAGGTGATAAATCAGTCGATGCGGTAACAGATTTACATCGCTATTCTGTAAAATTAACTGAAACAGATGTGCAGTATAAGCCTTTTCATAATCAGCTGAGTAAACCGGAATTTGTTTAACTGATAAAAGAGTTAATTGGGGTTGCTGTGAATGATTGGCAGCAACAAGTGCTTGATACTGAAGTTGAGTTATCAGCATTTAAAGGTATCGTATTACAAGATGGTAGCTCTTTTGCTGTTCACGATAGCTTAAAAGATATTTTCAAAGGTCGCTTTACCAAAATCAGCCCTGCAGCCACCGAGGTTCATGTTAGTTGGGACGTATTGAAAGGCTAACCTGAGCAAGTATCTATAAATCCTGATAGTCAAGCAGAGTATGACTTTCTACCCGATGCGGACGCATTAGCAGGTAGGTTACTGCTGGCTGACCGAGGTTATTTCAAGCTTTCATATTTAGATGAGATAGACCAAGCTGGAGGCGCTTATGTTGTTCGTGCCAAAACAACAGTTAACCCGATGGTTGTTGCCGGATTCAATAAAGCGGGTAAGCCATTAAAACGATTTCAGAAAATAAAACAGAAAGCGGTTAAGAAGCATATTCGCCGTAGCGGTATTGTGGACATGGACGTAGAAGGGAAAACAAATTACCGATTAATTGCCAGTTGGCCGGAAGGAAAAGATGAACCGACTTATTGGGCAACTAATTTAGATAGAGAGCAGTTTAGTGCAGAAAAGGTGATGAAACTCTATCAGTTACGTTGGCAAATTGAGCTCCTCTTTAAAGAGTGGAAATCATATTGTAACTTACAAAAGTTTAACACTCGAAAAGCGACAATGATGGAAGGATTGGTCTAGAGTAGTTTACTCTCATTGTTGGTTAAACGACGTATAGGGTTAAGTGTTCAGCAACTTTAACACTTCGTCAAGCAGCTTCTATTTGTCACATTAATCTAAAAACTGCTTTCTTATGGCGACATCGTTTTTTAATGGCTAATACAGCTAAAACACAAGATAAATTATCAGGAATAGAAGCGAATTTCGAACAACATATCATAAGTAACTCCGTACTTTGTAGTGATGGAGCATGGCCTTATGTGAATATTGCAGAGCACAAGAATTGTGATCATAAACGATTAATCAATGGAAAAAATAGAGTAATAGAAAATATTTACCACATCCAAACCGTTAATGGTGCAATCACTCACTTTAAGAGTTGGGTGGTAGGCAGAATGAAAGGGGTAGCGACTAAGTATTTACCGCATTATCTAACTTGGTTTAGAGAAAGTAGCGCAAAGTATGATTTTCAACAAATTTTACTCGCCGCTTATAGGTGACAACAGTGTAATGGAACAGAGCCTAATTATTATTGATTTCTTATTTTTTTAATTACGAATTTTTCTGCTCTTATTACATTGTTAGAGTGTTAATCATGTACTAGTATCAAATTGTATTAACAAAAAGATAATACAATTTGTGTAAGCAGCGCAAGTGAAAAACAAACACTTAAGAGGTATTAACTATTTAATCCTTTATCGTGAGAATTAACACAAAGACTTTAATTCTTATTACTTTTAGGAAGATTACAACGAATAAATAACTAAATTTTAGCAAAAACAGTTCAAATAATTGACATGATTACTATAATAATCCCATATATTGCAGTTTAAATACACTACATAGTTTTTTAAAAAAATACGATACTTGGAAATAGTAAAAATCAGCTAAAAACTAGCAGACGAGTATTAAGGAGACAGATTAGTTAGTGAGTCTTGGTATCTGAACTAGTGACGTATAACTGCAACTAGATTGGTAACGAATTATATAAGCAATTTAATTTGAATAACTTGCCATTGAGGGTGAGCCTTCACAATGACTTAATTTTTTACAAAACAACCAGTTTTTTAAGTTTTTTTGGAAAGAATTTAGAAAACGTTATTGTGACACTGCCCCTAAAAATGGCAGCGATGAAAAGTAACTTTTTGCTTTTAATTAAAAGTTAATCGTAATTAAAATATCGACAACGGAGTTTAAAATGAATCTATTAACAGAATACCTAAAATTGGTGTTTACTATTTTTTTAATTTTTATATCTTATGGTACACAGGCATCATCAAGTTATGAGATGCCTGTTGGTATACCTAATACCACTTTAGATTTCCAACAAGAAATGCCCCTAAGACCCAGTGACTGGAGCATAGAAAAACCAGGTTACTATTACATAAATTATCAAACAGGTAGTGATAAACAAACTTATGGAACACCTGACGCACCACGTAAGTCGTTCCCTAATCCAGTATCAGCTGGTTCATATATTGAAATTGCAGGAGAGTATAATCAAGGCTTTAAAAATTATGGTAGCAGAATTTACTCCCTCAATGGGACCGATGCTGTTTGGAGTGCTGGTGTATCAGGTCCGGTATGGGTCACAAAAGCAAAAGATGCTTATGGCGTAATTAGTAAGCTTGGTTTTTTAGTGATGGGCACAAACGTTTTCATCTCTGACTTAGACTTTATTAACTCAGCAAATCTACAAATAGGCTCACCTAGTACAGGGAGACAAGCAACAAATATAGTCGCAAGAAATTTAGATTTGAATGGCGGTGGTATATCTGTGTCAGCAGACGTTACTGCACCTGTTTCAAATGTCGTAATCTATAACAGTACTGTTCACGATTTAGGCGATGTAAACTCTTTAACTGATGATGATAATCACATAATATCAGTTGGAAAGTATGTGTCTGACTTATGGATACTAGATAATGTATTGCACACTGCGTCTGGTGGAGGCCTTCAAATACTTGGTGATTTACATAGCCGAGGCTCAACACGCAACATATATGCAGGTAATAATGAAGTTTACAACACTAGACAAGCAGGGCTTTGGGTTAAATCAGGCTCGAATGTAATATTCTCAAGTAACCATATTCACGACTTGGTAAGCACTCCTTGGTCTCCCTCTAAAGGGCTCGGAGGTCAGTACTTACCTGATGAACTGTGGATGATTAATAACCATATACATGGTGTTGAGTATGGTATTCGTATTGCATCGACTAATTTATCAGATTGGACTCAAAAAATATACATGATCGGCAACGTTATCCATGATGTTCTACCTAAACAAGAAGGTGCAACTGTCGGCCCCATCGAAAATACTTCATCTTGGCAGAGTGCGGCTATTCATGTAGCAGGGGCTCAGGAGTTTTACATATACAATAACTTAATTTTTGATGCTCCAAATGGGATAGACTCTTCAAGCCCTAACCTTATAACAATAAAAAATAACGTTATTTTAGATGTTACAAGTGGTCATATTGATGAACCTACTGGTTATCATATCATGCTTGAACTTGCGGAGCTTAACGACCAATCATTTGTAGAGAACAACTACTTTGGTGATGGTATGAACGTCCTAATTAGGGAAGGAGTGAGGAAGGCTTTACATGAAACAGTATCATCTTTAAATTCTAAAAGTGGGGCTAGTGGTAATATTCAGGGGGCAAATATTATAACACAAAATAATATTGGTTCAATAATGGATGCATTGAGTATTGACGGCATGGGTTTTACAAAATTTAAAGATGCAGGTACTAATGTCAATGATATTTTAATAACTCGGTTTAAATCTCTATTTCCTAGCACTAGCGGAATAAATTCAGATATTTTTGAGAAACAACGCAACCTTGGGAACTCGATTGATATAGGGCCATTTGAACAATATGGGGTTAAGCAAGTCCCAACTATTCCGACAAAACCAGGAGAGTTAACATTATTTCAACTGCCATAAGGCAGTGCTAAAATTAGCATTAATATATTAACTAACAAGACAATGCTTTATTAATAAAGTAATGTACCCTACTAAAAGCTAACCAAGTAAATGAATTTAATTGATTAGCTTTTTTATATTATTACCATTACCTAAAATATTTTGAAAAACATAAAACCACTAAAGTAGGTGGCTTAGTTTTACGGACTAAAGTCCGGATACGGGTCAAAGACCCGTTGAATTAACCTTCCGTTCTAAAATTATCGTCACCTTTAACTTCAAAGTGTTGCTCTAGATATTCTTTAATCATTTCTTCGGTAACATCTCCTGATGTTACACAGAAATTTCCCCCAGCCTAGAAATGGCGCCCACAATATCTCTTTTTAAGATCTGGTCAACTTTCAAATAATTTAGCAGATGTTCACCCTTTAATTCCTCTCATTATTTCACTGGGCGCCATATTCGGTGGCGCTGAAACTAAAAGATGAACATGATCCTTACTTACAACGTCTTTTAAAACCTCAATTTCAAAGGCATTACATGTTTGCCGAACTAATTCCCTGACTTTTAAACCAACATCACCTTGTAATACTTGATATCTATATTTAGTCACAAAAAAAGTGATATTGAATTTTAAAAAACTGTATAGCTGCCGTATCTATAATCCATAACTACCTCCTTACACTAATAGAGAGATTATAGCTAAAGCTGACTGGCTAAAGCCGATGGTTTTAACCTTTTAGGTGACTAATAAAAATGACAACAATTTCATTGGTTTTTAAGTCATTAAATATATTTTTCAACTAACTTGATACATTGATTTTCTGTTCAACAAAGACTGACTTACCACGTTCCGTTAATGGGATATCAACCACTTGTGCCACAGAAACTTCTATCCGGTGCTGCAATTTATTACTAATATTATTAATAATTCGTTGTTTGCTCTCCTCCGAAAAGACCTTACTCGCTCTGATTTTAATTACTGCTACACCAGGAGTATCTTGATAAAATTGATACTGTAATACATCATCAAATGTATCATCATGCATATTAACTGCAGTCCATGAAATTAAGCTATTATCTCGTGCAACTAAATTTTCTTGAATACGGTGCCCCCTGATATTTTTAATGATTAAATGATGGCGCTGACAGGCATCACAATAATTACCAACATACTCAGCAAAGTCACCGGTTTTATAACGTACAAATGGCATTACTGTATTGATGAAGCCAGTTCCAACTATTTCACCAACTTGACCTTTTTCTGTAATTACATTGCCATTTTCGTCTAACAACTCCAAATAACCATAAGTCGGCCACACATGGTAATCGGCTGTATGTTCACATTCACCGGCTGCAACAAGCTTTTCACTGTGCCCATAAGAAGAGTAATATCGGCAGTTAAATACTGATTCAACAAAAGTACGTTGCTCTGGATAAACATTTTCTGATTCAGCTAAAACAGCTTTAATATTATTAAATGTTATATTCTCTTTTTTAGCGAATCTGGCTAATTGATATATTGATGAAGGATAAACATGAAGAAAGCAATCTTTCAATGTTTTAATATGAGAAATATAATGACTCATATCTTTGTCGTTCATGTGAAAATTACTATAATAATGTTCCTTAAACATAGGATCGTAACTTCGGTGCTCCCCCTCTTTTTCCCCCGTAACACGCCCTCTTAACACGGCTTTTATATCTCCAAGTTTAAAACCTGCTTTGCGCCAGCCATCAACTAAATAAGCATATTCAACCTGTGAACGACTTGCATTAATGTAAAAAGCAAGGGGAATACCACTTGTTCCACCTGTTGTTACATAATCAACATCGGAGTTATTTTTATCGACTAAAAGTAGATCCTCAGTATTATTATTAATAAAAGCTTTATCGATTAAGGGAAGCTTCTTAAAGTCATTTAGCGCATTAAAAGCAGAAACATCGATATTAGCTTCATCATATAATTTCCTATAAGCAGGGCATTTTTCATAAGCAATATTAACTTGCTGTTTTAATTGTTTAAGGTGGTAAGCGTCAATTTCAGCTTTTGTCCATTTATCAGCAGATAAAATAAGCTTTGTTGTTTCTCTAAATTTTTTACCAATTAGGTACTCTAAAGGAACAACTGAAAGTGCAAGGCCAGTCAATTTTTTAAAAATAGGAGGCATTGCCTCCCATATATTTTTCTTTGAAAATGCTTTTTTCATATTAATTATTTTCCGAAATAAAAACGTTATCCCATTGTTTTTGTAGACACTCAAGATCAAAAGGTTGAGATGATGAACTAGAATTAAACGAATACTTTTCAAGTGGTGGATATGTCGATAACAAATTCAAAACTATAATCATTTATTAGACAATTTAATAAAAACTCGAGAAAAATAATAGCGGCTCGCTGCTGCTACTCCTTCTCTTTGGCACATATTAGCTACTGATTTTAGGTGCAACTTTACCCACAAGGCACGTGCTAACACATAATTTATTTGAGCAAAAAACACACTGGAAAAAAATGAAGACAACCAATTAATTTCCTGTTTGAGTCTATACTTATCCTCACCTTGTAAATACTCTACTTGTAGCCCGCTATTGATAAAAAAAGGTACAACTTTAATTTCTTTTATTTCCTTGTCCTGAATAACAAATTCAAGACTTAAGCTATATTTGGTACTCGGCATTGCTTTAGTATCAATATCAATTAAAAAATTACCAATCCCATAAAATATAATCTTGCCTTTATATTTTTCAATACCTTGTATAACATGAGTATGGTGACAAATAACACAATCGGCTCCTGCATCAATTAATGCCTGTGCTCTTTTTCTTGAAACCTTATCAGTATAACGACAAAACTCAACTCCTTGATGCAAAGACACAAGTAGTAAATCTGCAGTCATTTTCAATTTTTTAACATCAGTTACCATTTCGCTCAAAGATTTGTAAGAAACATTTATCTCTGTATTAGTTGGAAATGGATGCGCGGCAGGTGAGTAAGCAATTAATGAAACATTTTCGCTTGGCAAATTAACTTTGTGTTCAAAACTTTCAGAATAGCTGCCCGTAGCCCCAAAACAACCCATTCCTTTTTTGTATACAGCATCAACAGTATCTTGAGCTCCGACAACGCCTAAGTCTAAGAAGTGATTATTTGCTACATTTGCTACATAATTGACATTCTGAGGAAAAACATTCAAATACCTCTCGACTCCATTCATAAGAACAGGTTTGGGTTCCCAAGGCTCGCCTCTTTCTGTTAAGCAACATTCCAAATTAAAAATGACTGTTGATTTTTCTTCAAAAATCTCATTTACATGCATAAAATTATAATCGTTTCCATGCTGCTCTATTGTTCTTGCTACTCCCCTCGCTAGAGCGATATCCCCTAAAAATAACATGCTCGATTTAGGTGATTTTGAAGCATAGTCCGCTAACTTTATCGTCCAATTACTACTTAGGATACTCATTATGAATTTAACCTTGATTAGTTTATGACTTTTTCCCAAATCATTGAGGAGGCCTGAAGTGTAAACTTCTCTGACTTATGTAATGCAGCTAATGAAACTCGTTCCGCTAGTTTTTTATTTGTTAACAACAAATATAGTTTATCAACAAATTCTGAGGTATCTTCTTTATTGATTAAATAGCCTGTTTTTCCTGGTTCAACAAGATCAGATAAATCACCTATGTCTGATGCAACAATTGGTAAACCTAGTGTTGCGGCCTCCATACATGATAATGGTAAACCTTCAGAGTCTGATGTAAGCACAAAAACCTGTGAATCTACTAAATGTGATGTAACATCGACTGTTGCCCCGATAAATGTGACATTTTTATTAAGTCCCAATTGCTGAGACAATAACTCATATTCTTTAAGTCTATTACCACCGCCAACAATGAGGACTGAAATATCGGGCAATTTTAGTTTTAATTGCGTCACTATTTTCAAAAAACGGTCAACTCTTTTTACAGGGTCTAATCTAGCAACAAGAATCAAATCATTATTTTTATCCCCTGACAAATTTTCGAACACTGACTTATCTATCCCCCCTGGATTTACAACTACATTTTCAACCTCAAAATTTTCTAAATATGACTTGGCTTTGTTGCCCATTGTCACAACAAGATCTATTGTTTTAATATAATTAATTAACCGCTTTTCTAAAATGTAATCATGCTTACCGATATCTTTGAAAATAGGAGTACCACTATATACTCCACCACCAATAATTTCAGACCAACCACCAACACAGAAGTAGATAGATTTAGCTGCATTCATCCTAGCAATAACGTTTGCAAAGATGCCGTTTAACAACAAATGAAAACCACCAACATAATCAACATTGTTACTCCTTGCAACCTTATAAGCCGTATAGGTTCTCGCAGAAATACTACCGAATATTTTTTGAATGATAGGAGAAGGCATAACATAAGTTACATTTTCTATTTCTAACATTTTTTCATCTGCGACAATCCAAATATGGTCGCAAACATTCGATTCGGCTAAAGGTTTAATATGTGCGGCAATCCAATTGTTAGACTCAAAACGCCCCATAAAAACAAATTTTTTCTTATTCGCATAATCATTTTTTTTCATGTTCTTACATGAAAATTTAATAGCAATAAAACTTGACATTCTTATAATCAAATAGACTAAAAAATTTGATAACAGTTGTCTAAAGAATGTTTTCTTTTGGGACTCAATTAGGCGTGACTTTTGAACCGTATATTCTTGACTTTCCACAAATGCTCCTTTTAGTTATATTTTATCCAAATGCAATAGAATAAATTTATTCGCTTAATAAGCTACTTTTACCACCATTACAGTTTTTTTCCCGTTCAACATAGACTCTTAATAACAAACCTATTGCAACCCACATTCCAACAGCCCCCTCTCTAGGATAAAAGGTTTGACTACCAACAGAGGCAATAAAGAATGACATTAATAACGCGAATGAAACCCCTCCTGTCACAATATAAATTTTATCTGAATTATCACGAAAAAGGCTCCAAGAATACTTTAAAAAAATAAAATACAATAAAAAGACAGGGATCGCACCTACGAATCCATTGTCTTGAATCCACTGTAAATAAGCATTATGAGGATGAGGAAAGCTATCAAATTCTCCATACATTTCCCTCATTTTTAATGTTATCCCTATATTAGCCATCGCCTCTCGCCCATACCCAAAAAAAGGAGCCTCTGTAATTGACTCCCAAACCAATGGCCATGCTAAATTTCGGCCAGAAGTTACTTCATAAAGATCAACCTCTTCTCCTTCAAAATCAATTCCTTGATCTCCGTTCATCGGCTGTGACTCAGCTGATTCTTCGGATGAAAAACCAAAGCTTAGGCGCTCGACTGCAGAAGGTGCGAAAGCAATTACAGTGATATAAACAAGCGGTATTAATAGAATATATTTTCGCCACTTAAATAAACAATAAATCCCCCCGAGAGCAGCCCAGGTGCCATACCCAGTTCGTCCCCCCGTTAACGCCATTGCCAGAAAAATAACAAAGCAACTAGGTAGAATAAAGTACCAGTAATGCTTGGTACTCACTAACTCTTTTAAACAAAAAACTAACCAGAAAGCACCACTCATCATCATCGATACATTCACACGGTGAAAACCAACACTTTTTGATATTATTTTAAGCGCTTTATGTTGTAACGCATCCCCGCCTAATGTTAATGAACCCAACTTCATTGCTTTTACTACTTGTAGAGCTAATAAAATAAACATTAAAGCCAATGATCCTAAAGCAAAATTATATTGCTTACGGGTACGACAGCCATCAAATATAATCAGACTTGGCAATACCCATTTAAAGCAATTTATTAAATATTCATTAATATCGCTCACCATACGAGGTGCTGGCGCTCCAATGACTTCAAACAATTCGAGTAAACCACTGTGATCATATAAATACCTAGTAACACTAATAGTGATAAAAAACCCATATATGAACAACAAAGTATTGATAAATTTTGGCATTTCCCAAATTAATTTTTCTTTTTTTCTATTCGATAACCAAGATAAAACAGTATTTACGAACAAAAAATTCCAGTGATTTAAACCTGGGACCCCTCCGATTGCTTTTGGCATATCAGGATGTTGGAAAATAGCCATCAGAAGAACCAACCAACAAGCAGCTCGAAACCAATCCTTCCACGCATAGACACTTAAATAAGCGATTAAAAGTGTTAATAATGTAATTCTAATCATAATTTAGTCCATGGCTAGTTTATCTGAAACCTAAAAATATTTCGTTCCATTGTAATGAAACCTGCGTCAAAGAAAACCGCCTACTATCTGAATAGGACTTTCTAGAGAATTCATTTTTTTTATTTTGAGAGCTGAATAATTGTATATAAGCAGTTGCGAAGTTGATTTCTGATAATGGTGACACTAAATAACCATTTTCATTATTTTTTAACAAATTATCAAGATCGCCAACATCAGAAGTAATTGATGGCAAACCAGTCATCATAGCTTGAATTAATGCCTGAGATAAGCCCTCAGAATCAGAGGTAAGTACAAAACATTTAGATTGTTGTAACCAAATATGGATATTATTTTGCCAACCAACAAAATCAACATCATCGGCAATACCTAATTTCAATGCAAAATATTCAAGACTTTCTTTATCTGGTCCATCACCAATAATAACAGCATTTAGACTGGGTAGTTTTTCTTTAGCGAGTTTAATAGCACCTAAAAACCTGTCAACTCGTTTGATTTCTGAGAGGCGACCAATAAGAATTAAATCATACAATTTCTTTTGTTTTGTATTTGGATAAAATAAATTATCGTCAAAACCACCCGGTACAATTTCAAATTGTGTTTTGACACCTTTATTTTTAAAAAATTCTATTGCACTGGTTCCCATTGATATCACTAAGTCCATTTCATTAACTACTTTCAATAGCAGTGCCTCAATAAAATAATCAGCCTGACCTATTCGGCTAAATATTCTATTTTCCGTTGAGAATCCTCCTCCAACGACTTCTCTCGGCCCGCCACCACAAATATAGACTGATTTTGCACCTATCAATTTAGCCAACAATACAACAACCAGACCATTTAACAGTAAATGAAACCCAACTAATACATCCGGACGCTCTTTAATTGCCAACCAACAAAAATATAATAACCTTGCTCCAACTGTCCCTATTATTTTTTCTAACCATTTGGGCGCATAAGCTCCAAAAACTTTATCCATTTGAGGTACAGTTGCAGATGCGACCATCTTTAAATGTATACAGTTTTCAGCATTTCCCATAGGTCGTAAATGTGTTATTAACCAATGATCTGAATAAAAGGTACCAGTAGCCAACACCCTAAGACCTTTCTTTTTATTATATTTCCGTTTTGGTAATATTTTGACGAGTAATATTAAACCGTGATATGAAATTAACGTAGCCCTTAAAAACCAACGATATACATGCTTCCCAGCACTCATTTTTTTGCTTGGTAAATTTTTATACATATTAGATATTTATTCACTCACAGAAGGAAATTGTAGAATGGCCCAAGGAATTGAAATACTTGAACAGTCTGAATCATCCGATGGATTAATTACTATTCCTTCAAACAATAGTTCATTTATATAAAGTTTGACTTTTTCTGGCTTATCAACGTACCAAGTTAATCCGTGAAGATCTTCTCCGCTATATTCTGTAGAAAGATATATATGTGTTTCATCTCCAACCACTTTAACTGAAAAATCGAGCTCATCGACTGTGCGACAATAACCTAATAAACGTCTCGTCGTTGATGTTAATATCTGTTTACTCTTTTGGTAGCTTGATAACAATTCAAAAGCTTGACGTGTTTCATTAGTAAACGGCTCTGCTACTGAATGCACCTTACCCAAATGACTATAAAGAATACTGCACCCACGCTTTTTAACCAGTGTATCTAACACTTTCTTAGTAATTACATGATGCACACCACGCGCTTGATCAAAGCACGAAACTCCTCCCCAAGAGGGGTTGCAACGCATAAACTCATTAATTGTAGTGCCGTCAACTAGCTTAGATTTGCGTAAGACTTTATTCTCTTTATGCATTGCATACTTTTTATTACCTAACCTTGCAAACCAACCTTTAGCGAACTCTAACGCAATCGTTTTAAGAGAAGCTTTAATTTGCTTTTTATTAAACAGCGCTTGATAACTTCTTTTAGCATTTTGCGCAACGATGCTTGTTACACGTCCTTTCCAAATAAAAACTAACATGCCAGATTGTACCGTTAAGTCACTATGGTAAGCTGGTTTACCGACCTCCGCACCTTGCCCTTGCATAATACCATTGTCTAGATTAGTTGGCGCTTGAGCATGATCCACCCAGACTTGTATCTTTTTTTTACCTGCTTGAATAGCATTCCAGTGTTTTTCAATTAACACTCTATCTTTAACAAAGTCACCAAAAGAATGCAGGCAATCAATATGACCTGACTCAATCAATTGATGAATTTTTTGTCGTCCGTCATCATCCGTATTGATATATGAAAAATTATGTTCAGGCATATCAAAATAGATAGTATTACCGACTTCTAAGCCCACACCTTTCCCTAAAGACGTTTCTTCAGTGGTATTTAGGTAACGTGCGGTTTCAAAATAAATTTCTTTATTAGGTGTTTCATCTAAATCGCTACAAATAGCCAGCATTGCACTATAAGGGTAAGGGTATTTTCGTAAACTAACGCTCATGCTCAATAGCCCCTCGGCAAGTGAATATATTTAAAAAATATCATGAAGAAATTTTCAATCGACAAAACAATTTTTGTTGTGTTTTTACGGGTACTAAATAGACAAAATAGATAATAATAGTGACGATGCCAGCACTAACCAAAGTAGCTATTGCAGTAACGGAATCATTTAACTCATAGGCATGACGAGACCACGCAAGTAGGCCTAAAAATGGCATGATATAGAGTAATGGCTTAATAAAACTACTTTGAACATAACCAAGCCATGACAGCTTCAGTTGCCGGCAGGTATAAATAGGGACAATAAACCCATAAACAATATTCATAGGGACGACAAATAATAAAGCAGCCGTGGTTAGCTCCCAATTATCAACACCTAAAAACAAAATACTTATTACAAAAATAACGAATACAGCAATGAAAGCAAATATAGAGATTTTTCCATGTTGATTCAGACCCATTAATATGCGGATAGAAGTGTCTTGCGCCATTGGTAATAATTGCCCTAGTGCAAGTATCATCATTAAAGGCCATAGTGCATAGTCATTACCCATCCAATATCGTAAAACTACATCACCATAGATAAATAAGAAACCTAAACTCGGTAAGGCAAATGCAAAGCTAAGTTTGGTGGTATTAACAAAAAGAGCCTGAATAGCTTTATCATCACCCGCCCCCTGCATGGAACCTGTTGTCGGGGTTAACATTAATGTGAATTTAGTCATAAACGTTTTTATTTGCCGAGTCAGTGCCATCGGCCTTGCAAAGACAGCTAAAGCAGCAGGCCCAATCGCACTGACCAAAATGATATTAATGCTTTGCAATAAAAGAATCGGAGGAAGGTTTGATAACATGCTTTTTATACTAAAAATCAACATTTCTTTGCAGGTTGCCAAGTTTGCCATTTTTAGATTAAATTGAAACTCTTTGCAGAGTCTAGCCACAAAAACAAACCGAATTGTTTCAAAAACGATTGTTGAAATTAAGTAACCTATCGCCATTCCTATCACGCCAAGATCGGTAAAAAAAAGTAGCGTAACCATAAGAGCCAATGAGAAAAGACTATCACCAGCATGCAATGAATTATGAATATCCCAACGATGATAACCTGTCAATAATCCCTTGGCAGAGCCTGCTGCCATTCCAACTGACAAACTGAACCCTAAAAAAAGCACAACCCATTGTGCCATTTCAGTATTTTCTTTTAATGACTCACTAAAAAAAACCGGCAGTAAAAAGTAAAATAAAATAGTACATAGTGTAACTGCTGAAGACACAACTAACTGCACAAAGACTGCAGAATTTGCTACCTCATTCAATTTGACAAAATCACCCGCTGAGCGATATTTTGCAATATAACGGTTAAAACAAGCCCCCATACCAAATCCAAGTATTGCCAAATAACTAACAAAGGACCAACCGAAATCCCAAATACCCAATGCTACTTGGCCTACTTTTTCATCAACTAAACGAGGCATTATAAAACCTGAAAAAACAAGAACAAGCTGACTGGCCCAGCTCACCATTAAATTCCATGTAAAACGATCTTGTCCGGTTAAATCAACTTTTTTGTTTTTATCGACATCTTGAGTCATTATTATTTATTCCGTATAACCAAGTGCTTGATGATAATCACCGGTAACTTGATGGTATGTTGCAAGCTCACTTTCACTGAGTAGTGCTTTCCAGCGATCATCTAACTTAATCACTTCAGAGTCATCTAAACGCATGCCATTACCAACGACATGATGCTCGACAGTTTTAAAATCTAACCGTTTCAGAGAAGGGTCAACCCCTATAAATTCAAACAATTTATCTAATGTCTTTTCCGTATCATTGCATATATCTTCATAATGCACTTGCATCCAACTTTCTTTAGGCATGGTTGCTAATACAGCTTCTGTTTCTTGATTGCAACGCACCCACTCTTCAGCACCAAGTTCAATGCCACGGCTATGTTCTGGTGTTTTACCTGTGCCACCACCACGGAATTTTGGGTCTTTAGCATCAGCAAACTCTGAAGGACTTTTGTATGCTAATGAGACACCACGACCATCACGCACCATCCAAATAACTTTAACGTCTAATTCAGGGTTTTTAAGTAAGAATTTTAAGCGGATGCCAATTTTTGAAGAGTCAATAACCGTCTCTACACCAGCTTGCTCAGCTATTGAACGAGCATAATCAGCATTACGTTTTTGAAGAAAAGGAAGTTGCTTTCGCCACACAGGAGATAGTATTAACAATGAATCACGTACAAACTCCATAAATGGGTTACGCACTAAAGGTCTAAGCAACCTCTGCATATAAGGCGTTGCGCCTGTTCGAATATCAGTACCTGCATTCGATATACAAAAATCATGGCCTTTAGTTGCCATTTTATCGGTTACGCCTTGCCAAAAACTACAATCTTTAGCAAGTGTTTTGCAAGAACACAAATAACTACTTTCATCACCGAGATTAATGGCTTTTAGTTCTCCAACACTACAAAGATCTGGATGAGCACCTAATAACATGGCGGTCATGGTTGACCCTGAATGGCTTGCTGCTGCTAGATAAACTAATTTTTGTTTTTTATGCGTCATGTGTTTTCTTCATTAGGATTTTTGAGGTGTGATTATTTCTTTTAACAACATACCTATAAATAAAGTATTCGTCACCAAGTAGCGTTTCCATAACCGACCAGGCTCTTGAAGTACTCGATATAACCATTCCATGCCCAGTTTCTGCCAAATTAATGGTGCGCGTTTAACTTTACCTGCAAATACATCAAATGATCCGCCTACACCATGCACTACTGGCACTTGCATTACGTCCCCCCATTTAGCCATAAATTGCTCTTTTTTAGGCGAGGTAATAGCAACAAATAATACATCTGCTTTTGCGGCTGCAATATTATCAGCGACCTCGCTTTGTTGATCTTCAGAGAAGTAACCATTTTGGCGACCAGCAATGACCACACTAGGATAATGTTTATGAATTTGACGTTCAATTTCTTCTGATATCTCTTCCGTGGCACCTAAACAAAAAACACGATAACCTAATTTATTACCACGTTCTAATATGCCATGCATAAGATCGATACCAGCGACTCGCTCAGGTAATTTTTTATTGAGAATTTTACTGGCTAATACTACTGCACTTCCATCAGCAAGAATCAAATTTGATGAAGTAACATCCTCCCCAAGAGCAGGGTTACGCTTCATATTGACAACTTTAGCCGCATTTAACATACCGATATGCAGAGATTGTTTAGAAGTGATACATTCGTTAATAATATCTAGGGATTGGGACATGCCTAATGGATGGATATCGATACCAAACATTTTAATAGTGGGCGCTTGTACCTTATATCGTTTTAAAGGTTCATTTAATACGCAATTATCATCCGTCATTTGCCTGTCCTTAGCAGTTATATTTTATTATTTTACTATTATTTTAATATAATGATTGTTTATGTTACTTCAACTCTGAATAAGCAAATTAGCATAGCTACTTCTATAGTTATCTGCTTTAAACGACCTTTCATAACCCGTTATTGGTTCTTGAATTCAGTAATAAGTTCAATAGTTATTATTGAACTGCACAAATTAACTACACGGTAACATTTTAAACTTAACTTATTGATATAATGACATCTTTCGCTTCCATCGCACGGAGTCAAAATTAAGATGTAAATATTAACACAATTTAATACCACCTTTTCCGCATATAAAGATAAAATACTCATTTTATTACGTTAAGTCACTACAAATAACAGGGAATCTAACAATGCAGACAGTAGACTATTTAATAAGCTTAGATTACGAATTATTTTTTGGTAAAAATCCAGGCTCAGTTGAAAATTGTATGCTGAAACCTACGAAGCAATTAATCACTATTTTAGATAAACACAATAGTAAAGTTTGCTTATTTGTCGATGCGGGTTTTCTTGTTAAATTAAAAGAGTATTCCAATCAGTTCCCTGAACTTAAAGAACAATATAACGAGATTCAAAAACAATTATTATCACTATCCGAAGCAGGCCACGATATACAACTGCATATTCACCCGCATTGGTTTGATAGTGTTTATGATCAAACCGGTTGGCAGATTGATACAAGTCGCTATCGTTTACATGACTTTTCTGAACAAGAAATAGAAGAGATAGTAAGCACTTACAAAGCTGAATTACAACTGTGTAGCCATCGTCCTATTTTTGCTTATCGAGCTGGGGGTTGGTGCTTACAGCCATTTATCAAAATTAAACAGGCTTTGCTAAATAATGGAATTTGGTTAGATAGTACGGTCTTTAATCAGGGTTATTCATCGGATCCAACCAGACACTTTGACTTTAAAGGTATGCCACAACAACCCTCTTGGACTTTCTCTAACGATCCATTGCTACCAGAGCAATCTGGAGAGTTTGTTGAATTACCGATCAGTGCCTTTAAAACTTCTCCTTTATTTTTCTGGAAACTTGCTTTTCACAAAAAATTCTCAAGTAAGCAATTCAAACCCTTTGGTGATGGCCAAGCAATGGTAGCGAATAATCACTATTACTTTCAAAGGCTAACACAGAGTACTTATGGCCCCGTTATGATCGATGGCGCGAAAGCTGGACAACTACAAAGTGCATTTCATAGGCACCTTAAGCAAGGGGATGCTAAGGGGATATTTAATATCATGGGGCATCCCAAAAGCCTTGCTCCTTACTCTTTACATAAACTAGATCTGTTTTTGAGTAAGAATAAACAATTGCACTGCAAGACCTTTCAAGACTTGGTTCATTTAAAAAAATAAAGCAAACGAAGTAAATATTCATGTTCATGTTCATGTAAAAAGAAAGCCCCTCAATCATTGTTTATAACGATTGAGGGGCTTTTTACAATATTACTTTTTAAACTAATTTATTATTTTTCAGAAACTAAAGACCAATGCTTTTTAATTTCAGCATCATTTGGCATTAATTCTAACGCTTTTTTGAGTATTGGTTTTGCTTGTTCATATTTACCCGCCTGATATAAGATCCAACCGTAAGTATCTAAAACAGCACCATTATTCGGTGCGACTTTATAAGCCCTTTCAGCCATTACCTCGGCTTTAGGATCACCACTTAATGAATATAACCAAGCTGCATTATTCAAGCTAGCTACTTGATTAGGAGCAACCGATAGAACTTTCTCATAAGCCGCTATCGCTGCTGTATTATTACCTTCACCTTGCAATACCATGCCATCATTTAAATTTGCATAAACACTGTTAGGTGATTTTTCTTTCCATTTAGCTAATAAATCACGCGCTTTTACATTATCTTCAACTTTATAAAAGTTATATAACTCAAGAGCAATTTCCTCTGTTGCACTTTTATTCCATTCAGCTTTTAATAACTGCTCAGCTTTGACTTTATCTTTCTGTGCTAATGCTAATTGAGCCTGTAAAAGTACAACTTGAGGATTGTCCGGCAACATAGATTCTATCTGCTTCAATACTTTATCAGCTTCCGTATATTGCCCTGAACGCGTCTCAATTGTAGCCAGCCTAATTAAGAACAATGGTTGTTCAGGCGTTAATTGCAATTGCGCTAATGTTAACTCCCTCGCAACAGGGTAATTCCCCTCTTGCATTGCCATAATAATTCTTACATTACTTATTTGTTGTTGTAGTTGATCGGCTTTATCTTTTAACTCAACGGGTAAATTCGATGCAGTTTTAACCAACTGATCTGCTTCGGTTAAATTATTACTTTGATACTGATAATCAGCTAATACTAACGCTAAAATATTAGCCTTATGTTTATTGGATAAGTAGGTACCAACCGTTAGAGGATCTTTTTGCTGCTGCTTAAGGCTAACAACCGCACCATAATAAGCTCTTAATTGGTCTGGATATAGCGTAATTATTTTATCGTATTGCTCAAAAGCCGCTTTCCAATCTTGTTGAATTTGCTTGCTTTGTGCTAAGCCGTAATAAGCCTGCACATCATTATCAGATTCTTCAATAATACGATTAAAATGATCCTCAGCAAGCGAGAATTGATTACGGTATAGATAATAATTTGCAACTAATAAGCGTGTTTGTGTAGAACTACCTTCACTCTTAGCCAGCTCAGTAATAAATTGATCTGCTTTGTCTAACTCTTTTAATTCAATTAATTTTTTTAAATAAGCCGTTTGCAAAGGGAAATCCGAAGCATTTTTTTGCAGACCTTTTGCTAATACATCAAGCACTTGTTGTGATTGTTCTGGTGTTTTAGCAGTAATATAACTACTTGTTAATAAAGGTAGTTGAGAAGAATCTGGAAATAGTTTTGCGATTCGAGCAAGCGCAATATCAGCTTTATCAAACTCACCTTCTGAAATAGCAGCAATGGTATAAAGTGTTAACGTATCAAGTCGATTTTCATAGTCAATCACATCATCTAATATCGCTAATACATCGTTACTCTGATTTAGCTTAAGCTGCGTCATTGCATAGATTTGAGTTAATTGTGGCGTATTCACTTCAGGGTCGATCATACCTGACAGGTATTTTTCAGCACCGTTGATATCGCCCTCTGTGTATAAAATAACACCTAACATAGTCGACGCTTTATTATTTTTTGCATCAATTTTTAAGATTTCATAAAGCTCTTTTTTTGCTTTCGCTATCTCTTTTCTTTTGTAATATTCCTGTGCTGAAGCATAGTGCTCGTTGATAGTGGTTGCTGTTGGAAATTCATCACTTAATATACGTGAGTATAATAAAGCTTCAGAGCTACGCCCTTGTGAAGTTAGAATACTTGTTAGTGCTCTTAGAATACCAATACGTTCAGGCGTGAAAATATCAGATGACGGGATCACAGTAAGTGCATAAGACAATGTCTTCTCAGCGTTTTCTATATCTCCTTTACCCATTAATAGAAAGCCTTTAAGCATTAAGCCTTCGATATTTTTTTCATCAATTTGTAATGCACTATCAAGTAATGAAAGAGCATTCTGCTTATTACTCTGTGCTGCAGCAATGCGTGCTTCACCAATTAAACCTTCGCTTTTAAAGTCAGAGGTCGTCTGCAATTCTTTGAATAATGACAATGCTTGTTTACCATTATCTTCAAGTAACAGTATTTTTGCTTTCAACAACTTAAATTGACTAGGATTTTGAGATAACAAATCGGCATGCTGTTCAATTAACTTGTTTGCAGAAATAACCTTGCCACTACGTTGATAAGACTCTAACAGTAGTAAGTAATAGTCTGCATTTTTATCGCCTTTGTAAGCGTTTAAAACCTCAATTGATTGATTAGATTGCCCTAGTTTATTATAGGTTTTTGCTAAAATAACATAACCATCAATATGATTGGGATACGCTGCAATTGCGTTATTGGCAGAGTTGATCGCGGCTTTAAATTGGCTCTGATCCAGATAAGTTTTGCCTTGCTGAGTATATTGAGTCAAATCCGCAACATTAGGTGATTCAGTATCTCCATCACAGCCAACCATAAGCAAAGAGCTTGCTAATACAAATGAACTCAAAATGCCTGTCGTATGTTTTTTCATGGTATTCCCTTTTATAAAAGGTAGTTGAAATTCATTTTAATTATTGCATATCGTATTTTTTCATTAGGTCATAAAGCGTGGGTCGCGTGATACCTAAAGATTTTGCTGCCGCACTCACATTATGATCAGATGCAATTAACGCTTGCTTCAACGCACTTACTTCTGCATTTCGTCTAATTTCTTTTAGGTTAAGCGGAGCCGTATCGGCATTCACTAATCCTAAATCTAAAGCACTTATGTATTTTAAATCACACATGATAGCTGCACGTTTTATTTTGTTTTCCATCTCTCGCACATTACCAGGCCAAGTATGATTTTCTATGCCATTTATCGCATCTTCCGAGAAACCGATAATTTGTAATTTCTGTTTTTTTACATACTTATTAAGTAAATATTTAGCCAATAAAATTTTATCTGAACCACGATCTCTTAAGGGCGGTATATCTATTTGAATTTCTGCAATACGATAAAAGAGATCTTCACGAAACTCACCTGTAGCGACCAATTTTTCTAAATCTTTATGGGTTGCACATATAATACGAGTATCGATATTAATTTGCGTTCGACCACCTACTCGCTCTATTACTCGCTCTTGTAAAAAACGCAATAATTTAGCTTGCAGGTGTAATGGCATATCACCAATTTCATCAAGAAATAAGGTCCCTTTATGCGCCATTTCAATTTTACCGACAGTACTTTTAACTGCACCGGTAAATGCACCTTTTTCATAACCAAAGAGTTCACTTTCAATCAAGTTTTCAGGGATAGCTGCACAATTTATCGCTATCATCTTATGATCTTTTCGCAAACTAAGTTGATGCAGAGAATTAGCGATAACTTCTTTACCCGTTCCACTTTCACCAATCAATAAACAAGACGCATCAGTGGGAGCAATTTTTTCTATCATCGAGCATATTTTTAACATCTTAGTATCGCTAGCAATCAACCCATTTAACATTGATTCTTTTTGACTGCGACTGCTAAGCTGACGATTCTTCTCTTCTAGATGATAGATATGAAAAGCACGTTGCACGATAAGATCTAAGGTATCTGCATCTACTGGTTTGGCATAAAAGTCATAGGAGCCTAATTTAACAGCCTGCATTGCATGTTCATTACCCTCATTACCTGTCATCACAATAATTTTCATATAAGGATGTAAATGAAGCGCCTGCTGCAATAATTCAAACCCTTCGGTCACACCATCCTCATCGGGAGGCAGCCCCAAATCTTGGATCATGACTTTAGGCTCATGCAAACGAATAGCAGAGATAGCTTCTTTTTGATTGGCGGCAATGACAACATTATAATCAGAAAAATGCCATTTCAATTGGGTCTGTAAGCCAAGATCATCTTCTACTATCAGTAACGTATCAGCTTTTTTATTTTTCAATATCTTTCCTTAATTCCTAAATTCAATTCTAGCTGTGTAACGCATTTCATCATAACTTGAGATACTAGCTGTAGACTGTTTTTCATACTCAGCTTGCAATGAGAAACTTAACCTTGGACGGAATAAGTATTTTGCACCTATGATGGCATTAGTGATTTGTTTATCGAAATCTGAAACCAGTGTTGACTCACTATATTGTAACGACACAAAAGAATTTAATGTTTCAGTGTTTTTGAAGTCGAAGCCTGTACTTAAACCCCAGCGAGGATCTTTTTCATCGGTATTTATATCTTTTTCTTGTTGATAAAAAATATTGTTATTGTTGTTTAAGCGGCTTGTAATAATAAATTTATGATCTAATTGGAGCCTGTCTATCCATAATAATTGGCTATCGGAAAAGTCTTCACTTTCATTATCTGCCACATCAAGACCTAACCCTAAAGATGAGTCGCTTAACTCTCTTTCTGCGCTCAATGAAAGGTTATGTTTAGCGAATTGATATTGGTAAGCTAATTTGAAAATAGCACCAGTTTCATCACTGTTATCATCGCTTAATTTACTATAACCCAATTGTACTAAATAAGTACCGGCAACCAATTGCCCTTCGATAGAGGCATTAACACTAATCTCTTGATAGTCGCCCCCTGTATTGCGATATTCAACATCACTCATATCACTAGAAAGTTCAAAGCGAGTTTTAGTATTTAATTTATGGTACCAAGCCAATCCAAAAATATTACGATCTGTATCATCGTCATCATTATCGCTAAGACGTGTTGCTATATAATTATAACTAAGTTGAAATCCGGCGCGTTTTGAATAAGGAATGATCCAGACAGGATTGACAGTGAATACATCCCTGTCTCCACTATTTTCAGGTACATCACTGCTTGATTGGTCGAGTAAATATGAACGCCTAAAATGGCTTAAATTAAGCATCAGATTCTTACTAAAAATCTCCTGCGATAAATTCAAGCTACCCGAGATATCACTTTCATCATCCGTTTCATCGTCGCTATAAGTTGAATAATAAATAGTGTAATCGAGTGCGGTTAAGTTGGTTGCTGTTTGATTAAAATAACCCAAGCCAAGATCAATCGTTTGCTCATATCCTGACTCTTTATTAACACTCGATTTATTAATGTTATCACTCTGTGCATGCTCAATACCCAATGAGATATAACGATCACTCACAGAGGCAGGCAAATCACTTGCAATAGCGGTGCTTGACAATAATGCCATTAAGCTCGTTTCTATAAATTTAAAACTACATTTTTTTAATTTCATATTCACACTATCGACTATTGATTATTAAGAACCAATCCAGCTAGCTTATCTTTACCGATTGCATCGACGCCTGCTTCCACTTGCGAAGAGTTCGATTGACCATACCCAACAACTAAAATGGCGGTATCACAAATTGAAGCTAATATCTGAGTTTCCGCGTATAAGCCAATGGGGGGTGTATCAATAATGATAAAACGATCTGGATAGCGGTTTTTAACTGAGTTAATAAAATTTTGCATATTAAGTGAAGAAAAGAGCTCTGCAGCATGAATAATATTCGTACCAACAGGTATCACCCTAACTCTAGGAATACCAGATGGATAAATAATATCTGTAATAGCATCAGTGTCTCTTGCTAACAAATTAGTTAACCCGAGCGTTGGCTCGTTTTTCAAATAGGAAGCAATTCGAGGTTTATAAATATTACAATCAATCACTAAGGCGGTTTTACCTTGATCCAATGCAATACTCGTCGCTAAATTCATGCTTACATGACTAGTACCTGATTCTTGAGAGATCCCGGTTACCATGCACACAAAGTTATTGTTGTCCATTTTATTTAATAGATTAGTACGCAATTCGCGGTAAGCATTTAGCGTTTTATAATCATCAAGACCAGGATAAATAATTTTACGTTCATCCAATTCCTTTGACGAAAGCAAGGCTGTTTCAGCCATCTCCGTTATCTTACTCAGTTGCAGCGACTCAGGCGTGAAGGTATCACGGCTTTGCAGAGCTGAAGAATTATTTGAAGAAGAATCAGACATATTAAAATGCTCCAAAATCAATGATATTTGTTAATGATGCACCGTACTTGTAGGCAACAGCTATAGCGACATAACAAGATAAACAAGCAATATAATAAAGTAAGAGAAAAGTATTATGAACTCGATTACGTCTTTTCTCAGTATTACAAAGGGCGTGTGGAATACCTGCTAATAAACTAACACCTTCAAAATCTTTTATTTCAGAGGTAAATCGAATTTTTGAATCAAGCATGATTTTAATAACAAAAATAGCAATCATAATAAGTAAAGCAACAATAGGCCCCGCAGCAAAAAAGTGTATAAAGCGAGCGCCAATAGGCGTATTTGGGTAAGTCGCCGCTTCTTGTAGTTTATAGTTCACCCCTTGACCTTGAATATCTAACACCATGGAAATACGTGCTTTTTCTTTTTTAGTCAGCATTTCTTCATACTGCTGTTGAAATACACTGTAATCACGCGTTAATTCAGACAATTCAGCTTTGTTATTTGCAATGCGCTTACGTCGCTCATAGGATTCATCTAATAATTCATTAAATGCCTTAAGTCGATTTAACAGGGTTTGATGCTCAATTCTTGCAGCAGATAATAAACTCCGTAACTCGCCATATAATGGGTTAAGATCAGAATTAATAGGCTTGTTAGCTTGACCGCCATTCGCCAAGTCAGCGAGAGTATTCTCTAAATCATTGATTTTATAATTAATATCAACAATTGCAGGATAACTATCTTCATAATTGATCAGCAAAGCTGCTTTTTCTTTTTTCAACTCTCTTAATTGAGATTGATAGACTGAAGACTCATAGTTATTACCAACTAACTTATTCTCTCTAGAAAGTTGTTTTTGCAAGTTCCAGACTCGTGTGTTGCTCTCTTGAACTTGTATGTTCATCTCTTCAATTGAAGCGCGCAATGAAGCAATACGAGAATTGACTTCTTCCTCTGTGCCATCAAAGTTAGATGATTGGAAACTTTTTAGTTTTTCCTCTGCTTTTAACAGTAAAGCCTTATAAGACGCGGTTTGTTGGTCAATAAAGTTATAAGCGCTTCGACTTTCTTGACGCTTGGTATCTGCGCTATCTTCAATAAAAACGGATACCACTTTGTTCAGCACTTCAAAAGTTCTACTTGCTGTATCGTCTTTATAAGAAACTTGAATGTAGTTACCTGACTTACCTGCTACAGTCAAATTACCCCTAATTTGACTTATTTTAATATCTTTTGCTAAGCCAGCTGGGAACGCATCTTCACCATAAACGCTATCGATCACTTCCGATAAGATACGCGGTGAATAAATAGTATCTCGGACTTGATTGCTTCTGTTTTGTTTTAACTCTGTGACAGAGGCTTTCGAGCCTAATAAAGGTTTGATAATATTTTGGCTATCAGCATAGATAGTAATCGAACTAGAATAACTCGGCGGTCGTAACATGCCTACAAACATGATAGCAAAGCTAATAATGGTCATTAAAAATGCCACTTTAAACTTACGCTGACATATCTCTCGCCATGTTACGGCGACATATTTAAAAATTTCCGTAATATCCATCTTTAAAATACACTCTCAGGAATTATTAAAATGTCAGATGGACGAAGTAGATAATTAGTATCTAAAATGCCTCTGTTTAAAATATCATCAACATTAACATGGTAAGGTTTGATGCCATCAGGTGTATTTCTGTACAAAATTGCTTCATCTGCATTTGCAAACTCTGTTAAACCGCCAGCTTCCAACACTAAATCTAAAACATTTAAATCCGTGTAATAAGGGATCGATAATGGGCCGTTAACTGCACCTGTAATACGTACACGACTTGAATAAGAAGCACTATTAGCACCGAGTACAATAACAGTTACGTTAGGGGCACGGATAAATTTACTTAATTTATCAGCAAGCTCTGACGCTAACACTTCAGGTGTTAACCCTTGTGCTTGAGCATCACCCACTAAAGGCATTGAAATTTTGCCATCAGGGCGAACAGGAACAGTGACAGAAAGATCTTGGTTCTTCCAAACACTGATTAACAACTGGTCGTTATTACCTATTTTATATTCTGAAAATTTCACTTTATCCGAATAAGGTTCTTCATGTAAAACAACTGTTTTTGCACATCCGCTTATCATCACAGTACAGAGAAGCGCTAGTAGATATTTATTCATATTTTTCTCTCTTTTTTAATTTAAGTGTAAATGCTAGTTTAAACCCAATTACGTTATTAGGAGATTACCCTAATTACTTAAAACAAATCATATTTATCTTATAAAAATGTTAATGCCGTTAACTTGCCATAGGCAAATAGATAGAAAACTTGCTACCGACCTGTGGTGTACTTTCGACAATTAACTCTCCTTTTAATGAATGTATGATTTCACGTATTTGATAAGCGCCTATGCCCATCCCTTGATCCTGCTTGGTACTATTAAAAGGTTGAAATAAATCATTCTTAATAAAATTTTGGTCCATACCTGTACCAGTATCGATAATATCTAACCAGATTTGATCATCTTTACAATTTAACAATAATTCTACACTCCCCTCATTTTCAGTTGCATCCTGAGCATTTTTGATAAGGTGGTTAATAGCCATCAATAACTTGTCTCTATCCCCTTTAACCTCTGCATCTAAGCAAGTTTTGGTTAGTTTAGGTTGTGGGAAGTCATTCATATTCATTGCTACAGCTTGAGCTAATAACTCATGTAAATTAATCGTTTTTAACTCGTCACTGCCTTTTAATTTCTTTAATAACTGATCCATTTTTTTCACAGAATTAGCAATTGTAGCAATAACATCATCCACAAATTCAGGGTGATGTTTATATTTTTCTGCATTTTTAACCACCAGACCTTGCTGCGCGATTAAGTTTTTAATGTCATGAATGGCAAAGGCCGAGACTTTATTAAACATGTCAAATTGTTGGTTTTGAACTAACTTTTCTGCCGCTTGCTCTTGATTAATATAGGTGGCAACTTGTCGCCCCGTTAGCTTTAATAAATCTAGATCTTCCCAGGTTAGTTTCTCATTTTCATTTAATTTTGTTTTGCAAAGCACCGCAAAACCAACTAAACCCGATGCTGCATTGAGTGGTAGCACGATCCAAGTATTTTGTACCGTTGCTATCCAGTCAGGTAAATCATTGTTGTATTGTGCATCGTACTTATTAGCAAATTTGTTAGCCTGGTAAACCCATTCTTCTTGCTCTAATTTTTGAATAAAATTGCTATATATAGACTCTATCGGCAAACGTCCACTAAATTGTAATTTAGCAGTAGCAACACACGTATAAAATTGTTGACCTTTAACCCAAATTCCACCTGCATCACAATTAAATAACTGATTTAATGCGTGTAATGATACATCGTAACAATTCTGACTTTTATGTTGCTGAGAAAGCAGAAGATCTAGTTTTATCCATTGTTTTTTATAATCATATTTATGGGCAAAGAAATGTTTACTTGTCCAAACAACAAATCCCTCACGTATTTTCTCTGAAAGTGAAAGTGCAGCAATAGAAAAGACAGATAAAACGTATAACATGACTTTAGAGGCGCTTAACCAACTAATATTAAAGTAGTCTAGTGCCGAAGAAAATAAAGCAATCGAGATTAAAAATACACCTACCAAGGTCAAACTCGTATTAAAAAGAATGACACTATTTGACAACTGGAAACGACTACTTTCCTTTAATTGATCCGCATAAAATATAATACTGAGGGCTAATAATAAAGAAGTGACAGAGCTAATCACAGCCCTTGCTTGCCATAAAGACTGATCAAGGTCGCTATCGAGTAACAGCAGTGAAAACACTACTATATCGTAGGAAAAAATAATAAATGCAACTAACGCAACTAATTTTGTCATTCGACTAGAATGATCGCTTCTAATCAATTGCTCACAAACCACAAAGCCGAATAAACTCAGCATTATTTTAAAGTAAAGCGCTAAAATAGGTGAAGGAAAGAGCGCAGTATTATTAATGTTATAAATGAACAGCGTTAAGGTGATTAACAATGTGCCATACAAGCCATATGCCCATATATTAGGGAGTTTTGTTCCCCTCGCTAACATCAATAAATAAAGTAATACAATCACCCAAGCAAGGTATCGTAAAGACTCAATTAAGAAAAACCCCCAAGATAGGGAACCTGCAGAAATAGTATCAGGAACTGCGCCATGCCAAATCACAGAAACAACAGCGCAAGCGAAGAGACTGAGTTTCACTCTTAACAATTTGACTTTAAATAAAATAATGACTGCCAGCGCAATTTCAACGCTACTATTCAACCAATGTATATCGCTTACAACAAGATTTAGTTCCATCTATATCTTCTCTGGCCCTGATAAATATGCGTAAAATAAAATCTATTAAATCAAAAATAGGTCTTAAATTGTTGAAATAAATCAATTATAGCTTTTATGGTAAATGGAAAGCAAACCTTGCTTATACGTATATCAAAGACATCCATAATCTACTGTCTAAAGATATAATATCCTAACGAGCATTTCAGGCGATTAAGATCCTATTACAACCTGAAGTAACTCTAATTATCAATCACCTAATTATTTTTTAAATATACTCAAGCTAGTTTTAAAATAAATGGAACATAGCAGACTTTTGCTTACTTCTTCGTTAAGAATGCTAGCTATTCACTAATACAAAGTTTCTCATGCTATTGAAATACAAATATAATTTTTTAAAATATCAAACATATCTAATACTAAACATAACATCTTGTTTAATTCATTTTTTAGACTACTTTTACAGTTCTTCAGATAACACTTAATAATCAATAATGTCTCTAATATCAATAGTGCATCAATAGTGCATCAATAGTGCATCAATAGTGCATCAATAGTTTAATCATACTCAGATAAAGCCATAGGATGGAAATAAATGTTTAATAAGCATATAAAAAATGAGTTAAGCGATCATAAATTGATGCTTAAAACAGCTAACTCTATTGTAGATTCAATAAAGCACAGCGTAGCAACCATCGAATTCACTCCTGATGGCCAAATTATTGATGCTAACCCTTTATTTTTAAATGTAACTGGATACCAAAAAGAAGAAATTGTTGGCGAGCATCACTCTGTTATGTGCCTTTCTCAATATATCAAATCTGAACAATATGCCTCATTTTGGCAGTCACTTCGACAAGGTCACTCTAATAAAGGCACTTTCATGCGTAAGCATAAAAGTGGCAATATAATCTGGTTAGAAGCGACTTACTTTCCTATTACAGAAGATGGAAAAGTCACTAAAGTAATGAAAATTGCAGCAGATGTTACTGAAAAGAAAATAGCTTCATTAGCTAAAGAAGCGGTATTTAATGCTCTTGATAAATCACAAGCGATTATAGAATTTACACCTGAAGGGCATATTATTACTGCTAATAACAATTTTTTATCTGCAGTTCGTTATGATCTAAAAAGTATTCAAGGCAAACATCACCGCCTATTTTGTGAAGACTCATTTTACAAAGAAAACCCTACTTTTTGGGAAGATTTACAACAAAATAACTTCAAAAGTGGGCAGTTTTTAAGAAAAGACGCTTACGGTAACGACCTATGGTTAGAAGCAACTTACAATCCTATTCTCGATGATAATAATCACGTAATTAAGGTCATCAAATTCGCGAGTGATATAACACATAACATTGAGCGTGAAGCATCAGTAAGAGAAGCGTCAACCATCGCCCATGACACCTCGTTAGCGACTATGGACATGATTGAGAAAGCATCAACAATGCTAATATCGTCAGTCAAAACCTCAGCAGATATTTCCGAACTCACCGATAAAGCCACTCAGCAGATTAACCTACTAAGTGAGCAATCGGATAACATTCAAGCAATTGTATCAACAATCAAAAGTATTGCAGATCAAACTAACTTATTAGCATTAAATGCGGCTATAGAAGCAGCACGAGCAGGAGAACAAGGCCGTGGTTTTGCAGTGGTTGCCGATGAGGTCAGGCAGCTTGCGTCTAGAACAACAGAGTCAACGAAAGAAATATCAGATGTTGTGGCGAATAATCAAGACGTCACTAAAAATGTCCAAGATGGTATTCATTCGGTTTCAGAGTTTGTTGAAAAAAATCGAGCTCAAATAAGTGCAATGGAAGCAATAATGCATGATGTTCAATCCGGAGCGCAAAAGGTATCTAAAGCGGTTGACGGGTTGAGCAAAGTTTAATTGTTTGTTTTACAACCACCCCTTTTAATCTTCTACTCATACCTAAATCCTGCTCGTCTTATGGCTTGCAGGTTCTTATTTGTTAAATGTTAGGTACTAATTACTTAAGTAGCTATGTAGTTACCCATAAGATATCAAACAGCAACGATTAAAATGTAATACGAGCACTGAAGATGACAAGCGATTGTAGACTTGATAATTACCCTGTAAATAATTAGGTATCCGACTTTTTCACATCAACATACACTTTTATTTTCTGCCCAGGCTTAATCATTCTGCTATTTTTAATATTATTCCAACGTACCAAATCAGCAGTTTTAACATTGAATTTATTAGCAATCCCGCCTAGAGAATCACCTGTCCGTACATGATAGGTAACATGGCGCGTAATTTTTTTAGTATTAGCAAAAGTATTAACAGAAGATGCTTTCCAAATCTTTAACGTTTGCCCCAAACGGAGTGTTTGTTTCACTTTTAAACCATTCCACTTAGCTATTTGCTGAGAGGTTACTTTATATCGACGGCTGATATCCCAAAGCGTATCTCCTTCAATGACTTTATGAGTCACTTTTTTCTTAGTGAGCTGTTGACTAGATTCTTGATCTTGTAAACGTTTTGCCTGTAAAGATAAATATTGTTGTTGCGAAGCACTAGCGATAGGGATTAAAAGAGGTTGTCCAATTTTGATAAAAGAGCTGTTTAAATCATTGATTTGTTTTAATACACTCGTTGTTGTTTTATTCCTTTGCGCAATCATACTCAGGCTATCACCGGATTTAACGCGGTAACGATCCCACCGAATACGCTTATTTTTATCAACTTTGGCCAGTTTATTAGAAAACTCTTTTGCCACAACACTTGGCAATAGTAATTTATGAGGCCCATCAGGTGAGGTCGCCCAGTGATTGAATGCAGGATTTAACAGTTGAACCTCTGCAAGACTTAATTCGGCTAATTCAGCAGCATAGGAAAGGTCGATTTGTGATCCAATATCAACATAAGTTAATGCCTGTTTATTAGGAATAAAAGGTAGGTCGATATCGTATTTTTCATGGTTTCTGAGAATATCTACTAAGGCCAAAAATTTAGGCACATATTTTTCTGTTTCCTTAGGTAAATCTAAATTCCAATAATCAACCGGCATGCCTGCTTTTCTGTTTTTGGAAATAGCACGCTCCACTCTGCCTTCACCAGAATTATAAGCCGCAAAAGCATACAACCAATCATTACCTAAATAACGATGTAAAATTTGCATATATCGCAAAGCACCACGCGTCGAAGCATATACATCACGGCGTCCGTCATACCACCAATCCTGACGTAAACCAAAACGCGCCCCGGAAATTGGCATAAATTGCCACAAACCAGAAGCGCCAGCATAGGAGTATGCATAGGGGTCAAAAGTACTTTCAACAACCGGCAACAAAGCCAATTCGAATGGTAAATTATTGGCTTCAATTTGTTCGACGATCAACCATAAAAATGGCTCAGCACGCTTTGAAACTTGTTGTAAATATTTAGGGTGGCGAAGATAATAATCACGCTGTATTGCTATTCGAGAGTTATCAGGCACTTCAAAATCAAAACCTTCCGCTAATTTAAGCCACAAATTATCATAATGCTTTTTTGATAGCCCCTCTATTACTTGGCTGCTTTCAATTTCAACAAGATTAGTTAATCCTTCTTCATCATCTTGCTCTTCCAATTCATTTCGTTCTTGATTGAAGATGGTTTCTTCTGGGAAATTGGCGGTTTGAAAGGAAGTACTTTGACAAGCGCTCAATAATAAAATAAAAAATAAAGGAAAAAATAGTTTCATAGTCGAGCCATTGATAAAAAGTAAACCAGATAGGTACAAATGCAGCCGTACCTACTTTTAAATTGAGCCAATATTAGAATCTAATAAACGATCAAAAGTTATCTTTGTAAATACGTAATGCTGCAAAGCATGGCAATCCAGCCTCAATAGGTTTTGCAAGTAAGTTTTGTAGATTATTAACTAATGCAGTATCGGAAGTACGTAAAAAAGGATTAATCGCTTTCTCACACTTGATCGTAGTTGGAATAGAAGGCAGTCCCTGCTGACGTAATTTACTTACTTGTTTAATATAAGCGAGCAAATCATTGTTGGTTGGGTCAACCTGCAGAGCAAAAATAAGATTATTCTGCGTATATTCATGAGCACAATATACTTTAGTCTCATCATTCAACGTACTTAAACGTGATAATGCGCTGTACATTTGTTGATGTGAGCCTTCAAATACTCGCCCACAGCCAGCTGAAAATAAAGTATCACCGCAAAATAACATTTGATCATTAAAATAAACAATATGATCCAAGGTGTGTCCAGGCACTTGCCATACTTTAAAGGTTAGCCTGTCATCAAAAAAACTCACATCAGCATCTTCACCTACTAAATTAACTTGATCAAACAGAGGTTGCTTAGCAAACACTTTAATATTAGGGTTGTCTGATAATAAATCTTTCACACCGCCAATATGGTCATGGTGATGATGAGTAATAATAATTGCTTCAATGACTAACTCTTGTGCAGCTAAAATTTCAAGAACAGGCGCTGCATCTCCGGGATCGACCACAACACAGCGCTGGCTTTGACTATCTTTAATAAGCCAAATATAGTTATCATTAAATGCAGCAATAGTTAAAACGCTAAACATAATTTTTCTCAACTTTAAAGTTTAGGAGTGGAGGCACATGAAAACAGCAAAAACATCACGTATCTTAACTCCAATTACGGACTGGTTACAGTTAAGTAACGGGCAACGTCTGCAGGCACAAACTCAAGACCTTGTTAAGGATGCCATCTCACATTGCTTTGGTTATCACTTATTAAAACTAGGGCATCTAAGTACGCAATTAAAAACCGATAATTGCCCTATTCGCCATCAAATAAATTGCGCAGAGGATGGAGAAGATATTGGTTTACAAAGCGATTTACAACATTTACCTTTTCAAAACGCCACCATCGACCTGTGCATTTTAGTGCACGAATTAGATTTTTCTAGCGATCCGCATCAATTATTAAGAGAAATCGATCGCATCTTAACACTCGATGGTACCTTGATAATCAGTGGTTATAACCCCTACAGCTTTTTTGGGTGTCGAACATTATTAACACCTAATGATCAACATACCGCGCGCCTCTTTTCACCTAATCGAGTTATCGATTGGTTACATGTTTTAGGGTTTGAAATAAAAGAAAAACAGTACTTTGATTGTTTATTAGCACAGCCCAAAGGTCCTATCATGACTCATTTAGGAAACTTTGGACGTCGTTATTTACCTTTTTTCTGTAGCGTTTATTTCATGGTTGCGAAAAAACAAACCACACCAATGACGCCGATCAAATTAGGGTTTGAATTTAAACGACGAATTATTAATAATCAACCAGTTACTACTAAACAATCTCACTCAAAAAACACCTAAACAGTTCTTTTGCGCGATTAACAATATTATTCGCAGTTGCAGTGAATACTATTCTACATAACCTTCATCTTTTTGAGTTGGTTTAGCCTCTGCGGCTTCTCGCGCTAAATCGTCACAACGTTCATTTTCAGGATGTCCTGAATGCCCTTTAACCCAATGCCACCTTACCGTGTGTTTCTCTTGAGCAGCATCTAACGCTTTCCATAAATCTACATTTTTTACTGGCGCTTTAGCTGCTGTTTTCCAACCACGTTTTTTCCAATTATGTATCCATTGTGTAATGCCTTGACGAACATATTGGCTATCTGTTGTTACATCCACCTCACAAACTTCAGTCAAACTCTCTAACCCTTTCACACAGGCCAGCATCTCCATTCGATTATTAGTGGTTCTCGCATAACCTTCAGAGAGTTCACGGCGGTGCTCATTAAAAACTAAAATAGCACCATAACCACCCGGACCAGGGTTACCAAGACATGAGCCATCTGTATAAAGTTGGATTTTTTTCATTATTACCATCACATAAATTTGTTAGACTAGTAAGCTAACATTCAGCTTAAACACGCAGCAACTATAAATAGAGATGTCTATGAACACAAGTAAACTCACCCGCCAAGTTGTACTGGATACTGAAACCACAGGTATGAACAAAGATGGTCTCATTTATGTAGGGCATCGTATTATTGAAATTGGTTGTGTTGAGGTTATTAATCGTCGCTTAACCGGTCGCCACTACCACGTTTATATACAACCGGATATGTTAATTGATCCGGAAGCGATGGCCGTCCATGGAATTACCGATGAGTTTTTATATGATAAACCTCGCTTTGCGGAAATCGCAGATGGGTTCATTGATTTTATTAAAGGTGCAGACTTAGTTATCCATAATGCGCCCTTTGATGTTGGCTTTATGGATCAAGAATTCCGTTTTTTAAATAAAAAGACACAACCTACTGAAGAAATAGCCACAGTTACCGATACATTAGAGATGGCTAAAAAGATGTTTCCCGGTAAACGGAATAATCTTGATATTTTATGTGACCGTTATGGTATTGATAATAAGCACCGAGTATTACATGGCGCTTTATTAGATGCGGAAATATTAGCAGATGTTTATCTACTAATGTCAGGTGGTCAAAAAGACTTAAATTTAGCCAATAATGAGTCAGGTAAAAATGATACTGGTCGACGTTTACGTCAAAATTTATCACCTTTATCTATTATTCATGCGAACCAAGAAGAGTTAAAAGCGCATGAATCACGTTTGGATTTAGTAGAAAAATCAGGGAGCTGCTTGTGGCGGTAATCAATAAAAGTTGGATTGTATTTACATTATTAATGCTGGCTGTTGTCAGCTCTTTTGCACATACGATCTATGCGCCCAATGACATTCCACTACTTGATAACCGCTTTAGAATTGACCCTAATACTGAACAAGTAACAATTATCTTAAATCACCCTAAACGCCCGCAAAAGACAGTGTTGGTACAACCCGATGGCAGTAAATTATTTGCTCGCCGCCACCCTGAAGAAAGTGTTGCCTGGTTCCATAATAACAGCCAAGATATTATAACCATTCAAAACCCGATGCCCGGTCCATGGCAAGCTATTGCAATGCTAAATGGGAATAATAGAATTCAGCTATTAAATCCTATTACATTGAAGATCAATAAATTACCGCTTAAAATTTACAATAGTGAATATCTGACATCCCATGTATCTTTGATTAAAGATGGGCAGATAATGACTAACAAAGATTATTTGAAATATGCAAAGTTAACAGTTTCTATTGTTAGCGATCTGAAAAAAGTAGTCTCATTATATAGAGACGATGGCCAATATTATGATTCATTCCCTTTTGACGGAGAGCTAACGACTGATTTTTTCATGGACTTAGATCCTGGTCGGTATTTGCTGAATATTAAGACTAAAAATAATATTTTTATTCGTAACGTGAACAAAGACATTGTTGTCTTTCCGCAACCATTAACCTACACAATACAACCAGCCGCAGAGAATGCGAGTAGCGCACAATTAACGTTAATTGCAGATGAATCTGAAATAGTCCCTAGCTCAATTACCATCGATGCCATGATCAGTAGTGTTGATAATCCACAAACACAACAATCTATCGTAAACTTCTCAGACCAAAAAGAAGCAAGTAATACACTTGTCGTTGATTTGCCACTCGCTTACGGTAATTACACTTACGCTGGAAAAGTATTTGCAACCACGGTAGATGGTCGTGAAATTAACTTTAAACTGCCTGATCAAAGCTTTGAATTAATAGCGCCAGCACCTGAAATCCCAGAGGTAAGTTCACTATTACCGATCACTTCAGAGGCCACTGCAACTATTTCAGGAGCAGAAGCGACGGGTGAAGCAACAGAGCAACCATTCCAATACCTATGGATATTAATAGCCTCATTTGCGTTGTTAATTGTAATAGCAGTGCTCGCAGTGATGTTTTTTCTCAAAAGAAAACAAAAAAAGCTAGCTGCAGATAATGGATTATCATTAGATGAATTGATCATTGATGAACCTAAACCGACTAAAAAATAAAATAAATAAGCTAAAAAACAAACGCTATGAACATAAAATAAGCACTTAGACCAATTACCTTGTAAATATTATGTTTTTTTTGTTTTTCGTTATTGACTCAGTACCTGCAACTCCGTATTATCTGCGCCTCAACGGAGTTGCATATTATGTAACGTTGATTTTGCTGGAGTGGTAGTTCAGTTGGTTAGAATACCGGCCTGTCACGCCGGGGGTCGCGGGTTCGAGTCCCGTCCACTCCGCCAACATTTTTTTATAAATTCAGTTTTATAAATTTAAGGTTGGCAATACTATCTAGCAAAATCTAAAGTTGAACTGATGATTGTCACGTGGAGTGGTAGTTCAGTTGGTTAGAATACCGGCCTGTCACGCCGGGGGTCGCGGGTTCGAGTCCCGTCCACTCCGCCAACTCATTTGCTTGCAAATGTAATAGATAATTATCAAAAGCTTGAACTGTAATACTCCAGTGGAGTGGTAGTTCAGTTGGTTAGAATACCGGCCTGTCACGCCGGGGGTCGCGGGTTCGAGTCCCGTCCACTCCGCCAACAGTATTATATGAAAGCTAAATGGTTTATTTCACCAGTATTAATTTATAAAGAAATAACTGTAACACACTCGTGGAGTGGTAGTTCAGTTGGTTAGAATACCGGCCTGTCACGCCGGGGGTCGCGGGTTCGAGTCCCGTCCACTCCGCCAACAGTGTGTTTAATCGAGATCACAACGATTTAAAATAAAGTGGTAAAACTGTTATACACTCGGAAGAGTGCTAGTTCAGTTGGTTAGACTCTTGTCTAATATAAGCGGCCTGTCACGCCGGCGGTTAACACCGTAAAGAGACAAAACTGTTATACACTCGGAGGAGTGGTAGTTCAGTTGGTTAGAATACCGGCCTGTCACGCCGGGGGTCGCGGGTTCGAGTCCCGTCCACTCCGCCAACAGTGTATAAAAGTTATTTCCAGATAAATTCTAATAATTAATTCTTAAACAAAAAATCCCATAGAAAATTAAACTATTATTACTCTAATGAGTAATAGCTCAGTTGGTTGACTCTTTATTAGAGCACGCGGCCTATCTCGTCAGGGTTCACGTATTCAAATCTCGTCCACTCCGCCAACAGTGTATAAAAGTTACTTCCTAAAAAATCTATCAAATTTCACTAAAAATATTCATATACTCTCATCTGCAGTAGTTCAGTTGGTTAACTCTTTATTAGAGCACGCGACCTGTCTCGCCAGAGTTCACGTATTCAAATTCCATCCACTCCGCCAACAGTGTATAATACCAAAGGAATTTAATTGGTGATCTAATGTGGTATTATTCATTCACCATTAATTGCTCGATTATCATATGAATAATATTTCTAAAATAAAAATTCCATACACAAATAATGCTAGCCTTAAACTGCGCTATTTGGCTGTGCAAAAGTTCCATGATGGTCACTCTAGAACATCCATTGCTAAGATATTGAATGTAAGTCGTCGATTAGTTAACGAATGGATAACAAAATATCTATCGGGTGGATTTGATGCGTTAGCATTAAAGCAAGCTACTGGTCAGCCTTCTCGTTTAAGTAATGAGCAAAAAGCTCAATTAAAAGAATACGTAATAAGTCATGCTGTCAAAGCGCAGGGAGGTCGTTTAATGGGTAAAGACATTCAAAAATATATCCAAGAAACCTTTAATGTAAATTACTGTGTAAGAAATATTTACCGTTTAATGAAAGAGCTAGGTATCGTTTGGATAACTTCTCGTTCGAAGCACCCAAAGCAAGATTTGGCTGCCCAAGAAGC